>NZ_LJWX01000002.1:320755-641511 GCF_001431705.1 Ferrovum sp. JA12 | reverse complement strand
AGGCTACTGGAGCAACGATTACAAGAGACCGTGTAAATAAATTCATATAACCTCCAACGATGTTCTATTATTCAAGTATTATTTCATATCTTTAGAGATATGCCAGCGAAACTGGTTCCAGATTAACAGTGTTTTACATATTTATACATGATTCTTAAGGATAGCAGTTATGGCTCAGTACGTATTTACCATGAATCGAGTTGGCAAAATTGTGCCACCCAAAAGACAAATTTTAAAGGATGTTTCTTTAAGCTTTTTTCCGGGTGCTAAAATTGGCGTCTTAGGTCTTAATGGCTCTGGTAAGTCCACTTTGCTGAAAATTATGGCCGGGTTAGATAAGGAAATAGAGGGTGAAGCCACTCCTATGCCTGATATTTCTATTGGTTATCTCTCTCAAGAGCCACAAATTGACCCAGAACTCACCGTAAGACAAGCCGTTGAAGAGGGTTTAGGCGAAGTGATTACCGCTAAAGCCCTACTTGAAAAAGTCTATGCAGCCTATGCCGAGCCAGATGCGGATTTTGATCACCTAGCGCAAGAGCAAGCAAGGCTGGAGGCCATATTAAGTGCTTCGGACGGTCATAGTGCAGAACTTCAAATGGAAGTGGCCGCTGACGCTCTACGACTTCCTCCTTGGGAGGCTAAAATCGGCCACTTATCAGGAGGTGAAAAACGTCGCGTTGCCCTGTGTCGCTTGCTTATTTCAAGACCTGATATGTTATTGTTAGATGAACCCACCAACCATTTGGATGCCGAGAGCGTAGACTGGCTTGAACAGTTTTTACACCGCTTTTCAGGTACCGTGGTGGCCGTCACCCACGATCGTTATTTTCTAGACAATGCGGCTGAATGGATTTTAGAACTCGACCGCGGTCAGGGTATTCCTTGGAAAGGTAATTACAGCAGTTGGTTAGAACAAAAAGAAGACCGCCTCAAGCAAGAGGATGCTCAGGAATCTGCTCGCCAAAAAGCCATTCAAAAAGAATTAGCCTGGGTAAGACAAAACCCCAAAGGTCGACAAGCTAAATCTAAAGCCCGGATCGCTCGCTTTGATGAATTGAGTTCACAGGAATACCAAAAACGCAATGAAACTCAAGAAATCTTTATTCCAGTAGGCGAAAGGTTAGGCGATCAAGTTATTGAATTTAAAAACGTCAGCAAATCCTTCGATAAGAAATTGCTTATTGATAATGTCAGTTTCTCGATCCCCGCCGGAGCCATTGTGGGGGTCATCGGTCCCAATGGAGCTGGTAAATCCACTCTCTTTAAGATGATCACGGGTCTTGAGAAACCGGATAGTGGCGAGATTGTTTTAGGGGCCACGGTGAATCTTGCCTATGTGGATCAATCACGCGATATTTTGGATAACAAAAAAACCGTCTGGGAAGAGGTCTCTGGAGGAGCGGATATTCTCACCGTAGGACGCTATGAAACACCCTCCCGAGCTTATATAGGACGCTTTAATTTCAAAGGTGGCGACCAGCAAAAAATGGTAGGTAATCTCTCAGGTGGCGAGCGCGGGCGTTTACATATGGCCAAGACCTTAATTCAAGGGGGTAATGTTTTACTGCTGGATGAACCCTCTAATGACCTTGACATAGAAACCCTACGTGCATTAGAGGATGCTTTGTTAGAGTTTGCTGGCTCAGTGATTGTCATCTCTCACGATCGCTGGTTTTTAGATCGTATTGCTACTCATATTTTGGCTTTTGAAGGGGATTCGCAGGTGGTATTTTTTGCGGGTAACTATCATGAATATGAGGAAGACAAGAGAAGACGTTTAGGTGAGGAAGGGGCGAAACCTAAACGTATCCGCTACAAACCTTTAATGGGTTAGTCAACAGGATAAGCCCCCTTGAATATCACTTGAGGGGCTCTTCTTGTAAAAGTCGAATAAGTTCTTCCGTGGAAATGCTACTCACTTCTCCAGCCCCCTCTAACAGACTATCTGCTAGGTTTCTTTTGCGCTCATGCAAGGCCACAATTTTTTCTTCAATGGTATCCTTGGTCACCAAACGATAAATGGTAACAGGCCTAGTTTGTCCCATGCGATGTGCACGGTCCGAGGCTTGATCCTCTACGGCCGGATTCCACCAAGGGTCCATGTGAATTACATAGTCAGCGGCGGTTAAATTAAGGCCTACCCCACCTGCTTTTAAACTAATAAGAAACACGTCTCCCTCCCCTTCCTGAAAAGCTTTTACGCGCTTAACACGGTCTTGAACGGAGGTACTGCCATCTAAATACAGGTAACTAACCCCCTTCTCTTCCATGGCTTGTTTTATAAGACTTAAGAAATCCACAAACTGGCTAAAAATGAGGGCACGGTGACCACTGTCTTTTAATTCTTCAATAATTTCCACCAAGGCATTGATTTTGACTGATTGCCAGGATAATTGAGGAAGAATTAAAGCACCATGACAACAGGCCCTTCTTAACTTCATAATGCCAGCCAGTACCCGAATACGGTTAGGATGGTCATCATTGGTGGGGGTTGCTTTTTCAAGAGCTTCTTGTCTCACTGCCTCATACATTGAGCGCTCTTCCGGTGATAGATCAAGGGTAATAGTCACCTCAGTACGTGGGGGTAGTTCTGAGAGAACCTGAGATTTGGTTCTTCTTAAAATAAAGGGTTGAATCAAGCGTCGCAAGCGCTCACGGGCTTCTGAATCGTTATTTTTTTCAATAGGAATGGCAAAGCGATCATTAAAGGAGTCGTGAGATCCCAATAAACCAGGGTTAATAAATCGAAATAAATTCCACAGCTCGCCCAAATGATTCTCTATGGGGGTTCCCGTGGTAATTAAACGAAAATGAGCGTTTAACTTCATCGCTGCCTGGGAGCGTTTAGTCCCCGAGTTTTTAATGGCTTGCGCTTCATCTAATACCACCGTAGACCATCTTTTTTGCGCTAAACTCTCTCCCTCTTGCTGAAATAAGGTATAGCTCATGATAATAAGATCTCCTGGCCCTGCCTCAAGATAAAATTTATCTTTAGAGCTTGTGCCAAGCCATCGAATATTCAGTGATGGAGCAAATCTCTGGGCTTCACTGAGCCAGTTGCCACATACTGAGGTGGGGGCAATAACTAGAGCCGGTCCATCACTGGCTCGATGTAACAGTAGTGTCAGAGTTTGCAGTGTTTTACCTAACCCCATGTCATCAGCCAAGCAGGCCCCAGAACCTGCCTTGGCATGGCGAGCTAGCCACTCAAAGCCAACCAACTGATAATCTCTTAATTCGGCTTGGAGGGAGTCTGGCAAAACAGGATACCATTGTGTCAGGCTATCCCTTTGCTCTAATAGGTGACGCCAACCGGTATCGGTTTGTGTGCTTTCAGTTAGATTAACCACCTTGGATAACTCAGTGGCCGCTAGCGCATGAATACGAATTTCATGGGTATCTTTTTCCGATAAACCATCTAAATCCTTGACGCGCTTTAATAACTGTTCGCTGAGTGCAATATACTGTCCGTTTTTAAGTGGTACAAAGCGGCTCTCTTGCACCGCAGAGGCTTGAAGTAAGTCTTTGAGTTCAATCACATTATCTTGATCGATGACTAATTGGCCATTTACCCCAAGCCAATCTCCTTGAGAGGTCACACTTAAAGAAAGCTGGGAGGCGTCCGCTTCCCCTGAAATTTTAATTGTTTCACCCTCAGGCCAGCGCAATTGTACGCGCTCTCCAAATTCCTTCAAGGTAATCAGCAGTTCACAGGCGGCTGACACGTGAGGCGTGGTTCCGGTGAAGAGTGTTTCATCCACCTCTTTTAGCCAAGGACGACACTGTTTAAACACCTCTTCGGCAGCATCCACTTCTTGCGATAAATTACGCTTAATCTGAAATTTATCACCCTCTGTACTGTGGTGACTGTCTATATACTCAAGACCTAACCCTGGTGTGAATATAGTTCCTTTTTCACCATCAGGCATCACTATTAATTCAACATTAAGACCAGTTGCTGCTGGTGATAAAAGAATATAAAGTTGAAAGTGATCAGCTTGAATGCTGATATTCCCTTTACCAATTTGAGAGCGGACAACCAACTTATTAGACAGTGAGTCAAGAATGAGTTTAACTCGCTCCTCCATACTTAAAGGAACAACTAAACCATTTTGATCAATTATATTTAATAGCTTTTCATGATCAGGATGCGCTTCAATAATTCGTAAACGATTTTTGGTTTCACGGATTAATTTAAAGCGCTCACCTTCACTAAAAGTCGGAGTAATTTGAATGCAAATGTGTTGGTTATCAAGAGACACATTTATTTCAGGATAACTTTTAACTAATGTAACTTGTTCATTACTCTTATTACTCCAAAAAAGCAGAGGATGACCCACCAGTAAAGATAAGGCCGGCAGAAAATCTAGCTTTTTATTTGTACTTTTTGCATTATTTTCTGCCACACGAATCATCGCAATCACTGCGCGATCTTGTTCTGATAGACCATCAATCTCCTGTTGTACAGTGAGTAATCGATTAATGGATACAGCACGACTAGTGCCCCACGCACCACTCCCCACCCTCTTTTGTTCTCGAGCTTCAAGGAGGCAGCGTGCACCATTATCTTGATAAGTTAAGTGCCAAATAAAACGGCTGGATTTGATTTGGCTTGAGATATTGGTAAAGTCAGAACCAAATTTTTCTAAGGCACTTAACGCCCTCTCCCACATGGGTTGACGACGTACTGCATTCAACAAGCTTTTGGTTCCTAATTCATAATGAAGTTTATGTCCTTTATCATTATGAATTTCAGAATCCATATTCCCTAGCAGCGTATTGGCCTCCGCAGCCACCCATCGGTAACCGTTCTTTTCTGCTTTTAGGGCTAATTCTCTTATCCTGTCTCTATCAATGACATCAGTGGAGCCGTCTATCCACCAAAGCTCCAAGGAATGAAATAACAATCCCAAAGAATCACGCTCAGAGATATCAACTCGTTCATCCACTTTCCTGGCGACTAGGGTAGAGCTGGCCCGAGCTGTACGACCTAAGGCCGCATAGACGGAGAGCATAGAAGAACCCGTCTTCATAACTGAGCCGATATGGGCGGTAGCTTTTTCAACTTTTTTTGGGTCTGAGGAGGTAATCAGGGAGATGACGTAAGATGCACCAGAGAGTCCTGCCATGCCAAGTTTTCTGAGATCAATCCCTTTTTTGGCCTCTTTTAAATAACTGTCAAAAATGAGCTGCGCATGAGTGAAGTCACCCTTTAAAACCCCTGCTAGTCCCTCAATGGGAGTGGGTAATTCAGGAGATTTTTTTGATTTAGAGAGCGCCACCGCCTCATCAATATGACCTCTAAGAACCATGGGCTCGCAGAGCACCGCGGCAAACCAAGCCCGCTGCTCCTCTTTTGCCAATTTTGCCCTGTCTCTCAGCCAGGCGAGTGGTGCCACGCAGTTTTCTAGTCGATTGACACGAATCGCCAGAATAGTCGCTGCAATAGTTAATGAAATATCATTGGGTAGGGAATCGAAAAGATCTGCGTCAAAGGGATTATCGAAAATATTCAGATAAGGGTTGCGATTACGCCATTCATTTGAAAAATAACTTTGTATGGTTTGTGCTAATTTAGAGAAATCTTCATACTTTTCAGCGTATAAAGCCAACCTCAGGTCTCTGACCCCCTCACTAAAGTGTCGAACAAAATAACCATATTTATAGTCTGCTATCTTAAATACCATCTTGATGGTGGTAAAGTAAGTGGCTTTATCGGGATATTTTTTTAAATAACGGAGAACTTTTTCAGCGCAGACCATCTCACAATAGAGCTTACTTGACTGGACTTGAATGTATCCAACCTTAATCAAGGTATCAATATCCTGCTGAAAAGTCTCGTTGTCGATAACAACAGGTGCTTGTTCAAGGATGTGAAATTGATTAAGGCATTGTAATAGCTGAGATTTGCTGATCTGCAAGTAAGCTAAGGAGAGTAATTGTAAGATAACCAACTGCTGAGCTGAGATAGCCAAATCTTTGGCAAGGTCTTGATGTATAGGTTTTGTTTGTAATGAATTAGTCATTATTTAAAATAAGTCTTTAATTATAATAGTTTTATTTATTTATAATAATAATAATCAATTATTTTACGATTGATTGGTCATAAAAGCAAAGTAAAAAAATAAAATATTTTCTTATTTTTACATTATAAATAAAGGAGTTAGCTAGAAATCTTCCTCTATCATCGGTATGATGAGCCTATTGTTTGCCACCAAACTATTTTTTATGGATAAATGAATTGTCTACAGCAATAGAAATAGAAGATCTGCATTTTCATTACGGTCAGCGCAAAGTTCTGCAAGGAATCAGCTTAGTGATTCCTGAGGGCAAAGTTAGTGCCATATTGGGTAATAGCGGTTGCGGTAAAACCACCCTATTAAAAATCATTGGTGGGCAATTAAAGCCTCTTAAAGGGGCGGTGAGATTTAATGGGCGCGTGGTCCATGAAATGAGTGACAGCGAACTCTACGCCATGCGTAGAGAAATGGGTATGATGTTTCAACAAGGTGGTTTGTTCAGTGATTTAACGGTTTTTGAAAATATTGCCTTTGCCTTAAGAGAACATACCCGTTTGCCTGAGAAAATGATTCGTGATTTAGTGTACATGAAGCTTGAAGCTGTGGGACTTAGAGGCGCTAAGGATCTTTTCCCGGCGGAGCTGTCAGGTGGAATGAACCGCCGCGTGTGTCTTGCTAGGGCCATAGCCATGGACCCTACTGTGGCCATTTATGATGAACCCTTTGCCGGGCTCGACCCCATCTCTTTGAATGCTGTGGCCAAACTAGTTCGTCATCTTAATGATAGTACTGGAATTACCTCAATTGTAGTGACCTATGATGTGAGCGAAACCCTTAAAGTTGTAGATTATATTTATCTCATTAGCGAAGGGAGACTGGTGGCGATGGGAGACCCGCAGAGCATGGTCAACTCCTCTAATCCTTACGCACATCAATTCATCAATGCCGAAGCTGATGGTCCGGTTCCTTTTCAGGTAACCAAAACCACCTTAGAAGACGACTTTCGCTTGCAGACAATTAATCATTAAGGCTTGATATGAAACTTATTCAATACGTTAGATCGTTATCTATCCAAAAGAAAATTATCCTGTTTTGTCTTGGTGGTGTCGCCCTTTGGGGGTATTTTCACCATAAAAGTCATTTGGCTAAAGAGGCGGCACAGCAGCACACCCGCCCTATTCCACCCGTGGTGATCGCTAAAACCAAACAAGCGGACTTTCCTGTTTGGGTAACAGGGCTTGGCACAGTCACTCCCGTTTACAATGTGACTGTTCGCTCCCGTGTGGATGGGGCGATCGTTAAAATATACTTTAAGGAAGGTGAATTAGTTAAAGAAGGTGACCCCATCGTAGATATTGATCCCCGCCCCTACCAAGTACAGTTAGAGCAGGCTCAAGGACAATTGGAGCATGATGAGGCACTTCTTAATAATGCGAAATTAGACTTTAAACGCTACACCGTACTCTCTGCAAAAGGAGCGATCCCCCGCCAACAACTGGATACGCAAAAATATCTCGTGGTTCAATACGAGGGCACTGTTCTAACCGATAAATCACAGGTGGATAACGCTAAACTTCAGTTAATCTACAGCCATATCACAGCCCCTGTCTCCGGACGTCTGGGTTTACGTTTGGTGGACTTGGGGAACATTGTTCATGCAGCAGACACTAACGGTATAGTAGCTTTGACGCAATTGGATCCCATTACAGTGATTTTTCCATTGCCTCAAGATATTATTCCTAAGTTAATGTTACGACTCAAATCGCAACAAAAAATACCCGTACAAATATGGAACAGAAACAATACCCAATTCATTACTGAAGGGTCTCTCATTACCGTAGATAACCTCGTTGATACCACCACAGGTATGGTAAAACTGCGCGCCAACTTTGATAACCAAGAGTTTAAACTCTTTCCTAATCAATTCGTTAACGCCAGAATATTAATAGAAACTATTACCAATGCCTTAATTATCCCTGCAGCCGCCATTCAACAGGGTAGCAGTGGTCCTTATGTTTATATTTATCATCCAGATAAGCATACGGTCTCAGTTCAACAGGTAATTGTTGGCCCCTCCAATGATAGAGAAACGGTGGTAGATTCTGGCTTAAAACAAGGTGATATTGTTATCAAAGACGGTATAGATAACTTAAGAGATGGTGCCCAGGTGAAGGTTGCAAACTCTCTTTAACCATTAAGATTAACCATCTAGGATCAAGAGAGCATGAATTTCTCTAAGGTTTTTATTGAACGACCCGTGGCCACTAGCTTATTGATGCTAGCCATCTTGATCACCGGCATCACAGCGTGGCGATTTTTACCTTTGTCAGCTCTGCCTGAAGTGGATTACCCAACCATTCAGGTGGTCACTTTATATCCTGGCGCAGGACCCGAGGTAACTACGTCCACGATTACGGCCCCCCTGGAGAGACAACTAGGGCAAATGTCAGGGCTCACACAAATGCGCTCAACCAGCAGCGGTGGCGCCTCGGTTATTACCCTACAGTTTTCCTTAAACACCAATATTGACGTGGATGAACAGCAAGTCCAAGAGGCCATCAATGCTGCTACTACATTTCTACCCACCGACTTACCCATGCCCCCTATTTATAACAAGGTAAATCCCGCAGACGCTCCTATTTTAACGCTGGCGGTTACGGCCAAAGACATGCGTCTTAGGGAATTACAGGATTGGGTGGAAACTCGGGTTGCGCAAAAAATATCCCAAATTTCTGGCGTTGGCATGGTGAGTATTGCAGGGGGACAGAGGCCAGCTGTGAGGGTGCAAGTAAATCCTGTGTCGCTGGCCAATATGAAATTAAATCTTGAGGATATTCGCACGGCCATTATTACAAATAATATGAGAATCGCTAAGGGAGGTTTTGATGGCCCAGAACGCTCCATTAGCATTGATGCGAATGACCAACTGCACAGTGCAAGCGACTATGCAAAATTAATCGTTGGTTATCAAAATGCTAATCCCATTCGTTTAGAGGATGTAGCTACTATCATTGATGGCACGGAAAATGATCAACTGGCAGGATGGATGAATAAAACTCCCGCCATCATACTAAATATCCAAAAGCAACCCGGCGCTAATGTGATTAATGTGGTCAATGACATTAAGGAAATCTTGCCCGGCATTAAAGAATCTATGCCCAGTTCCATGGACATGAGGGTGATTACCGATCGCACCACTACCATTCGCGCCTCAGTGGAGGATATTCAATTTGAATTATTACTGGCCATCTGCTTAGTGGTGATGGTCATCTTTTTATTTTTACGTAGTATATCTGGCACGCTGATTCCGAGTATTGCAGTTCCTCTGTCTTTAATTGGGACTATTGGTGTTATGTATTTGATTCACTTTAGCATCAATAACTTAACTCTGATGGCTTTTACCATTGCCACCGGTTTTGTGGTCGATGATGCCATCGTGATGATTGAAAACATTACACGGTTTATTGAGCAAGGAGAGCCACCCTATCAAGCGGCTATCAAAGGTGCCAAGCAAATTGGCTTCACCATTATTTCATTAACCGTATCTTTAGTGGCGGTATTAATTCCTTTGTTATTCATGCACGATGTGATCGGTCGCTTGTTTAAGGAGTTTGCCATTACTCTCGCTATCGCCATTGTTATTTCTGCTTTCGTATCGCTCACTCTCACACCCATGATGAGTGCCCGGCTACTGGGTAAGAAAAATGATAATTTGGAATATTGGCCGCTTATTCAACAATTTCATCGTTGGCAAGACTTTATGGTGAAAAAATATGATCAAGCGCTGAAGTATGTTTTTCAGCACCAGAAAGAGACTTTATGGTTAGCTTTAGCTACTTTAGCGCTCACAGTGGTGTTGTATTTATTAATTCCTAAAGGATTTTTCCCAACACAAGACACAGGCATTATCCAGGGCATTACCGAAGCGCCGCAAAATGTATCTTTTACGAATATGCAGTCGCGGCAACGTATGGCCATTGACACCCTACTCAAGGATCCTGATGTGGAAGATTTGAGTTCATTTATTGGCGTTGATGGTATTAATACCACCCTTAATACGGGACGATTGCTGATTAATCTCAAACCTTTAAATAAACGACAACATCACGAATCCGCGTCTGTGATCATCAATCGTTTGAATAAAGAACTATTAAATGTCCCTGATATCAAGGTCTATTTTCAGCCCATTCAAGACATCACTATTGAAGACAATGTTAGTCGCACTCAATATCAATTTACTTTAAGTAGTCCCAAACAATCTGACATTGATGAATGGACACCAAAGTTAACCGATCAGCTACAACAGCTCCCCGAATTACAGGACGTGGCTTCCGACATTCAGAATCAGGGTTTACAAAATTTCGTAGAAATTAACCGTGATACGGCTTCGCGCTTAGGGGTGAGTGTGGCTAACATTGACAACTCCTTGTACGATGCTTATGGCCAGAGAATGGTATCCACTATATTCACTGAATCAAATTTATACAGAGTTATACTAGAAACCGATCCTGCCTTCAGAAAAAATCCTGATCAATTAAGCGATCTCTATATATCAGGACTCAATAACGTACAGGTACCTTTGATTTCCTTGGTGAAAACCACTGTGAAACCCAGTCATTTATCCGTCAATCATTTAGGGCAGTTTCCTGCTACTACTATTTCTTTTAACGTGAAGACAGGGTATTCACTTGGTGAAGCAGTGAATGCCATACAAGATGCTGAAACTAAAATTCATATACCAGGCAGCATTGAAACCCATTTTCAAGGGGCTGCAAAAGCCTTTAAATCTTCGCTGTCAAGTACCCTGTGGTTAATTTTTGCGGCCATCGTTACCATGTACATAGTCTTAGGTGTTTTATATGAAAGCTATATCCATCCCATCACTATTTTATCGACACTACCCTCCGCTGGCGTGGGCGCCTTACTCGCTCTCTACATCTCTGGCAATGATTTAGGTATTCTTGGCATTATTGGCATTATTTTATTAATCGGTATCGTTAAGAAAAACGCCATCATGATGATTGACTTTGCTTTGGATGCCGAGCGCCATCAAGGAAAAACTGCGCAGGAAGCTATTCATCAAGCCTGTTTACTTCGTTTTCGTCCGATTTTAATGACCACCTTAAGTGCCTTATTCGCTGCTATTCCCTTAATGCTTGGCACGGGAGTAGGCTCCGAGTTAAGGCAACCCCTGGGTTTGGCTATGGTGGGGGGCTTGTTAGTGAGTCAACTTTTAACGCTTTTCACTACCCCTGTGATTTATTTAACGCTTGATCGGTTGTTTGTTAAAAAACAAGCATCATGAATATCACTAAATTATTTATATTGCGGCCCGTCGCCACCACCCTGCTCACTGCCGCCATCGCTTTAGCAGGTATTGTGGCCTTTGTATTATTGCCTGTCGCTCCTTTGCCGCAAGTGGATTTCCCAGCAATCTTTGTTCAAGTGGCATTGCCTGGTGCCAATCCAGACACCATGGCCTCTACCATAGCTACTCCTCTTGAAAAAACCTTGAGTCAAATATCAGGGGTTGCAGAAGTGACCTCAAGCAGTACCTCAGGCTCCACTAATATCTCCCTGTTGTTTGACTTAGATCGAGATATTAATGGTGCCGCAAGAGATGTGATGGCAGCGATTAATGCCGCGCGTACTAATCTGCCGACGGGTTTACCCAATAATCCTATTTATAAAAAATTTAATGCAGCCGATGCGCCGATACTGATTCTTTCTATGACTTCAGAAACCTTAACCGCCGGAGCTGTTTACGATGCGGCATCCACTATTGTGGCCCAGAAATTATCACAGGTAGATGGCGTTGGCCAAGTGACGATTGGTGGGAGTTCACTGCCTGCTGTGCGAATAGAATTAAATCCGCCGTCTCTTAATCGTTACGGAATCAGTATTGAATCGGTTCGGTCAGCTATTAATGCCAATAATGTGTTTCGACCTAAGGGTTTTTTTGCTAATAATCGTTATCATTGGCAAATTAGAGATAACGATCAAGTTATGAGTGCCGCACAATACCGTGATTTAATCATCACGTATAAAAATGGCAATCCAGTTCGTTTATCCGATGTGGCTACGGTTATTGACGATGTGGAAGACAGTCGACATTTGGGTATTGCTGATGGTCACAGAGCTATTATTGTGATTGTCAGCCGACAACCTAATGCTAATATCATTGATACGGTTCAACATATCAAGGATGCCATGCCGCAAATACAAGCATCCATTCCGCCCGCCGTTAACCTTAAAATCGTGATGGACAGAACTCCTACCATTAAAGGATCACTCTTTGATGTGGAGATAACGCTATTGATTTCCACATTATTGGTGGTCCTCGTGGTTTATGTTTTTTTGCGCGAAGGCAATGCCACCTTTATTCCGAGTATTGTTGTTCCAGTGTCTATTTTAGGTACCTTTGGCGTGATGTTCTTATTGGGTTACAGTTTAAATAATTTATCTTTAATGGCATTAACCATTTCAACGGGTTTTGTGGTGGATGATGCTATCGTCATTCTTGAGAATATCTCACGCTATATAGAGCAAGGCTTAAAGCCTATTGACGCAGCCACTCGGGGCGCTAAAGAGGTGACCTTTACTGTCATCTCAATCAGTATTTCTCTCGTTGCTGTATTTGTTCCTTTATTATTAATGGGTGGACTTGTGGGACGTATCTTTCGTGAGTTTTCCGTGGTGCTGTCAGTAGCCATTTTGGTGTCACTGGTCATATCCCTCACTACAACGCCCATGTTGTGTGCCAGAATTTTAAAAAAACCAGTCAATACCCCTCTTAAAGAGGTCAGTAAACTCAAACAATGGTTAGAGAAAATCGATCATTTAGGTCTTTATTATTCACGCTCTCTCAGCTGGGCCTTAAAAAGAAAAAGATGGGTGTTGTTATCCTTATTTCTGGTGATTGGTTTGAATTTTTATCTCTTCACGGTGGTACCTAAAGGGTTTTTTCCGCAGCAGGACACAGGAAGAATTATTGGCCGAGTTCAGGCTGATCAAGATATTTCCTTTCAGGCCATGCGCGATAAGATGATTCAATTAATTAATATTTGCAAAGCAGATCCTGAAACCCAAAACGTCATTGGTTTTACCGGGGGAGAAGCGCGCAATGCGGCCAATGTATTTATTATTTTGAAACCTAAGTCAGAAAGACATTTGAGTGCCGATGAAGTGATTGCCCGTCTCAGAAAAAAATTAGTTGCCGTATCAGGGGCAACACTTTATTTACAAGCTATTCAGGATTTTCGTTTTGGTGGTAGAACGGGTAATGCTCAATACCAATATACTCTTGAGGGCAGCACCCTAACGGAACTCAGATTTTGGGCGCCTAAAATTAAAAATGCCTTATCAAAATTGCCCACCTTAGCAGATGTGAACACAGACCAAGAGGATAAAGGGATAGAGCAATGGTTGGATATTGATCGAGATACTGCTTCCAAATTGGGGGTTAACACCTTTGCCATCGATCAAACCTTAAACGATCTATACGGACAAAGGATTATTAGTACTATTTACCATCCCCTCAACCAGTATCGAGTGGTTATGGAAGCTGCTCCAGAATATCTAAATGGTCCCTCTATTCTTCAAGAAACCTACGTGACTGGACGAAACGGCGCTATTATTCCTTTGTCGGCTTTTGTTAGCTTTAGAAGAACCAATACTCCTTTGACTGTTTCCCACCAAGGAGACCTTCCTGCCACCACCATTACTTTTAACTTACCCAAGGGTGTTTCCCTAGGTCAGGCAACTCAAGCAATTAACGATACGTTCATTAAGCTTGGTGTGCCCTCCACAGTGCGTGGAGGGTTTCAGGGAACAGCTAAGGTATTTATTGGTTCCTTATCTAATGAGCCAATCCTAATCCTTGTGGCTTTAATTACGGTCTATATCGTGTTAGGAATTTTGTATGAAAGCTTAGTACACCCTTTTACCATTTTATCCACCCTCCCCTCAGCGGGTGTGGGAGCCTTGCTGGGGCTTGAAATCACTGGTCTGCAATTTGATTTAATTGGTCTGATCGGTGTTATTCTGCTCATCGGTATTGTGAAAAAGAACGCCATTATTATGATTGACTTTGCTCTTCAGGCCGAGAGGCTTGGGAAAAGCGCGGAGGAGGCAGTGATAGAGGCTTGTAACATGCGTTTTAGACCCATCATTATGACCACCCTAGCAGCCATGTTAGGGGCGATTCCCTTGGCCATAGGTTTTGGCGATGGCGGAGAGTTGCGTCGCCCTCTGGGCGTAGCTATTGTAGGAGGATTAACTGTCAGTCAAATATTAACTCTGTATACGACCCCAGTTGTTTATATTTATTTAGATAGATTAAGACAATATGGATTTTTTGGACTTTTAAAAAGTAAGAGAGTGGCCTCATGATGAAGCAAAGCATTGGTTTGATTACACTGATGAGCATGGTGACTGCCTTAACAGGTTGCGCGGTGGGTCCTGATTATGTGAAACCAGATGCCTCTAATCCATCGAGTTTCACTATACCAAAGGGATGGAAAGTGGCAGAGCCCAACGACAATAATATTCCCAGTAATTGGTGGCAACTCTTCCACGATAAAACCCTTGATGAATTAGAAACTCAGGTGGAGCACAGTAATCAGTCACTGCTTCAACAGTTTGCCGCTTTACGGCAAGCACGTGCCTTGGTGACCGCTGACACCGCTCCGCTTTTTCCGAGTTTCACCTTGAATGAGACCACTAACCGTAATCGTTTTTCGAGTGGAGCCTTTAGCTTTGGTCCAGGAAGGATTTTTGATAGCCATTCCTTAAATATGCAATCGAGCTGGGAGCTTGATATATGGGGGGGTATTAGACGACAAATTGAAGCGGATGTAGCCTCCATGCAATCCTCCGCAAGCCAAGTGGCAGCAACCCGATTAAGCTTACAAAGTCAGTTAGCCGCTGACTACTTTCAACTGCGTGCTGATGATACA
Organism: Ferrovum sp. JA12; assembly: GCF_001431705.1. NCBI lineage: Bacteria > Pseudomonadati > Pseudomonadota > Betaproteobacteria > Ferrovales > Ferrovaceae > Ferrovum > Ferrovum sp. JA12. The sequence continues at coordinate 626,531 of NZ_LJWX01000002.1, read as the reverse complement.
GAGGAATCGTTGTTACAGGACACTATTACCGTTTATGAACAATATATAGAGCTCACTAAAAATCGTTTTGATGAGGGGGTGGCGGCCCAAACTGATTTGATTCAAGCTCAGACGCAGCTTAAAACTGCGCAAACACAAATGATTGACCTAGGAGTTCAGCGCTCACAATTAGAGCATGCCATAGCTGTATTAGTGGGTCGAGCCCCCTCAGAGCTGAAAATAAACAAAGTGAATCTCACAGACTTTAACTTAACCATTCCCGTTACAGTTCCGTCCGTGCTCCTTGAAAGACGTCCTGATGTATCTGTGGCAGAGAGAAGTGCTGCAGCAGCTAGCGCTAAAATAGGGGTGGCTAAGGCGGCGTTTTTCCCGACTTTTAATCTGACAAGTAACATTGGTTACCAAAGTAATATTTATAACAATTTAATTGGTCCTGCTAATTATGGTTGGGGAATTAGTCCTAGTGTCAGCTTACCTATTTTCGATGGCGGACAACGATTGGGTGGGTATCGTGAAGCCGTGGCCCAATATGATCAGGCGGTGGCTAACTATCGGCAAGTGGTACTCACAGCTTTTCAAAACGTAGAAGATAATTTGAGTGCTACAGCCATTCTCACCCGAGAGATATCTGTTCAGAACGAGGCGGTGGAGTTGTCTAAGAAGAATTTAGAGTTAACCCGTAGCCAGTATATTGCCGGAACAGTCAACTATTTAAATGTGATCACCGCACAAGCCACTCTCTTAACCAGTCAGATTAACGCCATTCAAATTAAAAGTAGACAATTTGTGGCTGGAGTACAATTAGTGGTCGCCCTAGGTGGCGGTTGGGATAAGTCTCAAGAACCCGAGTTATCAAAAAAATAATCTATGCAAGATATGAAAACACTGCCCTACTTTAATCTCTACCATCATGGTTTTTTTAGAACCTCAGTGGCCACCCCTCGGGTTTTTTTAGCGGACCCGGCTGCTAATGCAAAAGAGATTATTCGTCTCATTCAAGAGGCCTGTACTCAGCAGGTGGGATTAATCGTTTTTCCCGAATTAGGTATTACAGGTTACAGCTGTGATGATTTATTTCATCAACACACACTAATTAGCTCAGCACTGCAACAGTTGCAGTATGTTATTCGAGAAACATCCCACTTACCCATCATGTCTATTGTGGGTTTACCCTTCCAACACCATAATAAATTATTTAATTGTGCGGCGTTAATAGGCCAAGGTAAATTGATGGGACTCGTCCCTAAAACCTATATTCCTAATAACCGCGAGTTTTATGAAGCCCGATATTTTTCTGCGGCCGATCCTGATGTGGTGGAATATATATCAGTGCTAGGAGAAGAAGTCCCCTTCGGTAGTAAAATCATTTTTTCTGCTATCAATTGTCCAGAACTAAAAATTGCCATAGAGATTTGTGAGGATCTTTGGGTTCCTATTCCCCCCTCCTCCTATGCAGCTCTCGCAGGAGCCACAGTGATTGCTAATTTGTCTGCCTCCAATGCTTCTATTGGAAAGGCGGACTACCGACGACAATTGGTCTCTAATCTTGCGGCCAGAACCCTTAGTGCTTATTTATACAGCTCCGCTGGGATCGGGGAGTCGACCACTGATCTTGCCTGGGATGGTCATGGCATCATTTGTGATTATGGGCAAATTATTAAAGAATCTACTCGTTACTATTTAGAGTCACAATTAATCGTTGCTGATATTGATTTACAACGCTTAACGCAAGAGAGAATTCGGCAGAATACCTTTGCTCAGTGCCAAGAGTTAAATGCGATTGAGTTGGACAAGTTTAATGAAGTTAGTTTCTCTCTTGCGCTTCATGAGGACAGTGTGATTGCTCTTGATCATCCGCCCCTGCGCTTTCCCTATGTTCCACATACTGCGAAGGATAGAGCTCAGCGTTGCCAGGAAGTTTTTGAAATACAAGTGCAAGGATTGATTTCACGAATCCGCTTTACCGGACTCACTCATCTTGTGATTGGGGTTTCAGGGGGACTGGATTCAACCCATGCGCTTCTGGTGGCTGTGACCGCCATGGATCGACTAACGCTGTCCCGAAGCTCTATTTATGCTTATGGCTTAACGGGATTTGCTACCAGTGATCGTTCAATAGAGTTTTTTAATACGCTGACAGAGCATTTGGGTGTCACGAGAGAAATCGTTGATATTAGACCAAGCTGTATGCAAATGCTCAAAGATTTGGGGCACCCCTTTGCAGAGGGACAGCCTGTTTTTGACATTACCTTTGAAAATGTCCAAGCGGGTGAGCGCTCTAATCATTTGTTTCGAATTGCTAACATGAAGCAGGCAATGGTGGTGGGTACCAGTGATTTGAGTGAGCTAGCTCTTGGCTGGGCCACCTATGGTGTGGGAGATCACATGGCTCACTATCATGTCAACGCCAGCGTACCCAAATCACTGATGCAACATCTTGTAGTATGGTGGGCCGAAAACTACGCTCATACTGAAGAGTTAAGCAATACATTAAACCATATTGTGCACAGCGAGATTTCACCAGAACTTATTCCAGCTCAGCACAGTGGTCAAGTACAATCCACTGAACAGGTGATCGGTCCTTATGAAATACAGGATTTTCATTTATATTATTTAACGCGCTTTGGGTTTTCTCCGGAACGGGTAGCTTTCATGGCTTGGTGTGCATGGCATGATGTGGATCAGGGTTTATGGCCAGAAATTACGTTATTTCACAAGAACGTTTATGATATTGCCACCATTAAGCACTGGCTTACCATTTTTGTAAAACGCTTCTTTGAACAGAGCCAGTATAAACGAAGTTGTATTGCTAATGCACCCAAGGTAGGCTCTGGTGGGTCACTCTCACCCAGAGGCGATTGGCGGGCTCCCAGTGACAGTAAAGCTACCCTATGGTTAGAAAAAATTAATCTTATTCCCGATCATTGATAAACATGGCTAATCAACTTTTTTTTGTTTTTCAGGGTCATCAACTGTTGGTGACAGAGAGTGAAACGGATCCGTCCTTACCTGACAGTCAACTCCTCGCGGAGTGTAAGCCCTTTATGCTACGTCAACATAGGGTACTGGACTCTCAGCACCTTAGCTGTTATGCCTTGGAAGTGAATGAGTCCTATATACCAGCCATGGGTTACCGTTTCATAGGACTCAGAAGTTTATTCGGGCTCCTTAATGAGGAGCTGATTGCTCTCATTGGTAAGGGATTACAAATCATTGATTGGGACAGAACTCATCGCTACTGCCCCACCTGTGCTACTGAAAACACCCATCATGAGCATGAATTAGCAAAAGTATGCCCCAACTGTCACTATCGCTCCTATCCGCGTATCTCCCCTGTGGTGATGGGATTAATTGTGCGTGATCAGGAGATTTTATTGGCACGCAGCCCTCATTTTGCGCCAGGCATGTATAGTGCCATTGCGGGCTTTTGTGAGGTGGGAGAGAGTCTTGAAATGGCTCTTCATCGAGAGATAAAAGAGGAAGTCAATGTGGTGGTGGACCAAGTGGAATACTTTACCAGCCAATCCTGGCCTTTCCCTCATTCACTCATGGTGGCTTTTACCTGTCGTTATGTGTCAGGAACAATTGTGCCCCAACCTCAGGAAATTGAGGACGCAAAGTGGTTTAGTATAGACGCGCTCCCTCTGTTACCCCACCCGGTGAGTATTGCCCGTAAATTAATTAATCAGACAGTGAACACTATTAAAGCCCGTCATCATGCCCTTTATTGAGGATCTTTGTGCCATGTTTTCTGCTCATCAAGTAATCTTAGATGAGAGTGCTAAACAATCCTATGAGACAGACTGGCGAGGCCGCTATAGTGGATCCGCTCTCGCCGTGGTATTGCCAAATAGCCTTGAGGAAGTCTCTACACTGGTTAAACTCTGTCATCAATATCAACTAAGTATAGTTCCTCAATCGGGCAACACGAGCCTTTGCGGTGCCTCGGTGCCCATTAGTACAATCCCCTCAATTATTGTGAATCTTTCAAGGTTAAACCGTATTAGAGAAATTGATTTAGAGAACAATACAATCACCGTGGAAAGTGGAGTGATCTTAGAAAATCTCGCCTTGCTTGCCCAACAACACCAGCGCTTCTTTCCTTTGTCCATGGCTTCCGAGGGGAGTGCTCAGGTGGGTGGCATCATTTCCACTAATGCGGGAGGCAGCGCGGTGATTCGCTATGGCAATATGCGCTCCCTGGTCATGGGGCTGGAGGTGGTATTGGCGAGCGGGGACGTATGGACCGCTTTAAATGGTCTGAGAAAAGACAATTCAGGTTACGATTTAAAACAACTTTTTATAGGTGCCGAGGGGACGCTGGGGCTTATTACGGCGGCCACTTTAAAGCTAATGCCCTTGCCTCACACACGTGAGGTCTATTGGCTCACAGCCGATAGTTTATCTTCAGCAGTGAGCACCTTGTCTTTTTTAAAAAATCATGTAGGCGAGAATATTAGCGCCTTTGAAATCATGTCTAGTGAATGCTTACATTTGGTGGGTAAACACTTTCCAACACTGCCTATTCCAGCATACCAAGAAAACCAATGGGCGATTTTAGTGGAACTGGAATTCTTTCATCACACCACAGCCCATGAAAACATTTTTATGCATTGTATAGACAACAACTTAATTAGTAATGTGGTGGTAGCGCTCAATCAACAACAAATCATGCAATGTTGGGCGGTACGTGAACATATTCCCTTAGCAGAAAAGACTGAGGGCTTTAGCATCAAACATGACATCAGTTTACCCATTAGCGCCATATCTGAGTTTGTGGACAGAGCCATCGCACAAGTCAGAGCGTTAATCCCAGGGGTGATCACCGTATGTTTTGGTCATCTTGGCGATGGTAATTTGCATTTTAATTTCACCAATCCCAGCACCATGAAAAAAGAGACTTTTCTCTCCTTAAGCTCAGCCATAAATGATTTAGTCTACGACCTCGTTTATGAATACCGTGGTAGTTTGAGTGCTGAGCATGGCATTGGACAACTTAAAATCAAGGATTTAATCAAGTACAAGAGTCCCCTTGAGATGAAATTAATGCGCACCATTAAAACTGCCTTAGACCCTCTCAATCTCATGAACCCAGGAAAACTTCTTAGCCAACAGTAATGTTCACAACAACATAAAGTCTTTAATGGCTTTAATTTCGTCACGACACTTTGCTGCCTTCTCAAATTCTAAGTTTTTGGCGGCATTTAACATTTGTTTTTCAAGGTCTTTTAAACGCTGGTTAAGTTCTTTATCATTTAGGGAATCCAAGTGTTGTTTTTGTTTGATCTCTTCATAGAGGGAGCTTGCCACCTCAGGATCATAAATACCCTCAATAATATCCTTAATTTTTTTGGTAACGCCTTTGGGTGTAATACCGTGTTTCGTATTAAAGGCAATTTGCAATTCTCGACGGCGATGAGTTTCATCCATGGCTTTTTTCATGGAATCCGTGATTCGGTCGGCATATAAAATTGCTGTACCGTTTAGGTGGCGCGCCGCGCGTCCGATGGTTTGAATTAAGGACCGCTCAGACCTTAAAAACCCCTCTTTGTCAGCATCTAAAATAGCCACTAAGGATACTTCGGGAATATCCAAACCCTCACGCAGTAGGTTAATTCCCACCAACACATCAAACAAACCTTTTCTTAAATCACGGATAATTTCTACCCTTTCAACGGTATCCACATCTGAGTGAAGGTACCTAACTTTAATGGTGTTCTCCTCAAGATATTCTGTTAAATCCTCCGCCATTCTTTTGGTTAAGGTGGTGACTAATACTCTCTCCCCAATCATAATGCGCTCTTTAATTTCCGAGAGTAAATCATCCACTTGATGGGTGGCGGGTTTTACCACAATCTGTGGATCCACTAAGCCGGTTGGCCGTACCAGTTGCTCTATCACCTGCCCAGTGTGCTCCGCTTCATAACGCGCTGGGGTTGCGGAGATGAATACTGTTTGCGGCATCAGTTTCTCAAATTCATCAAAACGCAGGGGACGGTTATCAAGGGCTGAGGGCAGTCTAAAACCATAATTAACCAGGTTCTCTTTTCTAGATCGGTCTCCCTTATACATGGCCCCCACTTGAGGAACAGTGACATGGGATTCATCTAAAAACATCAAGGTGTCTTTAGGAAGATACTCAATTAATGTGGGCGGGGCATCCCCTGGGGGTCGTCTGGAGAAATGACGGGAGTAGTTCTCAATTCCCTTACAAAAACCAATTTCATTCAGGAGTTCCAAATCATAGCGAGTGCGTTGCTCGATGCGTTGCAATTCCACCAATTTATGATCTCGTGCAAATTCCTCCATGCGACTGGATAACTCCACTTTGATAGATTCAATGGCTTTGAGTACCGTATCCCTTGGTGTGACATAGTGACTTGATGGGTAAATGGTAAAGCGTCCCAAACGCTGAACTGTTTTACCTGTTAAGGGATCAAAGAGCATCAAAGATTCCACTTCGTCATCAAATAATGTGACCCTCAAGGCCAACTCACTGCTCTCTGCAGGAAAAATATCTAGTACATCTCCCCTCACCCTAAAGATACCGCGCTTAAACTCCAGCTCATTACGGGTATATTGCATGATGGTGAGTTGTTGAATAATAGTTCGTTGATCAAGTCTTTCATGTTCTTTAATGTGCAGGATCATCTGATGATAATCCCCTAAGTCTCCAATACCGTAGATAGCGGACACTGTAGCGACTATAATGCAATCACGTCGTTCCAATAAGGACTTGGTAGCAGATAAACGCATCTGCTCAATGTGTTCATTAATACTGGAGTCCTTCTCAATATACAAGTCGCGAGCAGGAACATAGGCCTCTGGCTGATAGTAATCATAGTAGGAAACAAAATATTCCACAGCGTTATCTGGAAAAAACTCCCTTAATTCGGAGTAAAGTTGGGCCGCTAGGGTTTTATTGGGAGCCATGACAAAGGCTGGGCGACCGGTTCTTGCAATCACGTTGGCCATGGTAAAAGTTTTCCCCGAGCCTGTGACACCTAACAGGGTTTGAAACTGTAACCCGTCCTGGATCCCTTCTATGATTTTATCGATGGCCTTAGGTTGATCCCCCGCAGGCTCAAAGGGGGAATGGAGATGATAGGGACTATTGGGGAAAGTATGAATCACTGCTAAAATATCCGATTAAATAACGTTTAATCATATCATTAAGGATCATGATGTCGAATAACTTACTTGCAAACATAGAAATGGCCCCTAAGGACCCTATTTTGGGGATTACTGAAGCGTTTAATGCGGACAAAAACCCCCATAAAGTGAATCTTGGCGTGGGAGTTTATACCGATGAAAACGGTAAAGTCCCTCTTTTAGAATGTGTGAAGCAGGCGGAAACGCTGATTCATAGTCAACAACTCCCTCGGGGTTACCAACCTATCGAGGGAATGGCTCTTTACAACAAGGAAGTTCAAGCACTGGTTTTCGGCAGTGATTCTGAGGCCATACAAGAAGAAAGGATTGTGAGCGCGCAAGCCTTAGGGGGTACTGGAGGCTTGAAACTCGGCGCTGATTTTCTGCAACGATTCCATAGCCAAGCTGAAGTATTAATTTCAGACCCCAGCTGGGAAAATCACCGTGCTTTATTTGAGTCAGCAGGCTTTAAGGTAAATACTTATCCCTACTACGATGCTAAAAGTCATGGCGTTAACTTTAGCGGCATGATTGAAAAACTGAATGCCTGCGCACAGGGTACCATTATTGTTCTTCATGCCTGTTGTCATAACCCAAGTGGCGTGGATCTAACCGATGATCAGTGGCACACCATTATTGATATAGTCAAAGCTAAAAATCTAGTCCCTTTTCTTGATTTAGCCTATCAAGGTTTTTCTAAATCTATTGATGAAGATGGTCTGGTAATTAAAAAATTTGTAGCAGCTGGCCTAGTGACTTTTGTATCCAATTCATTTTCGAAATCCTTTTCCCTTTACGGAGAAAGAATCGGGGCATTCCATATTGCCTGTCAGTCTAAAGAAGAGGCTGGTAGAGTGTTATCGCAACTAAAGAGAGTGATTAGAACCAACTACTCTAATCCTCCAGCCCATGGTGCTCAAATCGTTGCCACAGTTCTTGGTAACGCAGAGCTCCGAGCGCTCTGGGAGAAGGAATTAGGCGCAATGCGTAACCGTATTAAGGAAATGCGCGTGCTCTTTGTGAATCAACTCAAAGAGAGTTTGCCGCAACATGACTTTAGTTTTGTGGCTCAACAAAATGGTATGTTTTCCTTTTCAGGTCTCACTAAAGAACAGGTACACCAACTAAGGGATAATTACTCCGTTTATGCAGTGGACAGTGGCCGCATTTGTGTTGCAGCGCTAAATAAAAATAATATGAATGCAGTGATTGCTGCCATTACTGGCATTTTAAAATAATATATTCCTATACTCTCCTCACCAAGAAATAACTCTCATCTTGGTGAGATTGTTTTCTAACATTACTGTAGATAAGGTTTTATTTAACAAAATAGTATTCAAATACCTTAAAAATATTGACCAAACACTCTCCTGTGTTTAGAATAACGAATTCTTATCCCTGATAGCTCAGTCGGTAGAGCGACGGACTGTTAATCCGCAGGTCCCTGGTTCGAGTCCAGGTCGGGGAGCCAGAACACACGTATTAGAGAATCTAGGCTCTTTCGGCTCTTGGCCTATCTCCCATTTAAGAGGGCAGTTTTAATCATGCTCAAACAACCTTAACACGTTCTTTACCAAGTCACTGATGAAGATAATAGCCTTTTAAATCCCCTTCACTACGACCACGAACCACATCACAGATCCGATGCTTTCTCAGATCGCAAAGCGTGGTGGCAAAGCCTTCTTTCTTACTAAAGAAATGTTCATCAATACCCAGTACTCATGGACAGACTTTGGATAGTAGTTCTCTATGCTGTAGTAGGTAGTGACTTTGATACCAACCCTCTATAACGTGCTAAGCGTTTGTATTTCACATCTAATAATACGGACTAATAACCACTAACTTTTACTATAGAAAAACCAAGGCAATTTAGCATAAGATTGTTCTTGGGCACTTTAATCTCCTTTTTTATCGCAAAATCAAGGATTTAGTTTAGGCTGATTCAATTAAAGTGCCCCTTTGTTTGGTATAGAGCCTAAATTCTTCACTTTTATAGTTTGTGAACTATTCGGCCCTTAGGCCGGAGTAGTTTATTGACTGGTTGTTACCACGGCGGCAGTGGCAGCTGTGCTATTTGATTGCAAAAGCGTTGACGGAGTTGCGGTACTTGTAGTGGTGCTACCGCTTCCTCCACCACACCCAATCAAGCCTAAAATTAGTGATACTGCAATTAGATAAGCTTTCATTTCTACCCCCTTATTGCATTTGACATACACCACTAAATGGATCGGAAGTTCCTTGAATTAAAATGGTGTTGCCACTGTTCACGGGTAATATGTTAAAAATCAAAGTATGGTTACCAGATCCAGATGTAAAAGACATAGTGTAGGAACCCGTAATATTGGAGTTCGATGTGACTGTAATAGCTTTTGTACCATAAGATTGAGTAGGTGTAGCAACTCCACTACTGAAGGAAAGATCCATTGAACTATAAGTAATCGTATTTGTAGAGAAATTAATAAGTGCTAGAACATTATAAGTTGAGCTACTAGCACCAGGTGCAATGGGTGGCGTTGCTATCATGCCGCAGGTACCTGATAAAGCTGCTGAGGCATTAAAGGAAAGAACAAGAGTAATTAGGGCTAAGGTAACGTAACCAGTAAGAAAAGTGTAAAGTTTGTTCATATGTCCCCCTATTAGTAAGAGCTACAATATAAATCAGGAAATTACAACTACTTTTTCATAGTGATACTTTAATTCTTGAAAAGCAATAGCTTTCTTACAAAACATTACAGAAAGCCATATATTTGTATTAAATAAAGTATAATTAAGTTATTAATTGATAAAAAAGTCTAATCTCCCTTAAATTCCAAACAATCCATGATTATCCTCAACGATGTAACGCTTCACCGCGGTCATAAAACTCTTTTAGACCGAGCTAGTGTGACCCTTAATCCTGGCGAAAAGGTAGGACTTGTGGGTCGCAATGGAACGGGTAAATCCACCCTCTTTGCCTTGTTGAATGGAAGTTTGCATGAGGATGGGGGAACGTATCAGATTCCGCAACATTGGCGTCGCGCTGAGGTGGCTCAGAATATGCCTGAGACTGACGTGGGGGCCACACAATTTGTGATTGAGGGTGATACCACACTCATGGCCGCAAGAGAGGAGGTTCTTCAAGCGGAGATAAGTGGTGATGGTGAGCGTATGGGGAACGCCTATGCTGCTTTGTATGAGTTAGGAGAGAGTGATGCAAAGGCACGCGCCCAAACATTGATTTTAGGATTAGGTTTTCAATTGGCTGAGTTAGATAATCCTGTTAACAGTTTCTCAGGAGGTTGGCGTATGCGCTTACAACTTGCGCGAGCGCTGATGTGTCCCTCTGATTTATTGTTACTGGATGAACCCACCAACCATTTGGATCTCGATGCGCTAGTTTGGTTAGAATCCTGGCTAACTCGTTACGCCGGCACCATGCTGGTTATCAGCCACGATCGCGACTTCCTGGAGGCTGTCACCAAGGTCACCGTTCATCTTGAACATTGCAAACTCACTCGCTACGGTGGCAGCTATGGTTTCTTTGAAAAACAACGGGCTGAGCGAATGCTGTTGGAGCAGAATGCTTATGAAAAACAACAGGATAAAGTGGCTCACTTGCAAAAGTTTATTGCCCGTTTTAAGGCTAAAGCTAGCAAGGCCAAACAAGCGCAAAGTCGGGTCAAGGCATTAGCCCGTATGGAAATGTTAGCTCCCCTTCTCTCTGACGCAGAATTTATCTTTGAGTTTGAGGAACCCAAACATTTACCTAACCCTATGCTAACCCTATCTAATGGATCCTTAGGCTATCCAAACAGCAGGCAAATTATTCTTAATAAGGTTGATTTTTCTGTACTTGCGGGCCAGAGAATCGGCATACTGGGGGCTAACGGCCAGGGTAAATCCACCTTAGTGAAGACCATTGCAGGGGCTATCCCTCCTCTCTCAGGAGAATTACAACAAGGAAGAGGTTTGCGAATTGGTTATTTTGCCCAACAGGAAATGGATTTACTGGACGCAAAGGCCAATCCCCTTGAGCATTTTAACCGGATGCTAAAGGAAATTAAGGCTAATGGAACACTGGATGGACAAAACACCCGAGAACAGGATTTAAAAAACTATTTAGGCCAGTTTCATTTTGGTGGGGATCGATTGATGCAACCTGTTGGTACCATGAGCGGCGGGGAGAAAGCACGTCTCGTGTTAAGTATGATTGTTTGGCAACGCCCCAACTTATTACTTCTTGATGAGCCCACTAACCACTTGGATTTAGTGACCCGTGAAGCCTTATCCATGGCCCTCAATAAATTTGAGGGAACCGTGATGCTGGTGAGTCATGATCGAGCCCTGTTGCGTGAAGTCTGCGACGAATTTTGGTTAGTTCATGACGGCTCTCTTGCACCTTTTGATGGCGACTTAGAGGATTATCAACGCTATCTCATGGATCTTTCTCGACGTGTTCGGGCACAAGCGTCCACTCGAACCTCCATCGCTGTAACGGACACTAAGCAAACCAACACCCTAAGTCAAGCTGTCATTGAGAAATTAAATCAACAAATCGCATCACTGGAGCAACAAAGAGATCAATTACTCCATGAGATGGCACAATGCTCTGAGCATGAACAGCTAGCTCTGCAACAGGAACAACTGAGTAAGCTTCAACAAGAATTATCACAAGCGGAAAACGAGTGGCTGGTGTTGAGCGCGTAAAGAAACATTTGTTTAAACACTGCTGTCGATCTTGTAGCAGAGGGACACAAATCAACCCGTCATCACTTGAATTGTAGATCAGTTAATCGCAGATCTATAATAAATTTGTGTCAATAAATCCCACTGAACGTGGGATTTATTTTCACTAGACAAAGATTACTTCGCCATCGAGTCTTTATTCATCTCATCTTTTTTCATATGGTCTTTTTTCATATGGTCTTTTTTCATATGGCCTTTTTTCATATGTTCTTTTTTCATATGGTCTTTTTTCATCCCATCTTTGGACATAGAATCTTTTTTCATGTTGTCCTTAGACATATCCTCAGAAAAAACTGGCATAGCTACAGCAAACGCTAACAATGTTACTAATACAGCAGATAATTTCTTCATGTAAAACTCCTTATGGATAGTTAAATGCACTTCAGTGCTCTTATTGAGGAAATAGGTATTAACTTCCTCCAAACCAGTTGTAACCTTGGTCTTCCCAATAACCGCCGGGGTTAACGTTAGTAACAAATATTTCTTTAATATATTTAGGATTCTTATAGCCAAGCTTGGTGGGTATTCTAAGTTTTAGGGGGTAGCCATATTTAGCTGGTAGGACCTGATCGGCAAAGGTCAGTGTGAGCAAGGTTTGGGGATGCATAGCTGTAGGCATATCAATGCTAGTGTAGTAATCGTCATGACAACGAAAACCAACAAAGCTTGCCTGAGTGTCAGCACCAATACGTTGCAAAAAGTCACTGAATCGCACCCCACCCCATTTACCGATAGCACTCCAACCTTCCACACAGATATGGCGTGTGATTTGGGTGGTTTGAGGCATGGCGTTAAGTTCTACCAATGACCAGTCTTTTTTATCCTTTATCAAGCCTGATACCTTGAGCTTAAAATTATCGGGATCAGGTCGAATTTCATCCTCATCATAATAAGCATTAAAAGGGAAAGGTTTAGTAATCATTTCTTCGCTGTAGGTGGGTGCCAGCTTATTGGGGTCAAATAACCAGCCTTGTACTCGGTCGTTAAAGCGAGACATGACTTCAAGTGCTTGTTCAATGTTGTCTTCGTTAGTTAGTGTACAGCCAGTTAGCAGGGTAATAGCGCCAAGACTTAACAGGTTTTTTCCAAACAACCGTCTAGTGGGAAGATCCAATCCTTTGTATACATCCTTAATGATGTCCTGATGATTGGGGAGCATTATCTTTTTCTTATCAACCATGCTATCTCCCCCGAATCATAATTATTAAAGTCTTCGGCACCAAAGCCACCATCACTAAATGCACCACAATAAAAAACGTGGCAAAGGCCATTGCACAAAAGTGAACAATTCGGGCGTTATCAAAACCACCCATGAGTTCTCTTAAAAGGGGAAACTGTACTGATTTCCAAATGGTTAAGCCAGATAGGACTAACACTAAGATATCTAATATAATAAATAAATAAGCTAAGCGTTGAATAGTGTTGTACTGACTCAAGTCTTCATGAGATAAATGGCCTTTTAAGGTTGCCAGCAAATCTTGCACTAACTTCTGGAAACTTAAGGGGAAGAATTTGTCCCTCATTCTGCCCGTCAGGAAATTAAAACCCAGATATCCCAAGCCATTGATAACCAACAGCCACATGAAAGCAAAGTGCCATAACAGCGCCCCACCCAGCCAATTACCTAGAGTTAACGCCGCGGGAATGGTGAACTCAAATATGGGTGAAGCATTATAAATTTTAAGTCCAGTCATGACCATAATGACCACGGCTATTGCATTTAGCCAATGCGTCACACGGACGAACAAAGGAGTGATAATAGTTTGTCTTTGTTTTTTCATTTTGTTACTATAGAGTACGGTGGAATACTAATAATCCCAATAAATATACAATTCATCCCAATGGATCAACTTTCTATCCTGCTGAAGCACTTTGATATTAAAACCAGGGTATTTGCTCACGGTACCCTGTGCAGCGAGGCCAATTTTGACATGGTGCAAGGCATGGGTCATATTCATATCTTTAAAAAAGCCCAGTTAGAAATTGTGATTAAAGATAGAGAACCGCTACTCATCACTGAGCCCTCTGTTATTTTTTTCCCTAAACCCACTTCCCATTCGTTAAAACCATTTAATAATGAGAAGGTAAAGTTGATTTGTGCGACCTTTTCATCGGGTAGTCCTATTCATAATCCCTTAATTATGGGGCTTCCTGAGGTCTTGATCACTCCTATTTCACAATTGTGTGACTTTGAGACAATCTTTGATTTGCTGTACCAAGAGAGATTGCATGAGGAAAGTGGTAAAGACCAGGCTATCGCTCATTTAATGGACTACTTGATGGTCAGAATATACCGCTTTGCTATCCAAGAAAAGCTGATTAGTTCAACTGCCGTGATGGGTTTAGCAGACCCTAAAATCTACAAAGCCATCATGGCTATTCATCAATATCCCGGACGCGAGTGGTGTCTTGAGACGCTAGCCAGTGAAGCGGGTATGTCTCGTACCCGATTTGCTGAATTTTTTAAACAAAAAGTGGGGATGGCCCCGATTAACTATTTAACCGAACTGCGCATCCATCTTGCCATGAAGCGTCTTGTACAAGGTAAGTCAATTAAATCACTCTATGATGAACTGGGGTATTCTTCCACCTCTTCCTTCTCAAGAGCCTTTCTACTAAAAACGGGTATGAGCCCAAAAAAGTGGTTGGATAATCACCGCCATGTAACAACGGATTAATTGTCAACGTTCAATAAAAAATCCTAAGCTCGCTCAATAACTCATTCACTCCATCACTGATAATTGAACCACTTGGTGTTTTACCGATATCTCAACATGGCCACTCATGAGCTTGGTAAAACTTTGCATAAATGCCTAATCACCGTCAACTAAAACAGTAAGTTTTATATTCTGTATAGAGTTATGCCAATTAATCATCTTACCTCGATCGGCATAAGCTGAGAAATCATTAATCATATGAATACTAGCTCTAACTGGGATATCCCCATTAAAATCATTGGGATATCAACTAAAAATTTCCGTATTTGTGATGGCCATAGGTGAATCTTAATATAATTACACAGTGGACGGCAGTCTGATTTAATAGTAATGAACTGCTTGAGTTCTTTTTAAAGCAAAAGTTGGAATAATGACATTACCACCGTGCTGTAACGTTTTAAATCATCAATCCCAATAAAGTGATTAGGGTTGGTACAAGAGCAGACTTGAATAGTTCCTTTGCAAGAATTCTGTGATGGACAAAATAAGGCTTTAAGAATTTACCTGCAATAGGGTTAGGAGCATTAGCAATGAGAGTTAGGCCACCACCGGCGATTGCTCCCTTAACCAAAGCTAGTTTAAAGTTTTCTGGGGGATTAGGGAGCAGTGTCCCAAGGTAGGTGAGCGCGGCATTATCTGTAACCGCGGTAATGAGAGCTGAGCCCACATACACTTGATAGTATTTCATTGACGAGATGATTGGGCTAAGCCATCCGCTCTGTTTAGATTCAATCACGATTAAACTCGCTAAAAACAATCCTACTAAGGCGGATTCTTTAAGAAGTAATGGTGTTTGATGAATGGAAAAAAATTGTGTGAAAGCAATAAAGAGAACTAATAATCCTAAAAAGATTAACGGTGAATGACTAAACACCATAATTACTACTATAAAGAGAATATGAGTCAGTACAATGAATGGGTTCACCGCACGAGCTGTTAAGGAAAATGAATACTTAATCTGATCGATTTCCTTAAAAAATAATCCTAACCCCACTAAGGTATTAAGACAAACAATAAATAGAATATTGAGAGCAAAATGAGAGAACATAAAAGACAAATTCCATTGCCAAGCTTCAGCCACCATTAAAATAGGTGGTGCGGCAAAGGGAGTGAGGGCCCCACCTATTGAAATATTAACCAATAATATTGCTAAGATGGCGTATTTGAGTTTTTCTGAGTGAATTTTTGAAAAAATCGTTTGTTTTAATAATAGTACAGCCACCGTCATGGCAGCGGGCTCGGTGATAAAGGAGCCCAGTAGTGGCAGTACCGTTAAGGTTATACAAAAAATCGTGATAGCAGGCTTAAAAGGAAGTTTTTTTACAGCGCCAATGAGGAAATTCTCAATAACAATTAAAATGGGCTGTGTGCCAGCCACTGTCATAATAGCAATGATGAAAAGTGCCTCAGTAAAATGTAGTGATTCAATATAGTCAATTAAGCTCGAAGTACCTTCTTTAAAAAAAATAATACAACACAATATGACGGCCCATAGAGGGAAAATTATTTCAATTTCTGTGAGAGCGTGGAGTAGTCTTTTTTGTCGAGGAAAGAACTTCTCTAAGAGAAGAAAATAAGAAGCCAATAGGCTATGTAAGAGGGTGAGTACTAAAACCGTCAGGTAAAGCCAATTAGATGAATTCATATTTCTAAAATTGTTAATGATATGAGAAATCAGCATGTAATGAAATTCTGGGTCATTGGATTAAAAAACTCTTGGGTGGAGAAATAGATTAGAATAAATGCATCATCTCAATTAGTTATAAAAAATAGGTACTCGTTTAAACTTGACCTGACCGAACACTGGTAAAAGGTGGGATGACTCGGTTTGATACCATTATCGAACCTTTATTGAATGCAGCGCCTGAGCGAAAAGGGGCTAGGCTATGAATAGTGTTCAACAAAACCATTAAAAAAACAAGCTTAGCTTGTTGAATGTACCTGCTGAACGGGGTAATGGATTACGTGACAACAAAAGTAACAGGCTTCTTAAGATGATGGAGTATTGAGGCCTTGATTAATGCCAATTGTAAAAAAGCCTCATTTAAGGAATCGCGTTGAGAAAGCTGAGGCCTCTGAAATGACTTTTGCTTTCTCGCTTCTCGCTGTTAGCGTATGGTATGCCTCCCGTGAACTGTGTCAAGGAGAAGTCTTTATTTCTTCATCAGTGGTCAGGTCAGTATGGTGACGACATGATAGGGGCCACTCTATAACAAACAGCTAAGCCCATTAGAACAACATGCGGCGCAAATTGATGAGATATTCATACCAGCCACAGTTCAAACTCTGAAGGAAAAGCCAGATGAGGAGGTACCCATAGTACAGAACCAGCTTGGGGAAGTATTTGTTTACTAATAGCTCTAGGTACGGAATCTTGCGCTACAGTTGAACCCCGTGATTGATGTGGGGATTATCAAACCCCCTCTCACCAAAGTTTTTCAAAGTCCGCTGCAGACAAAATGATAAACGCACTGAAGCGATTTCAGCTGATGTAAATTATTGGCTGAGTTATAACCGTCACGTTAGAATAAAAGTGCCTTAAATAACGCGATTTAAACTGACAGTAAACGCTTTAAATCAGGTAACGGTTAGGTCTATTGGCGAGTTTAGTATAATTAAGTACTCACTAAGCAGGATACACACCCGTTGAGAGATAACGATCTCCTCTGTCACAAACAATATGGACAATGGTAGCTCCCTCCACTTGTTTGGAAATCTGGAGAGCGGCCCAGCAACCGCCACCGGAAGAAACCCCAGCAAAAATACCCTCCTTCTCGGCTAAATCACGCATAGTACTCTCAGCATCTTGCTGACTCACTTCAAGAATCTGATCCACTCTAGTTTCATCAAAGATTTTAGGTAAATAGGCTTGCGGCCATTTTCTGATACCCGGTACATTAGCTCCCTCTGCGGGATGAACGCCAATAATTTGTATGTGAGGATTTTTTTCTTTTAAATAGCGCGATACTCCCATGATAGTGCCAGTGGTGCCCATGGTCGCCACGAAGTGCGTGACTCTGCCCGCTGTGGCCTGCCAAATTTCAGGACCTGTGGTGTGATAGTGAGCCAGAGGATTATCGGGGTTGTTGAATTGATCTAGAATACGCCCCTCCCCTCTTTCAGCCATGGTATTAGCCAAATCCCGCGCTCCTTCCATCCCACTTTCCTTGGACACTAAAATAATTTCGGCGCCATAGGCCTTCATGCTCTGTCGACGTTCGATACTCAAATGCTCGGGCATGATCAAAATCATTCGATAACCCCGTATGGAGGCTGCCAGAGCAAGCGCGATTCCAGTATTGCCACTGGTGGCCTCAATTAAAGTGTCTCCAGGCTTTATCTCGCCCCGCAATTCTGCGCCTAATATCATAGACAAGGCCGGACGATCCTTAACAGAACCTGCGGGGTTATTGCCCTCAAGTTTTGCTAACAGTTGATTAGTGGTGTGACCTTGTAAATGTTTTAAGGGCACTAAGGGGGTATCACCAATACATTGCTCAATGGTTTTGATCATTGTTTTAGTCTTTAATTAAAGCGCCACGACGGGTGGCTACATAATGGGCTGCTCCCTCGTTTACATCTAAAAACTCTTGGTGATAGCCCGCGGCTCTCAGGCTTGTAATATTCGCTTCAGTAAAGCTTTGATATTTGCCCTTTAGTGCCTCGGGAAACGGTATATATTGGATGAAGTTTCTGTCACACATTTCAGTTAAGGTGATTTCATCTTCCCCTTCAGTAGCACGAATAGCGTTTAAGGTAGCCACTGCCATATCATTAAACGTACGGCTGACGCCAGTACCAACATTAAAAATACCTGATACCTCAGGATGCTCAAGGAACCAGAGGTTCACTTTTACCACATCTTCAATGGAGATAAAATCACGACGTTGTTCGCCATTCGCGTATCCATCACAACCTTCAAAGAGCTTAATAAATCCCTGTTCCACATACTGGTTATAAAAATGATAAGCAACAGAAGCCATGCGCCCCTTGTGCTGTTCACGCGGTCCATAAACATTAAAATATCGTAACCCTACACAAGGCGCTGTTAAGCCGGTTTGTTGGACGTGACTTCTAAAATATTGATCAAAGGCGAGTTTTGAATAACCGTACACATTTAAGGGTGCTTCACAGGAGGGGTCTTCTTTAAAGGTGGTGTTACCACCGTAAACAGCAGCGGAGGAGGCATAAATCAAGGGGATTTCACGTTCTTGACAATACTGAAAAAGCTTGGTGGTATATCTAAAATTATTATCCATCATATAGCGACCGTTGTGCTCCATGGTGTCAGAACAAGCGCCTTGATGAAGTACTGCTCGCACATTGCGCTGCAGTGAATCTGACTCAATGAGCTGAATAAATTCACGCTTATCTAAATAGTCAGCAATGACGCAATCCGTTAAATTAAAAAACTTATCAGCTCGCTCAAGATTATCCACCGCCAAAATATGGGTGATGCCATGTTCATTTAAGGTCTTGATAATATTTGAACCGATTAATCCTGCAGCCCCTGTCACAATAATCACAATAAAATGTCCTTACAATGTTTGAGAAACAACCTGACATAACTCATCGGCACTGACCACAGCCGTACCCAGTTTACCCACCACCACACCTGCTGCAAGATTAGCTAATTTTACGGCATCTTGCATATCATAGCCCGCAGCCATGGCTACTCCCAATGTGGCAATTACAGTATCTCCTGCGCCAGAGACATCATAGACCTCTTTAGCCTGGGTGGGCTCATGAAAAATTTGCTCATCTTGATAAAGCGTCATGCCTTCCTCTGAGCGTGTTACGAGTAACGCTGTTAAGGCAAGTTTATTTTTTAATTGTTGTGCTTTTTGAGTGAGTTCAGCCTCATTCGCCCAGGATCCTGACACTTCTTTAAACTCAGAACGATTAGGAGTGAGCAGACTCGCTCCGCGATAGCCCGCATAATCATCGCCCTTTGGATCCACTAAAACAGGCATGCCTCGCTGATTGCATAGGGCAATCATGCTCTCAATGTGTTTCAGCCCCCCCTTACCATAATCCGACAGAATCACCAGATCCATCTGATCTAATAAATTCGTAAAGTCGGTTAATTTAGCTAACAGTGTTTCATCTCTGGGGGGCGTCTCAAAATCAATACGCAGCAATTGTTGCTGACGACCAATCACCCGCAGTTTCACTGTGGTGTCAATGTTCCCATCACGATGAAGTTTGGTATTCACTCCCTCAAGGCGTAAGAGTTCTTGTAAACGCGTTCCAGCTTCATCGTCTCCTGTCACCGATAACAAAGTGCAATGAGCCCCTAAGGCCTTAACTCCCCTCGCCACATTGGCAGCGCCACCCGGGCGCTCTTCACTCTTACTCACCAATACCACGGGAACTGGTGCCTCAGGGGAGATACGACTCACTTCACCAAACCAATAGCGGTCTAGCATCACATCACCCACCACTAAAATTCTTGGGCGTGAAAAACGGTTTTTCAGATGATTTATATCAATCATTATAAGCGTCCAATGCCTGAGTAATGAAGCCCTGCTGCCCTCACCTGTTGCGGATCATAAATATTACGACCATCAAAAATATAAGGCTGCTTGAGTAGGCGTTTTATTTCAATAAAATCAGGACTTCTGAACTCTTTCCACTCCGTGAGAATCAGTAAGGCATCCGCATTATTTAAGGCCTCCTCTGGCGAGTGACTAAAGGCGACGCGAGGTTCGTGGGAGTAAAGATGGGTCGCCTCACTAATAGCTACAGGGTCATAGGCCGCCACGCTCGCCCCCAATTCAATGAGACCATCAATCACCACCCTGGAAGGAGCTTCACGCATGTCATCGGTGTTTGGTTTAAAGGCTAAACCCCATAGTGCAAAATGTCTACCGGTGAGATCTGTGCCAAAAACAGTGGTGATTTTTTCCAATAACACTGTTTTTTGTCGAGCATTCACTGCTTCAACGGCGTTGAGGATTTTTAAATCTAAGGTACTTTCACTGGCGGTTTTCATGAGGGCTTTCACATCCTTCGGAAAACATGACCCGCCGTAGCCAATGCCTGGATATAAAAATTGATAACCAATTCTGGGATCAGATCCGATGCCTTGACGCACCCGTTCAATATCTGCCCCCAAGCGCTCGGCAAGAAGTGCCAACTCATTCATAAAGGAAATTCGTGTGGCCAGCATGGCGTTGGCCGCGTACTTGGTGAGCTCTGCTGATTTTACATCCATCAGTATCAAACGTTCATGGTTGCGCTGAAAAGGAGCGTACAGGTTCCGCATGACTTCAATGGCATGGGCATCCTCAGCGCCCACCACAATCCTATCAGGGCGCATAAAATCCTCAATGGCGGCTCCCTCCTTTAAAAACTCAGGGTTAGACACCACACTAAAGGGGATATTGACCCCACGCCTCGTTAACTCCTCTATTATGGCCCGCTTTACTTTATCAGCCGTACCTACCGGTACCGTGGATTTATCTACGATCACTTTGGAATGATGCATATACTGGCCAATATTATGCGCGGCGGCTAATACATGTTTTAAATCAGCAGATCCATCTTCATCGGGGGGAGTTCCCACGGCAATGAATTGTACTTCACCATAATCCACGCTCTCATTCACATTAGTAGTGAAATTCAGTCGGCCCGCTGCCACATTGCGTTTGACCATCTCCTCTAAGCCAGGCTCATAAATTGGAATACCACCATTTTTAAGAGTCGTAATTTTTTCAGGGTTTAAATCGAGACACAATACATGGTTGCCCACGTCAGCCAAGCAAGCTCCGCTGACTAAGCCCACATAACCTGTTCCAATGATTGAGATGCGCATAATTTTAAAGTGTGTTTAAGGTTGAGTAAATGGATTGTAATGTCAGAATAGGATCTTTACTCTGGGTAATGGGCCGACCAATTACCAAATAGTTAGAACCCAATTGAATGGCGTCCTTGGGTGTGACAACTCGTACTTGATCGTCTTGGGCACTGGCATCTAAGCGGATACCTGGCGTTACCAATAAAAACTCCCGACCCAATTGAGCTCTTAACAGTGAAGCCTCCCGAGCTGAACACACCACCCCGTCTAGCCCTGACCTTTGTGTTAAGGTCGCTAAGCGTAATACCTGCTGCTCCAAGGATTCTTTCATGCCAAGTTGCAGTAAATCCTCCTGCGACAGACTGGTTAACACTGTCACAGCAATGAGTTTTGGTCGTGAAGTTGAATAGCTTTCGAGACTATTGAGGGCTTTTTCCATCATGGTAACACCACCCGAGGCGTGTACATTGATCATCCACACCCCTAAATCCGCCGCTGCCCGGCAGGCAGCTGCCACGGTATTGGGGATATCATGAAATTTTAAATCCAAAAAGACATCAAAACCTAAGTTCACTATTTTTTTAACAAACCCAGGACCTGCGAGGGTAAAGAGCTCCTTCCCCACTTTTAAGCGGCATAGGGTGGGGTCGCACTGGGCCACAAAATTGAGCGCGTCACTCTCTTTGGCGTAATCCAAAGCAACTATGATCGATTTTTGGTGATTAGAATTACTGGTCATTACATGCTCAATTTGGTGTGTGATTGATTGTCACTGTCACTGTCACTGTTTCGCTTAGGAGGATAAGTATCCCATCCAGCGCAGGCAGGACAATGCCAGAAATAAGTTTTTGCCTTAAAGCCACAGGTGTGACATTGATAGTAAGAGGTTTTAACATTGTGCTGATGCACTAAGTCTCTGATTAACTGCAAATCTGATCTCAACTCTGGGGCCACTGTCACTAACTGGGCTTCCAGGTATTTGTCTAGGGAACCCAAGGAGGGATTACGAGTAAACTCTTCCTTAATACTCTGATAGGCCACTTCTCCACCACGGCTCTCAAGTAAGCTTTTAAATAAGGTAGACAGTAAATCCAGAGTCGGAAAACGCTCCACCCAACCGCGCAGTAACAGAATAGCTTCATCTAATCGATTTAACTGCTTCATGGTTTCCATGAAGGAATCCGCAATAAGGAATAAGTAATCAGGGGATTGCTGTTCAATGTACAACCAGTATTCCACTGCTTTCTCAAACTCTCCATTTTGCTTAGCCCATTGACCTTGAATAATATAGGCACGCACGCATTTTTTATTCCAAAGAAGAGCTTCTTCTAATTGCTTTTTAGCAGCCTCGAAATTAGAGCGGCTATATTCTATTAAAGCTAATTCACAATAAAAGTGGGCAATCTCTTTACTGCCCATATCACTGTTGTTCCCACCCAGTTCTTGTGCGGTATCAATGGCCTTTAACCATTCTTTTTCTGTGACATATATATCTAACAAGGAGCGAATAGCGACATCGCTTAAGGCAGTTTTTTTGAGTTCAATAAACAAAGCTTCCGCCCGATCATAGAAGCCTGCTTTTAAATAGTCCTCAGCGAGTTCATGCAATGCTTGTGTTGTTTGTTGTGGCGTCAAGTCAGAGCGATCCAGCAGACTTTGATGCATTTTAGTGGCTCGATCTACCTCGCCCCGACGGCGAAACAAGCCCCCTAGAGCAAACTGCAATTCCACACTTTGTTGATCCGTTTGCGCCACCTCGATAAAGGACTCAATGGCCTTATCGGTTTGCTCGTTTAACAGAAAATTTAAACCCTTAAAATAAGAGGCTGGTAGCGCCCTCGACTCTGACAGTAAATGTCTAATATCTACTCTAGCGGCTAGCCATCCTAAACCAAAAAAAACAGGAATAACCAATAGCCAATATGCTTGAAAATCCATCATAATTAATTTAATGCCATTAAAGTTCAAACCACATCAATATGCGCTGCGGTGGATACATCACGAAGGGGTTTGGGTTGACTGGCTAATTCCATGGATTTTTCTAATTGATTAAACTCACGGCGTAAATGTTGCAACTCGCGGCGTTGTTTGAATAAACTTCCTGTGGCAACTAATAATCCCACACTTACCCCCACAATAAAGAAAATCAGCAGAAAGACAATAAGGGGTTCATGCCACTGATAATTAAGGAAGTATTTCAGCGTTACCGGTTCCACATTTTTAACCGCAAAACCCAATAGTAAAATGAAGACTACAATGCGGACAATCCACTTAATATAGAACATGATGTTTTCCCTATTTTTCTCTATTTTAAAATAAAAACGGGTGTTTAACACCCGTTTTTATTTTGCTTTAGAGACTTTTCCCATCACTCTTAGAGAAGTCCACTCGGTCACGGAGCTCCTTGCCAGGTTTAAAGTGAGGCACGTGCTTTTCTGGCACCAACACTTTTTCTCCTGTTTTAGGATTTCTGCCCTGTCTGGGTGGTCGATGGTTCAATCCAAAACTACCAAAACCACGAATTTCAATCCGCTCCCCTGCAACCAAAGATTGACTCATGGCATCTAGGATCGTCTTAACGGCCAATTCAGTATCCTTTGTCACCAATTGGCTGTATTTCAAAGACAACAGATCTATTAACTCAGATTTAGTCATGTTAAGGATTAACCCTCTGAGGATTGGTTTTCAAGTTTGGCTTTCAACAAAGCTCCCAAACTGGTGGTTCCGGCATTAGCAGGATTATCAGCGGTCACACGTTGCATAGCGGCACTCTCATCCACAGCATCCTTAGCTTTGATCGACAAATTAATGTTTCTATTTTTGCGATCTACATTAAGAATGACGGCTTCAACAGCATCCCCTTCACTGAAATGTGCTTTAGCATCTTCCACTCGCTCACGGGAAATTTCAGAGGCACGCAAATATCCTTCGATATCATCACCTAAATCAATCACCACACCCTTAGCATCCACTGACTTTACAGTTCCTTTAACAATCGCACCCTTATCATTGACGGCAGTGAAATTAGAGAAAGGATCGCCTGAGAGCTGTTTAACGCCGAGAGAGATTCTTTCTCTCTCTACGTCGATAGCGAGAATAATAGCTTCTACTTCATCACCCTTCTTGTAGTTGTGCACAGCCTCTTCGCCTGTTTGACTCCAGGATAAATCAGATAAGTGAACTAAACCATCAATACCACCGGGCAAGCCAATGAACACGCCAAAGTCTGTAATGGACTTAATTTGACCTTTAACATGGTCATTCTTGTTGTGGGTGGCAGCAAACTCTTCCCAAGGATTGGTACGGCATTGTTTCATACCAAGTGAAATGCGACGACGTTCTTCATCAATTTCAAGAATCATCACTTCCACTTCATCACCTAATTGAACCACTTTTGAGGGATGAACATTTTTGTTGGTCCAGTCCATTTCAGATACGTGAACTAAACCTTCAATACCTGGTTCGATTTCAACAAAGGCACCGTAGTCAGTGAGATTGGTGACTTTACCAAATAAGCGGGTTTTCTCAGGATAACGACGTGCTAAGCCGACCCATGGATCATCACCTAATTGTTTGAGGCCCAAGGATACGCGGTTTTTATCTTGATCATATTTTAAGACTTTGGCTTCCACCTCATCGCCTACATTAAGTACTTCTGAGGGATGTTTAACACGACGCCAGGCTAAGTCGGTAATGTGTAGCAAACCATCAATTCCACCTAAATCAACGAATGCACCGTAATCGGTGATGTTTTTAACTACACCTTTCACTACAGAACCCTCTTTTAGATTCTCAAGAAGATTCTCACGATCAGCACCTTGGGAAGCTTCCATTACCGCGCGACGGGAAACTACCACGTTATTGCGTTTGCGATCGAGTTTGATCACTTTGAATTCCATCTCCTTGCCTTCAAAGGGAGAGGTATCTTTAATTGGGCGCACATCCACTAAGGAGCCCGGTAAAAAGGCTCTGATGCCATTAACCATCACGGTGAGACCACCCTTCACCTTGCCGCTGACCATACCGGTCACTAAGGTGCCCTTGGTCATGGCGTCGTCCAAATCAAGCCAAGCGGCTAGACGTTTGGCCTTTTCACGGGAGAGTTTAGTGGAACCATAGCCGTCTTCTAGTGTGTCAATGGCTACTTTAACGAAGTCACCTACAACAACTTCCAAAGCACCACGATCATCTTTGAATTCTTCTATGGGAATTAAACTTTCTGATTTCAAACCTGCATTAACAATAACAAAATTGCCGTCAATGCCGACCACTTCAGCGGTGATCACTTCACCGATGCGCATTTCCTGATGGGAGAGACTTTCCTCAAACAAGCTTGCGAAACTTTCAGTTGTAGAGGTTTGTAGATGGGTTGTATTCATGAAAAACAATTACCTATTTTATATCACCCGCCGCGTAACGGGGTCAGTTAAATAAAACAGTTGATAGATATATATTACAACAACTCACCACGCGCTGAGTTGTTCCAGCTCATCAACTGCTTCCAAAAAAATCACTGAATACTGTCATGGAACCAGTGCAATACCTGACTCACCGATTCTTCAATACTTAGTGCAGTGGTATCAAGATAGTGGGCATCTGCCAATTGAATGAGAGGTGACTCTGTCCTCGTCTGATCGCGCCGATCACGCTCAATAATATCCTGCAAAAGGTTCATTATGTTAGCAGATATTCCCTTATTGATCAACTGGTTATATCGTCTCTGGGCTCTAACCTCCGGGCTCGCCGTCAAATAAACCTTGAGTATGGCCTCTGGAAACACCACAGAACCCATATCGCGGCCATCGGCTACGAGTCCAGGCGGTCGACAAAACCCCCGCTGTAGAGACAGTAATGCTTCACGTACCAATTTTAAGGAAGCTACTTTTGAAGCCAATTGTCCACACTCTTCACTGCGAATAGCTTCGGAGACCAAGTGGTTATCAACATATACCTCATGGTGTTTAAATTCAATAAACAGGGATTGAAGCATGGCGTTTAGGCGAGATTCCTCTAACTCACTAATACCCCGTTGTTTAGCGCAATAGGCTGTAATGCGGTAGAGCGCGCCGCTATCAAGATAATAAAAGCCAAGCTGTTCTGCTACAGCTTTAGCCACAGTCCCCTTGCCGGAGGCTGAAGGTCCGTCGATCGCTATAACCGCAATCATGTGAGACGAATATTAAGGCCTGCGGCTTTGGCTAATTCATCAAAGCCGGGAAAGGAAGTCGCCACATTTTGACAATCTACAATGGTGATCTCTCCTTGCGCCCGCAAAGCTGCCATAGCGAAGCTCATAGCAATTCTGTGGTCTCCATGACTCTGAATGACGCCACCATGATACATCCCCCCCTCAATAACCATGCCGTCCATGGTTGGCATAGCGTTGACGCCTAGTGCCAGTAATCCATCGGCCATCACCTGAATACGGTCGCTCTCCTTCACTCTTAACTCCTTGGCGCCGGACAATAGGGTGGTGCCGGTGGCATTGGCTGCTGCAATAAAAATTGCGGGGAACTCATCAATAGCTAAACTCACCAATCTCTCTGGAATATAAATCCCCTTTAATGGCGCGTATTTCACCCGAATATCCGCCACTCTCTCCCCACCCACGCTGGATTCATTCTCAAAAGTTAAATCAGCACCCATTAAGCGCAATATTTCAATGACGCCAGATCGAGTTGGATTAATGCCCACGTGCCTAAGAAGGAGATTAGAGCCAGGTGCGATACTAGCCCCCACCATAAAAAAGGTGGCTGAGGAAATATCTCCGGGAACATGGATGGTGGTAGCTTTTAATTGGGCGCTACCCTCCACAGAAATACTTTTTCCATTAACCACAGGAGGACAGCCAAAGGCTTCTAACATTTTTTCTGTATGATCACGGGTGATCTCAGGCTCAATCACCGTGGTCACTCCCCTGGCATAAAGACCTGCTAAAAGTATAGCGGACTTCACCTGGGCACTCGCCATGGGCAGTGTGTAGTCAATAGCCTGTAACGATGAGCTGGCATGGATCCTCAAAGGAGGCCGGCCCTCACTCTCGGTGTCAATATTGGCGCCCATCAGGCTTAAGGGATTAGCCACCCTTGCCATGGGTCTTTTTAATAGAGTTTCATCACCCGTTAAGGTGACGGCGAAGTCTTGCCCCGCTAAAAGCCCAGCGAGGAGTCTCATGGTGGTACCGGAGTTACCGCAATCAATCACCTCTTTGGGAGGTTTTAAACCATATTTCCCTACTCCATGAATGACCACTTTGCCATCTATAGGACCCTCTATAGGAACGCCCATGGCCCTAAAAGCATTCATGGTGGACAGAGCATCCTCGCCCTCTAAAAAACCATTAACATAGGTGGTGCCCTCGGCGATGGCTCCGAACATGATGCTGCGATGGGAGATGGATTTATCCCCAGGAACCTCTATCTCGCCCGTTAATACACCACCTGGTAATACATGATAAGTAATACTCATAACACTCTCATAATACGGTTAATCAGACCAGTCGCGCCGTGCATCTCGGGCGATTTTAAAAAAATTTTCAATGGCTTCACCATCTTGAGATTCAAGTGAATCTTGAAAATAGCGCAGTAAATCTTGATAGCGCAATAATTCCAACAATAATGTCTCTCTGTTAGCGAGCGCAATATCCTTCCACATCTCTGGACTGCTCCCCGCGATTCGGGTGAAATCTCGAAAGCCACTTGCGGCAAAATGAAAAAAAGTTTCCGCATCAATGCGCGTAGCAATATCATAAACCAAGGTGTAACTCAGAATATGTGGCAAGTGGCTCACCACCCCAAACACACTGTCATGGCGATTGACCGTCATCAATTCGATACGGGCTCCACAGGCCTGCCAGCAACGACGAATAATCTCGAAGGGCAGTGGATCCGTAAAGTCTGTCTCCACCATAACCACGGATTTTTGATTAAATAAATCTTTGCGTGCCGCTCTCACCCCACTGTTCTCGGCTCCAGCAATGGGGTGCACTGGCACAAAACGATTAACAGCTGCACCTAAGATTTTTTTAGCCACCTCAATGACATTCCCCTTGGTGCTACCCACATCAGTAATAATGGCGGTGGCACTAATCACTTTGGCTATTTCACTTAATACCGTTTCCATTTGCCCCACGGGAACAGCCAGTTGAATCACATCAGCTTCTTTTACCGCCGCAGCAAGGGAGTGCACTGCACTATCAATGACCCCAAGCTGCTTTGCAGCCGCCAGATTCACCTCGTCTTTATCGTAACCCACAATGGTGATATCTCGGGAGGCTTCACGCATTGCAAGAGCAAAGGATCCACCAATTAAGCCAACACCAATAATGGCGATTCGGCGCGGATGAGTTTGATAGGGATCGGCCATAAACTAGGGCTTAATAATGGTGCTTAGTTGATCAATAAAAAATTGGTTTTCAGAGGCCAAGCCTACGGATACTCTTAAGAAAGTTGGCAATTGGTAGTTAGCAACGGGTCTCACAATCACACCACGGTTGAGTAATTGCTGATATATCTCAAGAGCCCCATGGCCCACCTCAATGGCTAAAAAATTACCCCTTGAGGGTAAATACCTTAAGCCTAATTCCGTACAGGCACTCTCTAATTGCCGTAAACCTGCTGTATTTAATTCTTTAGTTTTATGTAAAAACTCTTGATCATGTAAAGCTGCTTCCGCCGCCACCAAAGCCAATTGGTTCACATTAAAGGGTTGGCGTACACGGTTCATCAAGGCGATCACATCAGAGTGAGCAAAGCCACAGCCCACCCGCAACCCTGCGAGCCCATAGGCCTTAGAAAACGATCGAGTAATGATCAAGTTATCAAATTCTCTTAACCAAGATATCGCATCATAGGTTAAATCATTATCTAAATACTCCGTGTACGCTTCATCCAATACCACGAGTATTTGGCTTGGCACTGCCTTGAGAAATGCCTTGATCTGCTCACCATGAATAAAATGCCCCGTGGGATTATTGGGGTTGGCCACAAATATCACCCGCGTTTTAGCCGTTATGGCAGAGAGCATGGCTGCTAAATCATGACCATATTCCTTAGCTGGTACAACGATACCCTTAGCGCCTGTCGCTTGGGTCACTAGAGGATAGACAGCAAAGGCGTATTGTGAATAGATAGCCTCAGTGTCGTGCGACAAAAACGCTCGGGCAACCAGCTCTAACACATCATTAGAGCCGTTACCGAGCACAATATTGTTTAACTCTACTGCGTTCAGTTGGGCCAAAGCACTCTTTAATTCAAAGCCATTGCCATCAGGATAGAGTGCTAAATCCTTTAGCGCTGTTTGAATAGCTGCTAGCGCTAAAGGACTCGGGCCCAAGGGGTTTTCATTGGAAGCGAGCTTAATAATGGTTGATAAACCCAATTCTCGTTGTAATTCGCTCATGGGTTTACCAGGCTGATAAGGAGCAATGGTTTTAATGTATTGAGCTGAAAGTTCACATAAATCAATCATATGGGGGCCACCGGATAAGAACCTAACACACGGCAAACTAATGCCTTCTCTTTTATTTCCTCTAAGGCAAGCTTAACAAGAGGGTCTTCACAATGCCCCATGAGATCTATAAAAAATACATATTCCCACAGCTTTGTTTGGGCAGGTCGAGACTCTAGGCGAGTCATACTGACACCATGTTGAGCTAAGGGGGTTAACAACTCATGAATGGCCCCAGGGCGGTTTTTTGCCACCAACAGGAGGGAAGTTTTGTCATGCCCTGAGGGCGTTGATTGATGGTTACCCATTACAAAAAAACGTGTGGTGTTATTGCCACTGTCCTCAATGTTGTGGGCGAGTATATCTAAATCATAGAGCGTTGCGGCAATATCCCCTGCAATGGCCGCAGCATGAGTTTTCTCTCTCACCATCTTAGCCGCCTCAGCGTTGCTCGCCACTGGAATGAGGGATACCTTGGGCAAATGAGCGGCAAGCCATGCTCGGCACTGAGCTTGAGATTGGGGATGGGAGTATACTTCTTGAATATCAGTTAAAGGTACTCCCCTTGGCGCCATCAATTGATGGTGAATTCTGAGTGCCACTTCTCCACATACATGAACAGGCATTTCCACCAGTAAATCCAGGGTTCGGCCCACGGCGCCTTCTATAGAATTCTCAAT
This sequence comes from Ferrovum sp. JA12, assembly GCF_001431705.1. Taxonomy (NCBI): domain Bacteria; kingdom Pseudomonadati; phylum Pseudomonadota; class Betaproteobacteria; order Ferrovales; family Ferrovaceae; genus Ferrovum; species Ferrovum sp. JA12. The sequence continues at coordinate 596,010 of NZ_LJWX01000002.1, read as the reverse complement.
GGGTACAATCGCAAAATCTGTTCTTTGGGTCACCACACTCTGGAACACATCATCTAAAGATAAATTCTCTTCACGCAAGGCAGCGTGACCAAAATGTTTTAATAGAGCAGCCTCTGAATAAGTACCCTGGGGTCCTAAATAGGCTACCCTCACTGGACGCTCATGGGCGAGACAGGCCGACATTAATTCCCGAAATATAAACAATATGGCATCGTCGGAGAGAGGACCAGGGTTTAGCTCTTTTAGTCGTCGAAGTACCTGTGCTTCTCTTTCAGGACGATAGAGCACCCCTTCCTTTAATTGACCAATTTGGCCAGCCAACTGTGCCCGCTCACTGATGAGATTGAGAATATGAGTGTCAATGGCATCAATGTGTTGCCGTAATGCTGCTAAACTTTGTTGTGTCAAATTAACCATAACGCCGCTCAAAATCCGTCATAAAGTTAACCAGTGCTTGTACCCCCTCTAGGGGCATAGCGTTATAAATAGAAGCCCGCATGCCACCCACTACACGGTGACCTCTGAGTTGCTTGAGTCCGGCTCGATCAGCTTCTTTTAGGAACACCTCGTCGAGGGAGGGCTCACGCAGATGAAAAGGAATATTCATTAAAGAGCGATCTTGTGCTTTCACCGAATTTCGGTAGAGTTCACTCTGATCCAAAAAATCATACAGCAAATGAGCTTTTTGAGCATTTCTTAGTGCCATTTGCTGGAGTCCACCATTTTTTTTAATCCATTTAAACACGAGCCCCGCCACCCAAATAGTAAAAGTTGGCGGTGTGTTCAGCATAGAGTGAGCGTGAAACTGACTATGATAATCCATTAAAAAAGGGGTGCCTGGGGCGGCCGGTTTTAATAAATCGTCGCGGATTAACACAAGACTTAACCCCGCTGGACCAATGTTTTTTTGAGCTCCTGCATAAACCATCCCAAACTTGCTGATATCCATGGGGCGAGACAAGAAATGGGAGGACATATCCACCACCAAAGGGACGTTACCCACCTCAGGCGTCCAAAAAAACTCTACGCCATCAATGGTTTCGTTGGAGCAGTAATGCACATAGGCCGCCTTAGGGTTTAATCGCCACTCCCCCATCTCTGGCAAGGCACTAAAATGATCAGAGCGATTGGAGGCGGCAATATTCACGTTGCAATAGCGTCGTCCCTCCTCAATGGCCCGGTAGGACCAATAACCTGTTTCTATGTAATCAGCATAGGGGTTGCCTTGCAGTAGATTTAAGGGAATCATGTCCCAGTGGGCGCTTGCTCCCTCTTGGCAAAAAATAATGCGATAGTGGTCCGGCAGCGCTAACAGCTCCCTTAAGTCCAGTTCCGTTTCGTTTAGAATGTGAGCGAACTCAGGGCTTCGGTGACTTAACTCCATGACCCCCATGCCCGTACCCTGCCAATCTAATAATTGCTCTTGTACTGTCTCCATTACTGTTGTGGGAAGCGTTGCCGGGCCTGCAGAAAAATTAAAAGCACGCATTACCTTTACTCCTGCGTGGTTGATTCGTCTGTGTTCGCTTGACCGGCCTCTTCAGGACCCTCTAGCGTCCCCCCCTCCAACTCATCCGTATCTAACAGGCTGCCGTCAATGGGGCTCAAGGACACCAGAGTCTCACCCTTATCCAAAGCAATCAAGGTCACCCCTTGAGTGGCTCGACTCATCTCACGAATTTCCTCCACCCGCGTTCTGATTAATACGCCACCACTTGTGATCAACATTAACTCGTCACTGGTATTAACGAGGGCGGCACTGACCACTGAGCCATTGCGCTCTGAGGTGTGGATACTGATCATGCCCTGTCCACCGCGTCCATGGCGCGTAAATTCAGCGATAGGGGTTCGTTTACCAAAGCCGTTTGCCGTAGCGGTCAATACGGTTTGTTCTTCATTCTTCGCCACCAGCATAGAGATTACTCTCTGATTGGGGCTCAAGCGCATGCCACGTACACCGCGAGCGGTTCTGCCCATGGCACGGACATCATTTTCATTAAAACGAATGGCTTTACCATCGTCAGAGAAGAGCATTACATCATGCTCGCCATTAGTGATGGCAGCGCCCACCAAATAATCATTCTCATCTAAATCTACAGCGATAATACCCGCTGAACGAGGACGCGAGAAATCGGTAAGCGGAGTTTTTTTCACGGTGCCAAAGGCGGTGGCCATTAATACAAAGTGCTCTTCATCAAATACTTTGACGGGCAGGAGTGCATTGATTTTTTCACCGGCTTCAATGTGTAGGAGGTTATTAACAGGTTTGCCACGACTCGTGCGACTACCTACAGGCACATTAAATACTCGCAGCCAATGAACTCGACCTAAACTCGTGAAACACAGAACATGGTCATGGGTATTGGCTACAAAGAGTCGATCAATAAAGTCGTCTTCCTTGGTGGCCGCAGCCTGCTTGCCTCGCCCCCCTCTTTTTTGCGCCTTGTAGTCATTAATGGGCTGCGCTTTGATGTAGCCATCATGAGAGAGGGTGACCACCATTTCCTCTGGAGTGATCAAGTCTTCCATGTCAATGTCTTCAGTATTCACCACAATTTCACTGCGTCTTGTATCGCCAAAGCTCTCTTTAATTTTAATGAGCTCATCACTAATGATTTGAGTAATGCGCTGTGAGTTAGCCAAAATATCCAATAGGTCAATGATTTTATCCATTACCTCACGATACTCATCAATAATTTTTTCTTGCTCTAAGCCTGTTAAACGTTGCAGTTGCATCTCTAAAATAGCCACCGCCTGGGTGTCAGATAAACGGTATTTATCCTTCACAAGCCCCACCTCACTGGACAGCCCAAGAGGGCGGGAAGCGTTTTCTGGCGCCCGCTCGATCATCTCTTTGACAAGTTGCGAGGGCCACAGCTTCTCCATCAAAGCTTCTTTGGCAATTTGCCGGTTGGCAGAAGCCTTGATGAGTGCAATGATTTCATCTACATTAGATAGGGCTACCGCAAGGCCTTCAAGAATATGAGCTCGCTCACGGGCTTTACCGAGTTCAAAAACCGTACGCCTCGTAATGACCTCGCGACGGTGTCTTAAGAAAGCATCTAAAAATTCTTTTAAATTTAGAAGCTTTGGCTGATTATCCACCAAGGCTACCATGTTCATACCAAAGGATTCTTGCAGCTGCGTAAGTTTATAGAGGTTATTTAAAATTACCTCTGGCATTTCTCCACGCTTGAGTTCTATCACAACCCTCATGCCAGACTTATCTGACTCATCACGCAGGTCAGAGATACCCTCAATGCGCTTTTCACGAACGAGTTCGGCAATTTTAATAATGAGATTGGCTTTGTTTACCTGGTAGGGTAACTCATCCACAATAATAGCTTGGCGCCCTACTCCTTTATCCATCTCCTCAATATGGGTGCGTGAGCGCATGAGGACCCGGCCGCGACCCGTCAAATACCCCTGCCGCACTGATGCGGTACCATAGATAATGCCTCTTGTAGGAAAATCCGGCGCTGGCATAATATCAATTAATGACTCGATGGCAATTTCAGGATCTTTCAATAGGGCAAGACAGGCCTCAATCACTTCATTGAGATTGTGCGGCGGAATGTTAGTGGCCATGCCCACGGCAATACCTGAGGAACCATTTACTAAGAGATTAGGAAAGCGCGCCGGTAGTATAAGAGGTTCTTTTTCAGAGCCATCATAGTTGGGCCCAAAATCTACCGTATTTTTATCAATATCCGCTAACAGTTCATGGGTGATTTTAGCCATTCGAATTTCGGTGTAACGCATGGCCGCAGGGTTATCCCCATCCACAGAACCAAAGTTACCCTGACCGTCAACCAATGGATAACGCAGTGAAAAGTCCTGTGCCATTCGCACAATGGCATCATAGACAGCGGTATCACCATGAGGGTGATACTTACCGATGACATCCCCCACAATACGCGCAGATTTTTTATAGGGTTTATTAAAGTCGTTGGATAATTCATGCATGGCAAACAAGACCCGTCGATGAACAGGTTTCAAACCATCTCTCACATCAGGCAATGCACGCCCCACGATCACGCTCATGGCGTATTCCAAATAGGAACGACGCATCTCGTCTTCTAGACTAACCGGCAATGTTTCTTTCGCAAATGAGGACATAAGACTTACACTACTTTTTTATAATTGAGATAACCTCTTATTTTATCACAAATCGAACCGCTAAGACTCTTCCATGCGTGCGCAAAATTCACTCTATACGCCACAATTAATCTATAATAGAGAGGTTACTTAACAGGAGTTTATTATGAAAAACGTAAAACACATTCTCGCCTTTTCTACTTTAATTAGCATAATTACTGTGTTGATGACCACCATCAGTGCCAATGCGAGCGATGATCTGGCCTTTCCAGCACATCTAGAATCAACCTATGGCTCCGTAGTAACTGACAACTTTCATCACTGCGTGGGTCTTGGTGCCGGTGAAATGGCATCACAGAACAAGTGTTCTTCCGCCATTACCCCTCCAGTAGCCATGGAAACACCAAAACCCATGGCCGAACCTAAGCCTCAATATCATGCACCGATGGCCAAAGCACAGCCTGATATTACCTTGTCAGCCGATGCCCTCTTTGATTTTGACAAGTCGGTATTAAAGCCACAAGGTAAAGCAGCCATTGATCGTGAGTTAACTAAGATTAAAGATCACCATCACTCTTTGGACACCATCAAAACAATTAAAATAGTAGGCTATACAGATAGCGTTGGCAGCAAACAATACAACCTAAAACTGTCCTTAAGACGCGCTGAGGCAGTTAAATCTTACTTGGTAAAAAATGGCCTAGCTGCTGAGATGATTCAGGTCAGTGGTTTAGGAATGGCAGACCCTGTGGATACAAACTCCACCAAAGCAGGCCGTGCTAAAAACCGTCGTGCTGAAATTTACATTACATACAGGTAAATCAACACCATGTCAGTGAATATCGATCCTACTGAATTACAAAAATTCAGTGCTCTCGCCCACCGTTGGTGGGATCCCATGAGTGAATTCAAACCGCTGCATGCCATTAATCCATTGCGTCTTAAATGGATTAATGCTCTTGCTCCTTTAGCTCACCAAGAAGTGTGTGATGTAGGCTGTGGAGGTGGGATATTGGCTGAATCTATGGCCAGTTTAGGAGCTCAGGTCACGGGTATCGATTTAGCTGAAAAGTCTCTGTCTGTGGCCACTCTCCATGGTTTGGAAAGTGGCATTCACGTTAATTATCAGTTGCTTGATGCCGAGGCGCTCGTTAAAACTCATGCCGAACAATTTGATGTGGTGACTTGCATGGAAATGTTAGAACACGTTCCCCATCCACGTAGCACGGTTGAAGCTTGTGCTAATCTCGTCAAACGGGGCGGTCATGTTTTCTTCTCCACCCTTAACCGCAATCCCAAGTCTTACCTTTTTGCTATTTTAGGGGCTGAGTATATTTTAAAACTCTTGCCCAAGGGCACTCATGACTACGCTAAATTCATCAAACCCTCAGAGTTAGCGCAATTTGCCAGAGCAGCAGGTCTTGAGGTAAGAGAATATATAGGCCTCACCTATAATCCTTTGACACAGATTTACTCAAACACTCCAAATATCAGTGTCAATTATGCCGTGCACTGCGTTAAACCGTGATCAAAGGAGTCTTGTTTGATTTAGACGGCACACTGGCCGATACCGCGCCAGATTTGGCACATGCTTTAAACGTATTACTGGAGCAGTATGGTAATGCACCATTACCCTTAGATCAGTTAAGACCTAGAGCTTCACAAGGGGCAAGGGGATTAATTGAAGAAGGCTTTAAGATCAGTATCAATGATCCATTTTTTGAGGAATTGAAAGAGCAGTTTTATACTCTTTATCAAAATAATCTCTGTTCGCAGACCAGGCTCTTTATTGGTGTGCCTGAGTTATTGGATTACTTGGACCTTCACCACATTCCTTGGGGCATTGTCACCAATAAATTTAAACGTTTTACAGATCCGTTGGTTTCTCTGTTGGGCCTCACACATAGATCAGGATGCATTGTGAGTGGAGATAGCTATGCCCGAGCTAAACCCTTTCCTGACCCGCTCCTTGGTGCATCAGAAGAGTTACAACTCATTCCGGAAGAGTTGGTGTATGTGGGTGATGATGAACGTGATATGATCGCAGCCCAAGCTGCGGGCATGGCAGGAATTATTGCACGCTACGGCTACTTGGGCTCAGACAAAGCACCTGAATTATGGCCGCACCAAGCCATCATCGAACATCCCGAAGAACTCATTCGGTTTATACATTATTTACAGTAGAGAATTATGATAAAAACCCCTGAATTATTAGCTCCCGTGGGCTCCCTTGATATGCTTGAAACGGCCTTTAGATATGGCGCTGACGCCATCTACGCCGGACAGCCTCGTTACAGCCTAAGAGTACGTAATAACAGCTTCGGTAAGTTAGAGAATTTGGCAAAAGGTATTCAAAGAGCTCATGAACTCAATAAGAAGTTTTATTTAGTGAGCAACATTCTGCCTCACAATGCTAAGATCAAAACCTATATTGAAGACATCACCCCAGTCATTGAGATGAAGCCCGATGCGCTCATTATGGCTGATCCTGGCATGATTATGATGATTCGTGAAACCTGGCCTGATATGCCCGTTCACCTCTCCGTACAGGCTAATACCTTAAATTATGCGGCGGTTAAATTTTGGCATACTATGGGTATTAGTCGCATTATTCTCTCGCGCGAGTTATCGATTGATGAGATTGAAGAGATTCGGCAAGAGTGCCCTGAAATGGAATTGGAGGTATTTATTCATGGCGCACTATGCATTGCCTACTCGGGGCGCTGTTTACTATCCGGTTACTTTAACCATCGTGATCCCAATCAGGGAACCTGTACCAACTCTTGCCGTTGGGATTATAAGGTGCATAACGCCAAGGAGGGTGATGAGGGCGATGTGTTCCTCTTAGAAGAAGCCAATCGACCTGGACAACTAATGCCCATCGAAGAGGATGAACACGGCACGTACATTCTTAACTCCAAGGACTTACGAGCTATTGAACACGTGGAACGATTAGCTAAAATCGGTGTGGACTCTCTTAAAATAGAAGGCAGAACCAAGTCTCCTTACTACGTGGCGCGTACCTGTCAGTCCTATCGTCAAGCAATTGATGATGCCGTGGCTGGACGAGAGTTAGATCCTACTCTATTAAGCTCTCTCGAGGGGCTCGCTAACCGAGGCTATACCAATGGTTTTTATGAGCGCCACCCTGATCAAGAAACACAAAACTACCTACGTGGTCACTCAGAATCTAATCGCAACTTATATGTTGGTGATATTGTGGGTTATGATGAAAAGGGCTGGGCTAAGGTAATGGTCAAAAACCGCTTTTCAGTGGGCGATAAAATAGAGATAGTGGATCCCAAAGGTAACCAGAGTTATACCATTTCTTCCATGCGCAACTTATCAGGAGAAGAGACTGTGGTGGCTCCTGGTAGTGGCCACACGGTGTTCATCCCTTTGCCCTCTGGCTTAGAGAATTGCTTCGTGGCAAGGTTCGTTTAGTTACTTTTTAAGCGCGCAGGTTTTAATGCCGAGTAGCTGATAAAGTCCGCACCAGCCTAGTAAACCCGTTAGCATAGTCGGTAGTCCCAGCCACCCCCAAATACCAATTTTACCGGTGGCTGAGGCAGCCAATAAAACGGCGCCAATAATGACTCGAACGACCCGATCTAGCCCACCCACATTTCCTGATAGCATAACCACTCACCCCTTTATCTTCAATTGAAAAAATAAAACTAGTTAAACCAACTCAGTTTATTTTGTAACTCTACTACAGAGCCGATAATGATTAAAGTGGGAGATTTCAGGGCATGATCAATGCTCTCTTGGTAAAGCTTGTCTAGTACCGTAATGACTACCCTTTGTGCCTCCCTCGTACCCTGTTCTATTAAGGCCACAGGCATGTCAGGTGCCATCCCTGCCTGTAAAAGTTCTGTCGCCAGTCGATCCAGCCCATGAAGCCCCATATAGATGACCACCGTTTGTCGTGGTCGGACTAAGGCTGACCAATCCAAATCAAAGGAGCCCTCTTTTAAGTGAGCAGTAACGAATAAACAAGATTGGGCATAATCCCTATGGGTGAGAGGAATGCCGGCAAAGGCAGCAACGCCATTGGCGGCCGTAACACCTGGCACCACCTCAAAGGGGATACCCTGCTCCTTTAAGCTGTCAATCTCCTCTCCTCCACGACCAAAAATAAAGGGATCCCCACCCTTCAGCCGTAAAACATTGTTGCCCTGCAGGGCCAAATCAATCAATCTTTGATTGATTTGCACCTGGGGTACAGGGTGAAAACTTCGTTGTTTTCCCACGTTTTCAAGGGTCACATGGCGAGGAATGAGATGCAAAATATCCTCAGACACCAGTTGATCATAGAGAACAATATCGCAGGTTTGTAGTAGTCTTAAGGCCTTTAAGGTTAATAAATCCACATTACCGGGGCCTGCCCCAACCAAGTAAACTTTACCTGTCTTGCTGCTCATTGAAAGCTAAATAAATAAGCAAACGTTTGATTCACCGGCGAAATCTAAATAAGTGGCAGCGCCACCGTATTCAATGCCTTCAATAAGATCCTCACGTTTAAAGTCAAACAAGTCTAAGGTCATCTGGCAGGCAATCAAGGTCACTTCCGCCTCAAGACACATATCACGCATTTCCTCTAAACTCGCTACGCCTTTTTTCTTGAGCTTATCCTTCATCATCATGGTAGCCATGGACTCCATACCAGGCATTACCTGTACTAAGGATGGCATGGGGAGTGGCATAGGCATAGCAGGGTTACCGAGAGGGCTGAGCTTCACATCCGATAAATCTTTTTTAAGAAGTTGCAAGCCATAGAAGGTAAAAAACACCTTCACTTCAAAGCCTAAGGCCGCTGCGGTGGAAGCCAAGATAAAAGGTGGATAAGCCATATCAAGGGTGCCCTTACTGGCAATAATCGCCATCTTTTTCATTGGTTTTGTCCTTATTTCTTTTTAAAGATAAAAATAAATTCACCATTGGTTTCAAGGGAATCCACCAATTGATGACCAGTTTGATTGGCAAAGGCTTGCATGTCTTTAGGAGCACCGTTGTCGGTAGCAATCACTTTTAATAATTGACCAGAACTCATATCGGACAGTGTTTTCTTGGTTCTTAAAATAGGTAATGGGCAGCTCAAGCCTCTCGCGTCTAACTCTTTATCAATATCCATTATCACACCTTTAAAATCGTTGAACCGGTAGTTTTTCTTGCCTCTAAGTCACGATGCGCTTGCGCTGCATCCTTCAGAGCATAACGCTGGTGAATATTTATTTTAACAATGCCTTGACTCACCACCTCAAAGAGTTCCTGAGCCCCCTTGAGAAGATCCTCTCTTTTGGCTGTATAAGTCGCTAGCGTGGGACGCGTAATAAATAAGGACCCCTTCACTGACAAAGCACCTAAATCGAAGGGTGGCACATTGCCAGAGGACTGACCAAAGAGCACCAGTAAACCTAAGGGAGATAGGCAGTCTAAGGATTTCATAAAGGTATCCTTACCTACAGAATCGTAGACTACAGGGACTTTTTGGCCATGGGTAATTTCGAGCACTCGTTCCTGAAAATCTTCCTGAGTATAAATAATGGGATGGTCACAGCCATACTCTTTTGCAAGCTCCGCTTTATCTGCACTACCCACGGTACCAATCACTGTTGCGCCAAGATGCTTCGCCCATTGGCACAAGATTAAGCCTACCCCTCCGGCGGCAGCGTGGACTAAAAGGGTATCCCCTTTTTTTACTGCATAAGTGCGGCGCAATAAATACTGTGCTGTTAAACCCTGTAGCATCATGGCAGCACCTACCTCATCGCTAATGTTATCCGGTAATTTCACTACTCTATCCGCTGCCATAACTCGCTCTTCAGAGTAAGCTCCCAAGGGGCCGGAGGCGTAAGCTACCCGATCACCCACCGTCAAATCCGTAACTCCCTTGCCAACTGCTATCACCACTCCCGCAGCTTCTAAACCAGGGACGGCAGGCAGTGGCGCAGGATACAAACCGCTTCGGTGATAGACGTCGATATAGTTGAGTCCCACTGCTGTGTGTTGCAGGCGTATCTCTCCCGGACCAGGTTCGTCTACCGTCACTTCCTGCCATTCAAACACTTCCGGTCCACCGGTTCGATGGAATTTTATTGCATAGGGCATAACATACCTCAATCAATTGAATACAAAATCAATTATACTATTTTGGGGGGCAACGTACAGGGACAGCATCAACCAATTGTACCCCTTCATCACTTAAATTAGCCCTCAGCGCATAGAGCTCAACGCCAGATTGCTCTGCCTCTATCAAGGCTTGAGTGTAGTGGGGGTCAATGATCTGAGCAGGCTCCACCACCTCTACATCGCTACGCTGGACACAAAAGATAATGGCGGCACGCTGCCCTTCATTCACAATGCGTATCAACTCTCGACAATGCTTAGTGGCCCTCTCGCTGGGTGCATCAGGGAAAACCCCCCACTCTTCCCGCCACCGCTGCACTCACGTTTTTGACTTCCACATAACAAGAGTGGCCCATTTCGTCCTTTAACAGCCAATCAATACGGCTTTTTTCTTGACCATATTTAACCTCAGCTCGGCGACTGGTGAATGCCCTTAAGGATGGAATTAATCCCGCCTCAAGAGCTTCACCCACTAGCTGATTGGCATGATGAGTATTCACTCCCACTCGACTTTGTTCGAGCACCACCTGCTCTAGAGTAAAACGATATTTTCTATCCCGGTTATGGGAGTCAGAGAGTCTCACCTCTAAACCTGGTTCTACACAACCCATCAGTGAACCCGTGTTAGGCACATGAACGGTTAAACTTGATCCATCGCTGAGAATCACATCGGCTAAAAAGCGTTTATAACGTTTCACCAAGGTGGCCGCAATTAAATTTTGCTGGTAATGCATGGCTATTGTTAGTGGGGTAAATCAAACAAAATACACTCAGCCTCATGCTGAGCCACGAGTGATAACTCGTTTTCACCGCTAACCTTGAGTGCATCGCCTGCTGATAATTGATAATGATCATTGACCATTAATGCACCATCAATGATATGTAAGTAAGCTTTTCTTGAGGGACTAAGAGTATGCTTTAAGGTGGAGTGTTGACTAATTTTTGCTCGATAAAGCTTCACGTCTTGATGAATAGTCACCGAACCATGATCTCCATGCCGTGAGGCTAACAGAGCAAACTGATTGAGGTAGCTCTCCCCCGAAAAACTCTTTTGTTCATAACCCGGGGTGAGTCCTCGCGCCTCGGGCAACAGCCAAATTTGTAGCAAATGAACGCCGGTCGTGGAGGAGGGATTGATTTCGCTGTGGGTCACGCCAGTACCCGCACTCATTCTTTGTACATCGCCAGGACGTATGATGGAGCCATTACCCATGCTGTCTTGATGTTCTAATTCACCAGATAAAATGATGGTAACAATCTCCATATCACGATGAGGGTGAGTACCAAAACCGGTGCCTGCTGCCACACGATCTTCATTAATTACTCTGAGTACACTAAAGCCCATATGTTGCGGGTCGTAGTATTCGGCAAAGGAAAAACTGTGATAGGAGTCGAGCCAACCATGATTAAAATGGCCACGCTCATGACTTTTTCGAATTTCAAACATGGCGAGAATATCCTAAAAAAAAATAAACATGTATTGATTATACTAGATTACTCTCTGACCCTAAAGCGCTGCATTGAATGAGACGCAACAGTATGATGTTGTGACTAGCTAGGGCAATTTTTCCTTAATCTTTTCTGGGGTTTACTCATCAAAGGCATGACACGATTAGATGAGTTAAAATGATTCCTCTTCTTTTAACGGATCCTTGTTTCTTAAGAGGGAATTTGCTGACACCCCATAGCTTTGCCATATAAATAAAAGCAATTTATAGTCAACCACACATGAACATGAATAAAAAAATTCTCACCAGTTTTTTGGTTCCTGCCGTTTTCGTCTTTCTTTGGGCGACAGGTTTTATCGGGGCCCGTTATGGTTTACCTTATATGGAGCCCATGACTTTTCTTGCCATTCGAATGGCCTTAGCTGCAGTCATACTTCTTATAGTGGCACTTATTTCAAAAGCACCTTGGCCCCCTACTCCCATGGCCGCCCTCCATGTCACGATTTCAGGCTTACTGGTTCATGGAGGCTATTTAGGTGGGGTGTGGGCGGCCATTGCCATCGGTATGCCAGCTGGCATGGTATCCCTCATTGTGGGGATGCAACCAATCCTCACCTCTGTGGCGGCTTTTTTTGTATTAAAGGAAAGACTCAATGTCAGACAGTGGCTGGGATTACTCATTGGTTTAATCGGTTTGTTTCTAGTTCTGGCTCATCGTGTCTCTGCCAATGACTTGACACCTTTATCAGCACTCTTCTCGTGTATTGGCTTACTCAGTATTAGTGCTGGCACTGTTTATCAAAAGAAATTCTTTGCCAGTGTAGATATTAGAACAGGAGGAGTTTTACAATACTGCACCTCAGGACTTCTTTTTTGGTCGCTGGCCTTAGCCTTTGAACAACGTACTGTTGTATGGAATCCCCCCTTGGTTTTTGCCATGGCATGGTCAGTCTTAGCACTCTCCGTTGGGGCTGTGGCGTTACTCTATAAATTAATTAGAGATGGAGAGGCATCGAGAGTTTCAAGCCTCCTCTACCTTGTGCCACCCGTCACAGCCCTTATCGCTTTTCTGTGTTTTGATGAGCGATTGACGTTCTTCGCTATGATCGGTATGGCATTGGTAGCCTTGGGTGTGGCCTTGGTGATTTTAAAGTTCCAATTTCGCCGCTAACCATTCTATCCAATGAATCACAGGCACTGAACTCACCGCCTTCAAATGGGTTTGACATCCGATATTGGCAGTTAAAATCACATCGGGTCTACCGCTCTCCAGAGCTTTAATTTTATTAGCTTGCAGTTTTTTTGAAATCTCAGGCTGTAAAATAGAATAAGTTCCCGCTGATCCACAGCATAGATGAGCATCAGGCACTGTTGTTAATCGAGCTCCCCAACCTGTCAATAATCCCTCAACAAAGCCCTTTAGCTTTTGCCCATGTTGCAAGGAACAGGGAGCATGAAAAGCAATTTTCTCATCCGTGCTTTGCGCCTTAAGTAGACTTTCCACTGGTAACATGGCCATCACCTCGGAAATATCACGAGCCAAATGAGAGATTTGCTGAGCACGGTCAGAATATAATGGATCATGTTGCAAATGATAGCCATATTGTTTCACTTCCGTGCCGCAACCGCTGGCGGTGACTACAATGGCCTCAACACCACCTTTTTCTACCTGAGGCCACCAGAAGTCAATATTGCGCCTCATGTCCATCAAGGCTGCTGCTTCATCATTTAAATGATGCTTTAGGGCGCCACAGCAACCACTGCCTGCAACACGAATTAATGAGATGCCTAGTTGATCCAGTACTTTCGCTGCCGCAAGATTGGTTTCTGGGGTTAGCTTCGGTTGTACACAACCCTCTAGCACAATCATTTTTCTGGCGTGCATCCTGGTTGGCCACAATCCTAGAAACGTTTTATCCGGCAATGCTTGTGTCATAGTTTTAGGTAGCAGTGGCTTGAAAGCCTGACCCACATCTACCAAGGGATTAAAGAGTTTAGGGTTAGGTAAAACCTTTTTTAACACATATCTTTTAAATTGAGCAACGGCGCTCCTAGGAACAGATTTCTCCACCACCTTGCGGCCAATATCCACCAACTTACCGTATTGCACTCCCGAGGGGCAAGTACTCTCACAGGCGCGACAGGTGAGACAGCGATCTAAGTGAAGCTGAGTATTCTTGGTAACAGGCTCGCCTTCAAGAACATTTTTAATTAAATAAATTCTGCCCCGCGGGCTATCTAATTCATTACCCAATAATTGATAGGTGGGACACGTGGCCAAACAAAAACCACAGTGCACACAGGTTCGCAGGATTTTTTCAGCTTCCTCACCAAAGTCAGCCGCTTTAAATTCAGGTGTTAAATTCACATACATACTAAAAGTTTCCTGGTAATCCGGGATTAAAAATCCCCTTGGGGTCAAAGTTATGTTTGAGCCGCTGATGAATGGGGATCAAAGTGGGTGACAGGGGGGAACTGATGGGATGCTGTGGATCTCCACCTCGGAAAAGCTGGGCATGGCCCTGGGCTTCTACAGCCACTTTAAAGATCTGCGCGGGAGTGTGTTCGCTATTAATCCAGCGCAATGCCCCACCCCACTCAATTAAAGATTGTCCTGAGAGTCCTAACGGTTTGGCAGTGTTTTTGACTGACAAACGCCAGAGAGGCTTTTGGGAATGAAACCCTTGATAAGTTTGGTTACGCAGAGAATGCCACCATAGATCAGCTTTCTCAACCACCTCCCCACCAAGTTCCCTGTATGCGGCTTTCACGGCCACCTCAGCCCCCGAAAAACGAATCTTCAATTCTCCAAGAGAAAAACTCGTGGCAGAAATGGGATAGGGGCGACTCGCAAGCTCATTCATTTTTTGTAAAGCTTGGGTTTCACTCAAAGAGTAACTTAAGGTCAATTCATATTGAGGTTTTGGCATGACTTTTAAGGATACTTCGGCTATTACACCAAGGGAGCCCAAGGCGCCCACCATCAGGCGTGACACATCAAAGCCGGCCACATTTTTAATTACCCGCCCACCAAAATGTAAGTCTTGGGCAAGACCATCAATAACTCTTACTCCCAGCACGTAGTCCCGTACTGATCCGGTATAGGCACGCCGCGGTCCTGATAGACCACTTGCCACCATGCCGCCCACGCTCCCCCCTTCACTAAAAAGCGGCGGTTCAAAGGCTAACATTTGCCCTTCCTTATCTAAAGTATGAATGACTTCATCTAAGGGGGTCCCAGCTTTAACACTCATAACAAGTTCGCTTGGTTCATACTCAATGATCCCCTGATAATGGGTCATATCAAGGATCAGATCAGCTTGTGCGTTGACCCAAAAGGCTTTGGAACCCGAGCCGGCTATGTTGATGGTGCGCTCAGTTTGTGAAGCGTTCTTCACAAACTCTATTATCTCTGTAATGGAATTAGGCATATTAAAAACGTGGTAAATGAGCGTGGGGCAGTTGATTATGGTGCACATGCATTGCCCCCATTTCTGCACAGCGCTGTAAGGTGGGAATCAGTTTTCCTGGATTCAATAAACCCTGTTGATCAAAGGCAGCCTTAACCCCATGAAAGGATGTTAAAGTGGGACTATCAAACTGAGTACACATTTGGTTAATTTTTTCCACTCCAACACCATGCTCTCCTGTGATGGTGCCACCTACTTCCACACATAGCTCAAGAATCTTACCAGCATAAGCCTCAGTTCTTTCAAACTCACCTTCAATGGCGGCATCAAATAAAATCAAAGGATGCAAATTACCATCTCCCGCATGAAAAACATTAGCCACTTCCAAGTTGTACTCTCGTCCGAGCTCATAGATTTTCTTTAACACATACCCTAAAGTTTTCCGGGGAATCGTCCCATCAATGCAATAATAATCAGGTGAGAGCCTACCCACTGCAGGAAAGGCAGCCTTTCTTCCCGCCCAGAATTTGAGTCGCTGCGCCTCATCCTGTGAGTAACGTAACTCCAAGGCACCGGACGCCTCTAAAATAGCCTTCATTCGCGCTATTTCATCGGCCACTTCCTCAGGGGTACCGTCCGATTCACAAATTAATACCGCTTCGGCATCCACTGGATAGTTGGCATGAACGAAGGCTTCTGCAGCACGGGTAGCGGGACCATCCATCATCTCAAGACCGGCTGGGATAATGCCTGCTGCAATAATATTGGCAACAGCTGTACTGGCCTTTTCTACATCATCAAAGGCCGCCAGAATGGCTTGGGCGAGTTGCGGTTTGGGTAGCAATTTAACTGTAACCTCGGTCACCACTCCCAGCAACCCTTCACTGCCGGTGATCAAAGCTAACAGATCATACCCTGCAGAATCTAAAGCATCACTGCCTAACTCTAAAATCTCCCCTTCCATACTCACGACCCTCACTTTGAGAAGGTTATGCACAGTCAAACCGTATTTGAGGCAATGGACGCCACCGGAGTTTTCAGCCACATTACCACCAATACTGCAGGCAATTTGAGAGGATGGGTCTGGAGCGTAATACAGACCTAAGGAAGCTGCCGCCTCTGACACCGCCAAGTTTCTCACCCCTGGTTGAACCACGGCAGTGCGAGAAAGTGCGTCAATGGAAAGGATTTTAGTGAACTTGGAGAGGGATAATACCACTCCCTCTTTAACGGGTAATGCCCCACCGGAGAGACCCGTGCCAGAACCCCTAGCCACCACCGGCACTTGGTGTTGATGACACACTTTTAGAATAGCTTGAACTTCATTCTCTTGGGTAGGTAACACCACAATCCAAGGTAATTCTTTATAGGCTGATAAGCCATCTGTCTCAAAGGGTTTCACATCCTCTGGATCCGTAAGAATCGATTCACGAGGTAAGCATTGGCTAAGAAGATTCACTAAATGATTTCTGTCCATAGAGAATTTGATCACCAGATTAAAATAATCTTTCATTTTACTTAATTTGGAAATTTTTGCTGAAATTTTATAAAAAAGAGTAAAAAAAAGCCCGGGGGAACCGGGCTATCAACACATCAAGGGAGGTAACTATCAATAAATCAATAGTTAAACTCATTCTAAAGTAGAAAGGTAATGCTGGCCAATTGATTAAACTTATTCTTTGGATAATAAAAGTTGATGAACCTTTGGTGAACTTTTCATTAATTGCACTCTTTTTATCCGGCTATGATGACCTGAGACAATTTCTATATCACGTTTAGGAATATCAAGGAACTCCGCCAAGAAAGCAATTAGCGCAACGTTAGCCTGATTATCGATCGCCTGAGCTCGCAGGCGAACTTTTGCCATTGTTCCATAAAATCCAGATAATTCAGTATTGGCAGCACCAGGCTGTACATACAGCACAATGAAACAGGGTAAAGCCACAGCCATTAACCCTCAAGGTTGAAGTTTTTTAACAGCGCGGGGATTTCACGGGGCTTTTTATCAATGGAAGCTGTTAAGTACGAGCTCTTTTGCGAGAGGTTTCTTGATGGGGTTTCTATGACTTCTTGGGAGGGCTTGTGAAGTATAGCCTCACCCGATTTGAGCTCATAATGGTTAGTGGTAAGTTTTTCAATGGCGCTAACTAAACGCCGGTCACTCTCCGTAACAAAGGAAATGGCTTGCCCCAAGCTCCCTGCTCGTCCGGTTCTGCCAATGCGGTGAATATAATCCTCTGCAACACTGGGGAGATCATAATTAAAAACGAGTGGTAGTGCTTCAATATCTAAGCCCCGAGCAGCCACATCGGTAGCAATTAATAAATCGATTTGGCCAGTTTTAAATTTATCCAAAATATCAATGCGCTCTCTCTGACTTCGGTCACCGTGGAGTGCATCACATTTAATACCCTCTCGTAATATGCTTTGCGAGATTTTTGAAGCATCAATTTTTGTATTAGTAAAAACAATAGCTTGTGTGCCTTTCGATTGTAAAAAGAGCTCTACTAGCAACTCCTTTTTTCTGTGCTCATTAATGAGATAGAAGGATTCCACCACTGAGGCCGCTGTGGTATTGCGCTGAGCTGATTGCAGTTGTACGGCATGGTTCAAAATGCCTTTAGCTAAGCGATTGATCTCATCGGAAAAGGTCGCTGAAAACATTAAATTTTGACGCTGGAGAGGTAACAGCGCCACAATTTTTTTAATATCGGGAATGAACCCCATATCTAGCATCCTATCTGCCTCATCTAAAATAAAATGGGAGACTTGTGAGAGCTGGATAGTTTTTTGGCTCACATGATCCATGAGTCGTCCAGGCGTTGCAATCACGATTTCAACACCTGATTGGAGTAACTTGATTTGCTCTTGAATATTTACCCCGCCATAAATGGCGCAGGATTTAAGAGATAGGTGTTTACTGTAATTTTTAACGCTCTCCTCCACTTGAATAGCAAGTTCTCTTGTAGGGGCTAATACTAAGGCTCTTACTGGATGCTTAGCAGGAGACATGCTTGTGTTAGCAAAAGGAGCTAGCTGCTGGAGTAAAGGGAGCGTGAAACCAGCAGTTTTACCAGTTCCTGTTTGGGCCATAGCCTGCACATCTTGGCCTGATAAAATAGCAGGTATGGCCATATTTTGGATAGCGGTGGGCTCAAGGTAGCCCATCTCTTCCACTGCCTTTAGTAATGGTTCAATTAATCCTAAGTCATGAAATGTCGTCATATTCCCTTAATATAACATTAAACCGTGACATTTAACCTAAAAGACTGGATAATTAAAATAATATTGGGGGCGACCTGGCTTCGACGGGGGTTGCAAAACAGTTCAGTGCATATCGAGGACCAGTAAACCTCGTAAATCCATCTGGTAAACTTATAGTTGCCAACGACGACAACTACGCCCTAGCCGCTTAAGGCTAGGCTCCGCACCAATTGTTCTTCTGGGTTGGAGCTTGGGAAACCAAGTAGCGGAGTCATATACAGAGAATCGTTCTTGAGGGGGTCACCTCCTCCTGAATTAAAATTATGGTGAATCGTCACTAAGCCGCTTGTCCGTTGACGTATTAGTGGTTAAATTCAACAACGAGGCTAAATATGTAGAGCTGACTGCAGAGGACTTTCGGACGCGGGTTCGATTCCCGCCGCCTCCACCAATAACGAAGCCCCAACCGTTCTCGGTTGGGGCTTTTTCTCGTCTGACAGCGACAGTTCCCGCGTGTTTGCGCGGGTTCCTGCGGAAACCTGCGGACTTGGCCGGTCGGCCATCTGGCCCGTTCTCGGCAACCTTTCGCTCTCTCCTGGCCATTCTTCTCTCCGGCCTCGCTCTCCGCGAATGCGCCGAAGTCCGCAAAGACCCGGTCCGGCACCCCTTGAAATCAACGGGTTACGCGCGGACCGTTCAATCGGTTGGATTGCAGCATTGGCTGCCGGAGGGAACACGAGCATCTCCCTGTGAGTCATCACACTTGCTGTTTGTCAGAAACTCACGTATATTTTCATACATGAACACGACGACCAAGACCGCCGAGCTGATTCGCCAGCGCATCGAGACGATGCCGATTGGGGAGCCCTTCACCCCAACGGCATTCCTGGAGTGCGGCACGCGCGCGTCCGTCGATCAGACCCTCTCCCGCCTCGTCAAAGCAGGATCGATTGAGCGTGTGACGCGCGGCGTCTTCGTGCGCCCCGAGGTTAGCCGTTTCGTCGGCAAGGTTAGTCCCTCGCCTTTGAAGGTCGCCGAGACGGTCGCCAAGACCACTGGCGCCGTCGTCCAGGTTCACGGTGCCGAAGCGGCGCGTCGGCTCGAGCTGACCACGCAGGTTCCGACCCAGTCGGTATTCGTGACATCCGGCCCGTCGAAGCGCATCCGCGTAGGGAAGATGGAGATCCGTCTGCAGCACGTCTGTCAGCGCAAGTTGGCCTTGGCGGGTCGACCCGCCGGGCTCGCGCTTGCGGCGATGTGGTACCTCGGCAAGACGGAAGTAACGCCGGCTCTCGTCGAGAAGATTCGGCGCAAGCTGGGATCAAGCGAATTCGGGGTGCTGAAGTCAGCCACCAGTTCAATGCCCGCATGGATGAGCGACGCCATCTTCCGGAGCGAGCGGACGGTTGTTCATGCCTGAGTCCTTCCTGCACCTGAAAGCTCAAGAGCAGTCCCAAATCTATCGGGCACTGGCTCCGCAGCTTGCCCGCTCGCCCGTAGTCCTGGAAAAAGATGTCTGGGTCTGCTGGGTGCTGCAGACCCTGTTCACCATGCCCGGCCGACTTCCGATGGCCTTCAAGGGTGGCACCTCGCTATCCAAAGTGTTCGGAGCCATCGCACGCTTCTCCGAAGACGTGGACATCACGCTCGACTACCGTGGCTTGGACGGTTCCTTCGATCCGTTTGCCGAAGGCGTCTCGCGCAATCGGCTGAAAAAATTCAGCGAGGATCTCAAGTCCTTCGTGCGCGATCATGCTCATGGTGTTGTGGCACCGCACTTTCAGCGGACACTGGCAGCCGAGTTCGATGCCGGCGCATTCCAGCTTGAAGTCAGCGATGACGGCGAGCAGTTGCGTGTGCACTACCCGACCGTGCTTGATGCGCCGGGGGACTACGTTGGCAACAGCGTCCTGATTGAGTTCGGTGGTCGCAACATCACCGAGCCGAACGAAAAGCATGAGGTACGGCCCGACATCGCGGAGCATGTCGCTGCGCTCGATTTTCCTCGTTCGAAGGTCAGTGTGCTGTCCCCGGCGCGTACCTTCTGGGAGAAGGCGACGTTGATGCACGTCGAGTGTCAGCGCGACGAGTTCCGTACTGGCGCCGAACGTTTGTCACGCCACTGGTACGACCTGGCCATGCTGGCTGATCTTGCCCATGGGCAAGCCGCTCTGGCCGATCGCGCTCTGCTCGCGGATGTCGTCAAGCACAAAAAGGTCTTCTACAACGCGAGCTACGCCAACTACGACGCATGCCTGGCCGGGCAGCTCAGACTCATTCCGGAAGATGCCGCACTGGCCGCGCTGCGCGATGACTTCCAGCGCATGATCGGTGCCGGCATGTTCATCGGCGAGCCACCCGCCTTCGACGCCATCGCCGATCGTCTGCGCGCGCTGGAAACAACGATCAATGGGTGCAGCAATGGTTGAAGCAGTCATCGCTGTTAAGGCTCTGCTGCAAGGCGCCACGCCTGAGCGAAAACAAGACATTGAGGACCTATGGGATCGCTATGCACCCAAGATCTGCCTAGTCGACGACGCTCGAGGCGTGAACATCAGCGCGGGCAAGGGTCGCATCCAGTTTGACCACAAGACACTCGAGGCAATCTGGCTGCTCGGTTTCAATGGGTGGAGATCAATCGAGACGTACTCTCCAGCGATCATTCTCGCCGGCATCACTGGTGGGGCCCTTGAAGACATACTGCGCGCCGATGGCGAGCTTGCTTCTTTCGAGATGGATTACAGGTCTCGCTCAAATTCAGCTCGATCGATCATCGAAGGGCAAAGTTCGGTGCACACCACCTGGCCGCAAGATGTTCCGCGTCCTGAAGCCGATAGAGAAACGCTCGGCAGCCATCAAGAAATGGCGGCTTTCGACTTAGTCTGTCTGGCGACCGCCTATGTCTTTCTTCATGAACTTCGGCACGTGAAATTTCTCAGTGACGGCGACTACCCCGCCGACCGGCGCGAAGAAGAGATTGCATGCGATGTCTGGGCAAGGTCATTTCTGACCGACAAGATTGGAAACTATGCCCAGTCTGTTGGCCAGGCTTTCAGAAGGGTTCTGGATAAGCGATCAATGGGAATCGCACTCGGTGCAATGATCTTGCACGAAATAACCCCGGAAAGCGCTCGGTGGGGAACAGCGGAATATCCGCCGATTACTACGCGCATCCAGACGATGATATCCGGCAGCCCGCTCGCCAAGGAGTCGCACTACTGGCTCTTCACGGCGTGCTTACTTGTCGGGATATTTCGACAAGCACAGCGACAGCTGCCAACGTACGCGCCGAGCACGAATGAGTTGGTGGAAAAGCTGACAGCTGACCTGGTCACGTAGCATCAACCGCTCACTGTAAGTCTCGCCCGCTGCTCATCCCACAGCGCTGGCGGATCAACCGCCAGATCAAACAGCGTGACGTGGTTCGGCAATGCATCGTCCAGGATGGCCGCCACGATGTCGGGTGCCAGCGTGGTCAGGTTGACCATCCGGCTGACGTAGCTGTTGTCGATCCCTTCCCGGGCGGCGATCTCCTTGAGGGACTTGGCCTCGCCCGACTCCAGCATGGCCAGCCAGCGGTGACCCCTGGCCAGCGCCAGTTGCAACGGCGTGGTGGCCGTGTCCCAGGGTCTGGCCTTGGCTGGTTCGCCCGTCACCGGGTCGATCGGCAGCGTGACCAGCTTGCGCCCGCTGCGCCGCTTGATCTGGATCGGCACCGACAAAGTCAGCCGCCCATCACTGGCCTCGATGACGTCGGGCTCGCCCGTCTTCTGGATGCGGATCTCGCTCATGCCAATGCCTCCTCGGGCTGGGCCGCGCCGGCTGGCTGCAGTTCCAGCACCAGACGCTCGATGCCGTTGGCGCGCAGCCGCACTTCCAGGTCGTTGGGCGACACGATCACCTTCTCGACCAGCAGCTTGACGATGCGCGTCTGCTCGGCTGGGAAGAGCTGCTCCCATATGGCGTCGAGCCGCGTCATGGCGACGGTGACCTTCGCCTCGTCGAGGCTGGGGTCGAGTTCGATCGCTCGTGGCAGGACGTCGCCCAGGAGATCCGGCGATCGCAGGACCGCGCGCAGTTGGTCCAGCACGGCGGACTCAAGCTCTGCAGCCGGCAGCCGTGGCAGCCCAGACGCGCCCGCGTGCTCCTTGTTCTCGCGCTGCGGCACGTAGTAGCGGTAGCGGCGACCGTTCTTCTTGGTGGTGTGAAACGGCGACAAGGCGCGACCGTCGTTGCCGAACACGATGCCCTTGAGCAGGTACGGCACCGTCGCCCGGGTGGCGTTGCCGCGAACCCGACCGTTGGTGGCGAGGATGGCGTGCACCTTGTCCCACAACTCTCGGTCGATGATCGGTGGATGCTCGGCCTGGTACCACTGCTCCTTGTGGCGCAGTTCACCGAGGTAGGTCCGGTTGTTGAGCAGCTTGTAGATCAGCCCCTTGTCGATCGGCTTGCCGTCTCGGGTCTTGCCGTCCTGCGTGGTCCACGCCTTGGACGTCACGCCGTCGAGCTTCAGCTCCTTGAACAGCATCGTGCTGGAGCCCAGTTCAACGAAGCGCTGGAAGATGTGCCGGATGAGCTTGGCCTCACGTTCGTTGGGCACCAGTCGGCGGTTCTCGACGTCGTAACCGAGGGGAGGCACGCCGCCCATCCACATGCCCTTGCGCTTACTGGCGGCGATCTTGTCGCGGATGCGCTCGCCGGTGACCTCGCGCTCGAACTGTGCGAAGGACAGCAGGATGTTCAACATCAGCCGCCCCATCGACGTGGTGGTGTTGAATTGCTGGGTGACCGACACGAACGACACGCCATAGCGCTCGAACACCTCGACCATCTTGGAGAAGTCCGCGAGGCTGCGCGTCAGGCGGTCGATCTTGTAGATGACGACCACATCGATCTTGCCGGCCTCGATGTCGGCCATCAATCGTCGCAGCGATGGGCGTTCCATGTTGCCGCCCGAGAAGGCCGGATCATCGTAGTCGTCTGCCACCGGAATCCATCCCTCGGCGCGCTGGCTGGCGATGTAGGCATGCCCCGCATCACGTTGTGCGTCGATCGAGTTGTATTCCTGGTCCAGCCCCTCGTCGGTGGACTTGCGCGTGTAGACCGCGCAGCGCATACGGCGTTTCAGTGCTTCGCTCATCGACAACCTCCTTTCTTGGAGGTGGGTTTCGTAGCTGACGGCTTGAGCCCGAAGAACAATGGACCAGACCACCGTGTCCCGGTGATCTCCCGTGCAATCATGGAGAGGCTTGGGTACATACGCCCCTGAAAGTCATATTGACCATCGGGGGTTGCCACCACTTTGTGAATTACTCCCTTGTACTCCCGAGTCAACAATGTACCGGCAACCGGACGGTGATCGCGATCGCGCTTTTTGTTCTGGCCCGTTTCTATGATGGTTTTGATGCGACGGTCATTCCGATCCATCAGGTTACGATCAATTTTGCGAAACTCGATTTCCTGCAGTCGGTAGGCAATACGCCGTTCCAGAAACTGACGGTTGTGCGTGGGCATGGGGGTGGCGAAAATCTGTTGCCACAGCGATTTGATTTCTTCGAATGGTGTGTCGGGCAGGTGCGCGATTCGGCCGATCACGCCTGAGACTACGGTTTTCTTGCTCATTCAAACTCCTTTCTGTTTGGTCAGCAGCACCTCGCGGATGGCGCTGCGAACTCGTGATGACGGGTTTGTATGAACGCGTTGTGGTGGGCAGAAGTCAAGATAAGGCGGTTCATTTTTCTCGGCCAACGCATCCGGCTTCGTTCGCAACCGCATAACGCCGAGCGCCAGTATCGATGCGACTTCCGCTCGTCGTTCCTCGATGGTCATTCGGGTTGGGTCAATCAAGTTTGCTGTCATCATGGTCGGGCACTCCATCAATAAAAATTACTTGATGGATATTCTGGGCAAGGAGATCGTCTTTCTCCATCGCAGAATTGACAAGCGTTGCGAACGTCTGCAGGTGACTGCGGAAGTAAGGTCACAGACCACACTTACGCACAATTCATGCAAATAACAAGTAGCAATTAATTCTTGCCTTTCTAAATACGCAATACTAAAATACTGGTTTAGGGGGTAACCATGCTCGAAAAGATTTCGCAAAAATTGATCGGCTACCGCGTCAAAGCCGCGCGCGATGCGGCGGGCTGGACGCAGGATCAACTCACCCAGGAATTGGGCCTGAACGACCGCCAGTCGATTTCTGACATCGAAAACGGCAAGCGCGCGCTGAAGCCCGAGGAACTGCTGGCGCTGTCCGACCTCCTGGATCGTGACATCGAGTTTTTCGTGGATCCTTTTGCCGTGGCTGGAGAAGCACAGTTCTCGTGGCGGACGGCACCCGAGGTTCCTGAGGACAGTCTGGACGGGTTCGAATTGAAGGCTGGTCAGTGGATTGGCCTGCTCCGCTGGCTGCGTGAACGGCAAGGCGGCCGGGCAAGCGTGCTCAAGCGCGCGTTGCGTCTGTCTGCCCAGTCATCGTTCGAGGATGCACAGGATCGTGCAGAGAGTCTCGTTGCCGAACTGGACCTGGGTATCATTCCGGCAGAAACCCTGATCGACAAGATCGAGCGCGAACTGGACATCCCGGTGCTGTTCGTCGATACGGTTGACGCTGGCGAAGGACAATCCATCTCGGGTGCGACATGCCACCTCGAGGAAATGGGCGTCATACTCATCAACCGCAACGAGAGCGAGGCGCGTCGCTACTACGATCTGGCGCACGAGCTTTTTCATGCGCTCACCTGGGATGCGATGCAACCCGATCATCGGGAATCGAATTCCATCGAGGAACGCAACAAGGGAAAACGCATCGAGCAATTGGCGAACAACTTTGCCGCTGCCCTGTTGATGCCGCGCATTTCATTGACCCAACTGATCGATGGCAATCGCCGGGATGACATCCCCCACCTGTGCGAAGTCGCAGCGCTGCTGCGCGTGGCGCCGGTGGCATTGGCGTGGCGGTTGTTCAACCTCAAGCTCATCAGTGACGACACCCGTCGCAATCTCTGTCAAGAGAAGCAGCGACCCTCGGTGTCAGGCCCCCCCAAGCGGTTCTCCGTTGCCTTCGTGCGCATGCTGCACGAGTCATTGGAGAATGGACGACTGTCGGCCCGCAAGGCAGCAAAAGCCATGGGGCTGGGTCTTGGTGGTCTGACCGAACTGTTCGCCCAGTACGATCTCCCAGCACCGTTTGAGTTATGAGGTGCGGACCGTATGCCGAAAACCCGAGTCTTTGCCGATACCAACGTCATCCTCGAAGCATTTCGAACCGGCTGCTGGACGGCAATCAGCAGCCATTTTGCGATCGAAACAGTTCAGAAGTGCGTCGAGGAGACGCTCACCGGCAACCCGTCTGATCCCCGTCACATCGCGGTTCCTCCTGCCGAACTGAACGAAGGTCTTGCCGGACAGCATCCGGTGACGCGCAAGGAACTGGCGTCCGTGGTACTCGCCCATCCGTCCTGCGGCACGCTCGACGATGGTGAGAAGCATCTGCTGGCCTGGCTGCTCGCCAACAACCTGTTGCCTTCGGCCATCGTGGTCGTGACCACCGCCGATAAGGCGGCATTGATTGCCACACACGCACTCGGCTGGCTCGACTGCGCAGTCTCTCTGGAATATCTGGCACGCCAGGCAGGAGTCGGTCGCGCCAACCTCGATGCATTTGCCCTGCAATACCGGGAAGACTGGCTTTCGAGCATCAAGACCAAGATTCGGATGGGCATCATTCCATAGCCGACGGCATGATGGCGCCGTGGTCTTGATTCGTAGACAAGAAATCCGGGCCAACTTCCAGTCATGCCGGGAGGATTGCTTATGAATTTTTGAATGGCTGAATGAAAGGGGAACAGGAATGAAGGTTTTCAACGCTCGGCACTTTCTGCGGCATGTCTCGATGCCGACGCTTCAGGAATTCACTGACGGGCATATCCTTGGCGCGAGGCTGCTCGTCGACTGGACGCAACCTCCCGAGACGCTACCCGCCGCCGTGGCTGATGCGGTTGAAGCCCTCGATGCTTCTTTGCGCGATCCCGCTATTGACCCGACAGGGCGCAAAGCCATCGAGCATGATTTGTGGCTCTGGCATGATGACCTGCGTCGCGCCCACATGATGTCAAACAATCTGGCCATTCAGGAATTCCGCTGTGCCTGTGCCGATGATCAGGCCTCCAGGAGGACTTCGCATCGCGCGACGAGCGTGAAAGCGCCCTCTGGATGATGACCAACCGTGAAAAGACGTTCCGTGATGCCGAACTGCACATCGCCTTCCAGGCCAAGACCAATGGCAAGTACTGGAAGAAGCATCGCATCCAGGCGGGACTCGACCCCACGCGCGACCGCACCCAACTCGAGGCTTTCTGTCACGATGTCGCCAAACTCTACAAGAAGGACGGCGCTGGCGACGGCATCCATATCGAGGTCAGCGAGCGCCCGGTCGATGAAAGCATTCAACTCACGATCTATGTCGAAGGGCCTGTGACTGCCCTCGCGCACTTTGCCCAGAACAATTTTACGCGACTCACGACCCGCATTGCGCTGGAAACAGCCATCGTCTACCATCCCGGCTCAGGCATCGTGGAGACCATCGTCAAGGGAGGTGCGAAGAACCACACCGCCGTGCTGCAACTGTTCGGCAAGCATGTCGTTGCCCAGGAACTCACGCCTGAGGTGATCGAAAAGAAGCGCTACCAGCTCAATGCCCTGCGCGACGGGCTGATGGAGCCATTCGAGGACTGGTCGACCCTCGGTATCGACAAAGTCCGCTTGCGGCGCGCACGTTTCTGTCCGTCAGGAAGTACTGGAATCGCCTTTCAGGTGGAGGCATCCCCCGACAAGGATCAGGACGATGCGATCCGGATTGCCCTCAATGCGCTGAAGGTCGATCGCTCCTTCGAGGCGGAATACAACATGGAAGGAGCTAGCGTCATCGTCTATACAGATACGCGTGACAAGGGAAAGAACCATTATTTCAGCTTTGATCTATTTTCGTCGGGCTCCTCAACGATCAAGAACCTGTCCGCGCAGAATCAGGCCATCGCCAATGCCGTGCTGCTTGCCTTGAATGTCGTCGAGCCAGACGAGCCGACTGAGATCGCCTCGACCGGGGACGAGGAAGGCGAATGAGTCAGGCGCAGGTCGATGCAACGGCGTTGTTTTGCCGGCTTCTGGATCTGGCGAAGCCGGAAATCAATGGGCAGTCTCTTTTGGAAGGACGGGACAAGGTCGCGGCCACGCACCTGCTTCGTGAACGTGTACTGGTGCTGGGCAAGCCGCTCGACTGGGTCACTTGCCCGGAATGCGGCATCGAGACCGCGCACGTGGTACGAGAAAAATCGCCTGGCGAGTTTATTCTGCACTGTCCGGAATGCGCCGACGTGGTGGCACCTGGGCATTTGCGCGAAACCTACAAGGTGGCATTGCAGAAATTTGTTTCGAGCCTGCTGAACGGGCTCGAACTCTCGGTCAACGGCATGAAGCAGATCGAACTCGATCTGATCTGGCGGCTCGGCACGACCGAGAAACAGCGTGGCAAGCCGGTGACATGGTATTTCGCTCGCCGCCTGCATCGGCCGGAAATTGCGATTCGCCTGCGCGAACAGATCACCACAGAAAGAACTACGCAATCCTGCGTCATTTTGACCAGTAGCGAGGTACCGCTTCCGGCGGGCTCGGCACTGACCGAATTCGACGTGCGCCCGCTGTTCACAGTTGGCCGCGTCGGCCAGAGCAAGTTCGAGTTTTTCCCTGAGCGCCAATCGGCACCTGGTCCTCAAATTCTGGATGAGGCATCGCCAAACACCACACTCCGCTACGTCAGAGACAAAGCCAAGGCGTTCATCGATGGTACCGAGTATCCGCTGGAGCCACGCCAACAAAAGATCCTGGTTGCACTGATCGACGATCTGGATCATGAATTGGATAAGGAATCGCTCAAGACCGCTTGCGGATCGCAATCCCAGCGGTTTTCACCCAGCAAGGAGTTTGAGCGCAATCCAGAAGTCTACAGGGCATTCATCCGTTACCTGCGCGACGATGAACGCTACGCTCTGATCATTCCTGACGACGACCGCGACTGGTTGCACTGAACCACCTGTCACCCCTCGCTTCTCCGCAATAACCCGGCTCTGGTTTCAATCCAGCCGGGTTTTTTGCTTTTTAGACCCACCGATTCAATTTGAGGAACGATCTTGAGGAATCTGAGGGACGGTCGGGGGCATCTCGCTTGATGAAATGGACGCATCGGTTAGCAGTGCTGATCCAGGCACCAGCAACCGGTGAACACCCATCATCGAAGGAGATGCAAATGTATGACGAACATCTGAAGACCAGGCATCTGACCCAGCGGGAACTTGCGGATCGCTGGAACAAGTCGGAAGCCACCATAGAACGCTATCGGTCCGATGGCGTCGGCCCCAGGTACCTCAAGATCGGCGGCAAGGTGATGTACCGCCTTGAAGACATCGAGCAATTCGAGCTCGACTGCCTGCACGAGAGTCCGAGCACTAGGGTTGTTCCAGCCTCAGCCACCACGGGGAGGGATCGCATATGAACGATTCCACCATCACAAATGTCGTGTTCGGCCACGTTCTGCCTCTGGCCGAAATGAGCGTCGCTCAGATCGCTGCGTTGCCTGTAGCGCAGTTGCAGGAAACGCATACCAATCTGCTCACGTTGCAGTCGGCCATCAAGGGTGTGCTGGAACGCTTCCATGCTGCTCTCGACCAGCGTTATGCCGAACAGGCTACGGCCGCCCGTCAGGCAAATGGACGTGATTTCGGCGTCTGCCATCTCGATGACGGTCCGCTGCGGATCACCGTCGATGTGCCGAAGCGTGTCGCGTGGGATCAGGTCCAACTGGCCGAGATTGCTCATCGCATCACGGCTTCCGGCGACAAAGTCAGCGACTACATCGACATCGAGTACTCGGTTTCTGAATCCCGTTTCAACGCCTGGCCTGCAACGCTCAAGGAGTCGTTTGCCAAGGCCCGCACCGTCAAATCGGGCAAGGCCAGCTACCGCCTTGCTCTCGTAAAGGAGAATCAACAATGAGCAATATTATCCCGTTTAATTTCGAGAGTCATTCCATTCGCGTTTGCCTCGACGAAACCGATGCGCCTTGGTTCAACGCCAAAGATGTGTGCGGAGTACTGGGTTACAGCAATGCCCGTAAATCGGTTGCCGATCACGTTGATCCAGAGGATGTCACGAAACGTGACACCCTTACAGAAGGAGGCATCCAGCCAACCAATCACATCAATGAATCCGGACTGTATGCGCTCATCCTTGGCAGTAATCAACCCAACGCCAAGAAGTTCAAGCGCTGGGTCAACCACGACAGCACCCGATCCGAGGGGAAGTCGAAGACGGGCCGGAAGTCTGGCCCCAGGACGTAGGACTTGCCCTTGGGGTCGTAGTCGATGTTGCCGGGCGCCAAGTCCTTGTACGGCGCCAGATCCCTGGATGCGGCGGCGGACTGGATGCCAAACCGCGTGACCAAGTCCTGGCGGCGTATCTCCCCGATGAAGCGCACGCGCAACTCCACGAACGCGAGCCGGTCGCGTTGTGGCTGGGTTAGATCTGCAAGCTGTTCGTTCGACATCCTGGCTGGCTCGTTCGGGTTAGCGAATGCTTATACGGGTTATTGCGGAAAGTATATGATCTGCCCTAGAATTTGTCCATTGCTCTATTTTGATTTGTTTGTACATCGCATTGTGATAACCACAAGCGGCGTGGCGATAAAAGGATCGGTACGAGCGCCATGCAGAATTTCGCAGAGCTTCACCTCAAGCCAGAGACGCTGGCGTGATTTACTTTGATGTGCGGGATCGAGCTGTTTGTCGGTAGCGTCGTATCTGCTGTTTGTCAGTAGTGAGGAGAGGAAACCATGGCAAAACCCGTCGAGATTGGACCCCGCAGCTTCCGGACCCAGAAAAGCGCACTGGACCATTACAAGGCACTGCTACACCGGTACCAGGACGGGGATCGTATCTCTGACCCGGGGGACCACGCCGACCTCGTTGCCCTCATCGAACGATATGACCCGATTCTTGAGGAGGTCGGAGAACCGACGAAGGGTAGCGGCCAAATCGATTACTTTGAGCGGCGCTTGAATACTGGTACTGGCTGGAGCAATTCCGGATTCTGGGTCGTACGTCAGGACGGTTCCGCCACAGACTTTTCTTACATCTGGGCCGTCAAAGGTCTACCTGGGGACCGGTCAAAAGACTTCTATGGAGCATGCCGGGAGGCTGTGGCGCTCGACCTCGTTCTGGCCAAGAAGCGTGCCTTCGCAGAGCATGGGGATGCTCAGGGGCAGGTTGCGTGCGAACTGACTGGCGTGATGGTCAGCATCGACGACGCCCATCTGGATCACGCCTGGCCGCATTTTTCACACATCGTTAGTGGTTTTCGGGCTGCTAGGGGATGGTCAGGTGACATCCCAGACGGAGTCGTGTCCCCACCCGCTGACGGGCAGACGACGCCCACATTCGTCGAGAAGGCAGTCGCAGATGCCTTTCGGATCTATCACCACAGCCAGGCAATCCTGCGGATTCTCTCCAAGTCGGCCAACCTCCAGACCGCCAGCCAAGCTCGAAGACCTAAGATTGCACGCCCGGTGCGGCTGCTTTGATTAATTACGGACGCGGGTTCGATTGCGAAAACGGGGATCGAACTGATTGGTGATCGGGACATGTTGACAGAGCCAATTTGAGGCGAAAGCCACGAGACACGAGAGCGGCGGGTAGTAACATTATGATTCCGCGGTGTTCCGCGCCAATCCTCACATGTTCGCAATCACGTAACAGACATGGTTTGAACCTGGCGGCGATTCCACCACCAATAATGAAACCTCAACCGTTCTCGGTTGGGGTTTCTTCTTGTCCGATGGCGCCAGTTCCCGCGTGTTTACGAGGGTTCGTGCGAAAGCCTGCGGACTTCACCGATCAGCCAAAGTGCCCACCCAAGGCCTCTTTCCACTCTCTCCCAGCCATTCTTCTCTCCGACTTCGCTCTCCGAATCCAACCCGAAGTCCGCAAAGGCCACAAGTCAGCGCCATACCGATCAAAGTGTTACGCGCGGATGAATCAAGCGGTTGGATTGCGGCATTGGGTGGCGAAGGGAACCACCATCTTTGCGTTTTGTCGGTAGTTATCGACAACTCCTGACGTATCGCAACGCGGATGCACACGCATATGGCTGAGAGCAGAGGCAACAAAATAGGCAACAAAAAGACTTGTCAGGACAGCGTCCGGACAACTATAATAAGAGCATCTAAAGTCCGGAGGGCCACCATGAGCACCCTGAATATTTCCAAGACCGAACGCATTGACGTCCGAGCAAGCACACCAGTCAAGCAACTGCTGCAGGAAGCTGCGCGCGCTTGTCACAAAAACGTCAGCGAATTCCTGCTCGACGCGGGCGTGACGGCGGCAGCCCAAACACTGGCTGATCGTCGCCAGTTCGTACTGGACAAGGCGCAATGGCAGGCCTTCCAGGAAGCGTTGGATCGGCCGGTGCAAAGCAAGCCGCGCCTGAAGAAGTTGCTGAGTGAGCCCGGGGTCTTGGGTTGAGCGGTGACGCCATAGCGTCACCCTACGCCCCCGTTCGCAAACTGGCAGCAACGGATCAGACCGATGCCTTCGATTGTGGTCAGTCCGGGCTGAACCAGTTCCTGCAGCGCTACGCGCTCGTCAACCAAAAGGCCAACAGCGCGCAGACCTACGTCTGCTGCCAGGGCGAGGTGGTGGTCGGCTTCTACAGCCTCGCTGTCGGTAGCGTCGATCCGGAAGCCGCACCGTCGAGGGTGATGAAGGGGCTGGCGCGCCACCCGGTCCCGGTCATGATCCTGGCCCGGCTCGCGGTAGATAAGGAACATCAGCGCCGGGGACTGGGCCAGGCTCTGCTAAAGGACGCACTGCTGCGAACAGCACAGGCCGCAGACATCGCTGGCATCCGCTGCCTGCTTGTGCATGCCAAAGACGATGCCGCGCGGCAATGGTACGAATCCTGGGAATTCGAGCCCAGCCCGACCGACCCGTATCACCTGTTCCTCATGTTGAAGGATCTCAAAAGCTTATTGAACTGAGGTGATGTCATCACCTCAGAGCACAACCCGATCACGCTGTTCATCCCACAACGCCGGCGGATCGACCGCCAGATCGAACAGCGTGATGTGGTTCGGTAGCGTGTCGTCCAGGATGGCCGCAACTGTCCACGGCGACAACAGCGTCAAATTGATCATCCGGCTGACGTAGCTGTTGTCCACACCCTCACGGCTAGCCAATTCCCGCATGGTTTTCACCTCTCCCGATTCCAGCATGGCCAGCCAGCGATGACCTCGGGCCAACGCCAGTTGCAACGGCGTTGTCGCAGTGTCCCAAGGTTTGGGTTTGATTGCTTTCCCGTTGGGTAACGTAACCAGTTTTCGCCCACTGCGTCGCTTGATCTGGATCGGCACTGACAAGGTCAGCCTTCCATCGCTGGCCTCGCTGACGCCCCAACGGGCGGCCAGTTGTTTTTTATTGAAGTGAACAATATCCATCTTGGTCTCCTTTCGAATGAGTTGGCAGGAGTCCATGAAGGCGTTGTTTTGCCCTCAAGTCAAGGCAATTTCAGGAAGCGCCGCTACTCCGGCAGATCGTTCAGCTCGTAACTGGTGCTCCGCCCGCCCGCATCCAATTTCCGCAGCACGCCCCGCTCAAGCAGGTCGTTGATATCGCGCAGCGCGGTGTCCGGCGAACACTTGGCGACCGCCGCCCACTTGCTGCTGGTGAGCTTGCCTTCAAAGCCGTCGAGCAGCTTGTTGATCAACTTCACCTGTCGCTCGTTTAACGGTATGGTCGCCCAACGCTGCCAGAACCGCGCCTTGGTCAGCACGGCATCAAGCGTGTGCTGTGCTTGGTCGACAGCGCGATGGAGCGTGTCGAAGAACCAAGCGAGCCACTCGGTGACGTCCAGCGACTGTTTCTGGGTCCGCTCCAAGATGTCGTAGTAGGCCTTACGTTCGCGCTGGATCTGCGCCGAAAAACTGTAGAACCGCTGTGGACTGCCATCGGCACGGGCCAGCAGCAAATCACCGATGGCCCGAGCGATACGGCCATTGCCATCGTCGAACGGATGCAATGTGACAAACCAAAGGTGACCAAGCCCGGCCTTAAGCAGCGGCGATTCGTTCGATACACCGTTCACCCAATCGAGGAAACGGCTGGTTTCGTTCTCGAGGCAATCGGCGGGCGGCGCTTCGAAATGTACCCGTTGGCGGCCGATGGGGCCGGATACCACCTGCATCGGACCGGTGGCGTTGTCGCGCCAAGCGCCGATCTTAATCCTGGAAAGTCCGGAGTAGCCAGTAGGAAACAGCGCGGCATGCCAGCCAAACAGCCGCTCCCGCGACATCGGCGCATGGCAGTTGGCGGTGGCATCAAGCACCATCTCGACCACGCCTTCGACGTGCCGATCCGCCGGGGCCAGGGCACCAATGTCCACGCCCAATCGGCGCGCGATGCTCGAACGCACCGATTCGACATTGAGTTGCTCGCCCTCGATCTCGCTGGTCTTGACCACGTCCTCGGTCAGTGTTGCCAGGCTCGCCTGATCGCGCAGGGCCATGCCCACGTCGGCCAAACGGCCCATCAACAGTCCCTGGGCGCGACTGACCTCGGCCATGGGTTTAGCCAACGCCGCCAAGTCGAAGCGCCAGTTCGGCCAGTCACTGGCCTGCCAGATGTATTTATAATCACCGTTATTCATGCGGAGATTATGGTTCACATTCTCCGCATGTGCAAGTTATTCGCCGCACATCGTACGGTGATAAAGATCACCATTCGACGCACAGCAGGCTGCCTCACCTTGGAATGGGTGTAAATGGGTGTGCTTTTGGTCGCTGGACGGACGCGGGTTCGATTTCGAAAACGGGGATCGAACTCATTGGTGATCGGGACATGTTGACAGAGCCAATTTGAGGCGAAAGCCACGAGACACGAGAGCGGCGGGTAGTAACATTATGATTCCGCGGTGTTCCGCGCCAATCCTCACATGTTCGCAATCACGTAACAGACATGGTTTGAACCTAGCGGCGATTACACCACCAATATTAAGGACTCAGACACTCTCTGAGTCCATTTTCTTTTCCAAGAATCCCGCACACGGCGGCTTTGTTTTTAACAAGTTGCGGACTTCACATCACGCCACTGCCTTCAAGATCGAGGGCCATTTTCTCTCTCCGCGCCGATATTCTCTGCCGACTCTCCAACCATGCCGATGCCGAAGTCCGCTAAGGTAAAAATTTCATCTTTTTTTCATTGGATTACGCGCGAACTTGGATGAACGGTTTGATGAAAGAATTGGTAGTGGAAGATATTCTGCCACCGGAAACGTCAACTTTTCGATGCCAAAGCAGCCAGTTCGACTAATGCAAAATTTCATTCGCTTTGAAACGTTCTTCAATGCTTCAACATTCGGGTGTGTGCCCGTAAATAGGCAGAGCACCCCGTACAACGAAGTGGTAGGGCTTGATGAGGCCCCATTGAACTTGCGTTTCGCGGTTGTAGAAGCCGTAACCATTGATCGGGTAGGATGTCCACAATCTAAGAGGTTTCCTTTGCAATCACTCCGTCTGCAATAAGTGTGAGTCTGTATCTACCTGATAGAATGACTGAAAGTGATTCTGACACGGCTTCCTTTGCAATCTCTGCTCGACGCCGTTTCTTGTGTCTCTGGTTTTGCCTACCCCGATTACGGATGACATATTCCGGATTTGAACCCGGTATTTCTTCGAGTAGTCTGGATTCTTGGCTGCCCAGTGATGACTAGCTTGGGCGTGATCCAGCAGTCAATCCTCTGATCGGCTGCGCTTCTGCTGGGCTTTGCGTCGGCGCTCACGCTAGCAGGCCGGGTCGGAGCAGTATCGCTGGTTGGGTGTTTGCGGCACTGGCCGGAAGGTTTTGCCACAAGATGCGCATCTTTTTGTTTGCATTGCTTTTCTCCATAGGTTATTGAGGGATTGGAGACGCAACGGCAGTTATTTTTCAACCCCAGTCGCTATGAAATAAGCAGTTATCCGGAAAATTACGTCCAATTCATCGCGGTATTTACACCAGCGATCTGGACACACCACTCGAACAAATCGTGCGGCCAAACTGGCGGCAGATTGCCGAGTATCTCTATCCCAGATCGGTTCTCGGCTATCGCTCTGCGCAAGAGGGAAAGCCAGATTTGGAAGGGCGAGTTTTTCTAGTTCAGGGAAACCGGGCACGTCGCACTGAATTGCCCGGCCTCACGCTAATCACCATTCCTGGCCCCGGTCCTGTCTTGGGCTTGGAACCTGAATTGAATGACACACCTTACGGCAAATTGTTTGTTTCGTCCGAAGCTCGCCGTCTTCTGGAAAATCTTTATACCGGT
This sequence comes from Ferrovum sp. JA12, assembly GCF_001431705.1. Taxonomy (NCBI): domain Bacteria; kingdom Pseudomonadati; phylum Pseudomonadota; class Betaproteobacteria; order Ferrovales; family Ferrovaceae; genus Ferrovum; species Ferrovum sp. JA12. The sequence continues at coordinate 560,312 of NZ_LJWX01000002.1, read as the reverse complement.
CGGGATTCCGCCATACGGACAATGGGGCGCACATGGGTGGAATCACACCTGAGTCGGCTTTGCACGCTGCGCGGCGAATACAAGGTCAACGACCTGCGCGACACTGCCCGGCGTTTGTCAGAGGTGCTGGGACTGGATGCTCAGTTCAAAATCCTGAATGGCATCGTCTCGGCATTGATGCAGACCGGCAAAGCTAGACGTTTAAGTTCCGTTGATGCGCTCGCGCGTGCCGCAGGAAAACCCTACGACCCTGATCGTCTGGTTATTTTTGATGCGCTATTTACCGCTCTGCGGCAGTCGTTTCCGCAGGTACCCGATCCAACCACACCGGGGTTGAGCAGTATCAACTTTGCATTCTTTGAATCCTATTTCTCCAACTACATCGAGAGCACGATTTTCACCGTAGAGGAAGCTAGCGAGATTATTTTTGAAGGCAAGATGATCGAAAAACATCCCGAGGACTCGCATGATGTGCTCGGCACGTATCAGGCCATCACCCAGCAACCTTTCCGGTCAAGCCCTCCGGACAATGAAGATGAATTTCTGGAATGGCTGAAACTCACCAACCATATGGTGCTGTCCAGCCGCCTGGAGAAACATCCGGGACAGTGGAAAGTAAAACTCAATCAGGCTGGTTCTACCTTGTTTGTACATCCCGAATTGGTGCAAGGCACTCTGCGTGAAGGATTCAAACGTGTTGCGCTGCTGGAAGACCCGTTTGCCCGAGCATTGATGGCGATGTTCGTCGTAACCGAGGTGCACCCGTTTCAGGATGGTAATGGCCGAACTGCCCGTTTGGCCATGAATGCCTATCTGACCCAGGCATCCGCCTGTCGCATCATTATCCCGACGGCCTACCGTGAGGATTATTTCCTCCCCCTTAAAGCACTTTCCAGGAATGCCGACCCGGTTCCATTTCTTCGTTCAATGACTCGCGCTCAGGCATGGTCGGCTGCATTTAACTATTCCAACCTCCAGACCACATGGAAACGGATGGCAGCATGCAACGCTTTTGCCGATGACATAACCAGAAACAAGTTACTGTATCCTCACGAAGTGCGCAGCCTCGTTGACGATAATGTCAGCAATAACAAGTCTTATTGACTGAACGACTGGCTGACGTGGGAGAATTTGCTGTTCTGTTGACCCCACTAACATACGGCACGCCTTCCGGTTCAATTCCCAAACGCGCAATTGAACCCGTGTCCACAGCCACTCAACCAGCAACGAAACACCCAGTGAGTTTCCTGATAAGATACTTACCGAATAAGGGATTTTAGTAGGTTTTCGCAGCAGTTCGCAATGAATCGCAGGCGTTGGGAGAACTTAATTGACACGGGGTTTTACCCCACCACCAATACTTTAAAAGCCAACACTAACCGGTTGGCTTTTTTTGCCTGCTACCGCGTGGTCTCTACTACGCCAACGACACCGGTGGCTTGGAAGTCCACAGTGCAAGCTGGAAGATAGAAGTCAGAGCGATTGATGCCGAAGGCGATTCAGTAGGCAACTGGTTTATGCTTGGTAGCGAGAGTATGAGCGCCGCCACAACCACGCCGCAGAGACTGTTTTTCCAATATCCAGTTAGCTTGGGTCGCTATAAAGTGCGTGCCACACGTTTAGATAGCAAGGACACCAACTCCTGTGTCGGGCAAGAGGTGCGCTGGGGTGAGGCCAGAGGCTATCTGGCCGGTGGCGTTGCCTTCCCTGACAACGTCAATTTGGTTGCCATGCGCATGCGCGCCACCGACAACCTGTCGCAACGATCAAGCCGTCTCATCAATTACATCGTGACGCGCAAGCTACCAGTCTGGTCCGCAGACTCTGGATGGTCATCTGCTGTGACCAAGCGCTCGATCGCATGGGCATACACAGACATCCTGCGCGCGAGCTACGGGGCCAAACTCACCGATACTCGAATCGATCTAGCTGCTTTGGCGCAGCTCGATCAGGTCTGGACAAGTCGGGGGGATAAGTTCGACGGCGTGTTTGACCAACAGGTTACTGATTGGGAAGCGCTGACTCGGGCGGCACGCTGTGGTCGAGCGGTGCCTTTCCTATAAGGCGGCATCGTGCGACTTATACGCGATGAGTCTCGAACCATGCCGGTGGCGCTTTTCAGTGCGCGCAACATCGTCAAAAATAGCCTCTAGCATTGGCACAGGTATGCGCGATGTAGGTTGGGAATGGTCTACTCCTGACACCGAGCATTGATCACCTCTTTGATCGTGGATTCATTAGCTTCGAAAATAATGGAAAACTCATAATTTCCCCGGTAGCCCACCGGCCTTCTCTTCAACGCATGGGCATCGACATTGAAAATGTCTATAACGTTGGCGGTTTCTCTGATGGGCAGAAACGTTTTCTCGACTTCCATCGGAACGCGGTCTTTCTTGAATCTCTGCGCAAATAATTGTCCGCTTTCTGGTACATCTATCTGTCCGGTTTTGGCCGTGATCCGCCGAATCACTTTAATATATTCAATCACTAGTGTCCGGTTAAATTCCTCGTAAAATCAACTGATTATTGATATGGAATGCATCTAAAGTGTTTTTTGTATTTGTAAGTTCTTGTTGTAGCGTATTTTTTTCGAACAGTGTGAGAGATAAAATCTGTAGCAAAGTGTAGAGCGAAGCCTCCAAATTAAGGCGTTTTTTGACAATGGCTACGAGAACATAAACCGGACATGGACGCCCCTAGTTTGCCAAGTTTTCAATCGATGATAGCCAGAAGGAAAAGATTGCACCCATACATTCGAACTTTTGGCGGGATAGTCAAGTTAACTGATCTTGGACGAAATAGCCCCATCATTCGGTCACCTCAGGCTGCTTCCAGTGCACAAATATCACGCCAATCTGCAAAACGTCGCCCCATCACCTCACGGTAATGTACTTTTTTCAGTAGATGCAGGCCAGGGCGAAAATGATTGTTAATGACAGAAAACGTGGAAAGAAACCACTGTGCCTCACCAGGGGACTTAAAATGACGTCTCCGTCGCTCCCGTTCTCGTGTTAGCTGATGAGAATTCTCGGCCCGGTTGTTGGTGCCCATATCCCGAATATGCTCAACACTCGGCATCACATCCGCTTTGGCTGCTGCATAGCTCCCCTGTTTATCGGTAACGATGCATCGGGGTGTACTTTCTTATCAACTCATCCAGATGCGAGGTATCACCCGCTCGACCCTGCCGAGCACGTAGTCTGCGTGCATAGTCACCTCCGAATCTTTTGCACCAGTTGTGAGGGAATACATCGCTGACAACACTCCTCTCATAACCATTCTCTCCTAAATATCGAGGTAACTGAGGTAAAAACGAAAATACAGCCAGACACAGTGGCTGATGATGTCCATGGGACAGTGATGGCAGTCATAGCGAAGGTCACGGTATTCATGGATCTATTGCATCACGATCACCGTTAAGTTGATAATACCGATACGCGCTATCTACTAAACCTCACCAACTTCAATCTTAACTTCCGTCTTTGTGATGCTGTATTAGTTTTAGTACCAACGTAAAATAAAAATTTTTAGAGCAGCCTCAGCGCACTGGTGTTTTACTGGGTTAAACTGCCACATGAAACAAACCACCCACAACAGCTGTAAAAACCATGGCTAAAATCCCCCAAAAAGATACCCGTAAAATTCCCTTAAGGATATTTGCTCGCCCCGTATAGGCAGCCAAGGCACCCAGTGCTACCAAGAAAAACAATGAGGTTATGCCTACATAGAATGGTAGTGATGCAACCGGCAATAACCACGCGCATGCTAAGGGTAAAATTGCCCCACCTGTAAAAGATAATGCAGAAGTCAGAGCAGCTTGCAGGGGTTTGGCACTGATCATTGTTGATAAACCAAGTTCATCTCTAAGGTGGGCCCCGAGAGCATCCTTGGCCATTAATTCAATGGCCACCTGTCTTGCCAGTTCTTGACTTAACCCCCTCTCCTCGTAGATACCAGAGAGCTCCAGTACTTCATGCTCGCGGTTATGTTCTAGCTCAATTTTTTCTCGCGCTACATCCGCTTCTTCAATATCAGCTTGAGAGCTCACTGAAACATACTCGCCAGCCGCCATGGACATGGCCCCAGCAATTAATCCTGCTACAGCAGCAAGGAGCACCTCAGAGTGGTCCGCTCGCGCCGAGGCCACCCCAATAATTAAACTCGCGGTAGAGACTATACCATCATTGGCACCCAATACAGCAGCCCGTAACCAGCCAATATGCTCTGTGCGATGGCTTTCACTATGGTGTCTTGACATGTCCACCACCCTCTTCTACTAAAGGTATCATAGTAACACTAGCTAAATAATGGTTGAGGTAATACACGATTTAAAAAGCTGAAATAGTTGATTTTGTGAGTTTTCTCCATAATCAATGATAGGTTATAAATAAAAGAAAAAAATCATAAAAGATTTCAATTACTTCAGTTATCCCTTTAAACTACTACAAGAGCACACAGGAAATTCATAGTATGATTTTTTATAGGATCTACGTCAGTTCTGCTAAAGACCTACTTGATAAAAGATAATTACTAAATATTCTTGAGAAAGCCAATAAAATTAATCGTACGTAAAATATCACTGACATATTACTGTACAAAGACGGAAGTTTTACGCAAGTAATAGATAAGGGCTTTATGGAGGAGAGGATTTTTGAAAACTGGTCAATGGGTTTTCGTAACCTTAACGATATTTCATATGAAGAGTCTCAGTCCTTAGGAGGATGTTCGGTTTTTTAAATCGCAGAGGGGATTTATACAATATGAAGGATGATAAAATTGGAACACCGATGCTACTCCAATTGTTTAAGGACAAAGGGTAATGTTTATTCGTAAATCTTTTTTAATTTAAGCGCAAACAGCACCAATCAATCTACTCTATCAACGCTATCTTAGTAAAAATAAATCACTAAAGCAATCCAACCTAGGCGTATCATGGTCTTTGAAGTAAACCCAATCATTGATTTATCACTTTCTATACATATCAAACCATGAATGATGTTATTTATGCCATGTGGCAAGCCACCAAAAGCCAGTTCAATTATAAAATGATGGCATTGGTATTTACTCCCTTTTTGATTTCTATTGTTTTCTGGTCGGTGATTACCTATTTTTATTGGAGTGATTGGCATCAATCTATGATGCTCTGGATGAATGATCTGATCCCTTCTTCTTGGTTTTCTCGTGGGATGGTGTCCGTGGCATCGGGCTATTTCATTTCATTGTTAATTCTATTTATGCTGGCCCCAGCGGTGTACCTCTCCACCCTACTGATCACCGCTTTTTTCTCCATGCCCATCATTGTGGAACATGTGCATTACAGGGATTTTAGAGATCTCTCGCCAAGGGGCAACAGTTATTTTGTCAAGAGCCTAATGAATTCATTCATTGCTATAGGAGTTTTACTCGTTGGCTGGATACTGGGGTTTCCGCTGTGGTTACTCACCCCACTCTCACCCCTCATCTCACTTCTACTCACCGCTTATTTCATACAACGGCTATTTCGTTATGATGCACTTTCAACCTATGCTAGCGATGAGGAATTACATCAGATTGTCAAAGGATCATTACATAAGTTTTTTTTGCTTGGCATCATTGCCGGATTATTACAATTTATTCCGATCGTTAATTTATTTGGTGCCACTTGGGTCGGTTTAGCTTATACCTATTTGGCACTGGGAGAATTACGAGATTTACGATACACAACAGCAATCTAAAAAACAGATTAAGGAGAGGTAGGAAATGGGAATTTTAAAAGACTTCAAAGAATTCGCCATGAAGGGCAATGTGATTGATTTGGCTGTGGCGGTGATCATTGGTGGCGCCTTCGGAAAAATCGTCACATCCCTTGTGGAAGATTTGATTATGCCACTCATAAGCGCCATTATTGGCAAAATTGATTTTTCAAATCTTTATATTGTGTTGGGCGACCTACCCGCGGGAGCTGCCGATAACCTAGACAATTTAAAGAAACTTAAAATTCCTGTGCTGGCCTATGGTCACTTTATTACCGTATCGATAGATTTTTTAATATTAGCCTTCATCATTTTTTTAATGGTGCGTTTAGTGACTCACTTAAAACACCAGAGTAAGGAAGAGGACAACACAGAAGTGGTTGCTACACCCACTTCAGAGGAAATATTACTCCTTCGGGAAATTCGTGATTCTTTACAGACAAAAAAGGAAAATTAAGGGATGTGCCAGTGGAGTGGTGAGTGATCTTCAGCTGACACCTTGGGGGATCCAATTACCAAGGTTTTTCTGACGAGTTCACTCAGCCCGATTGAAAAATACATTTTTTAATCGAAGCATGAATCCCCCAGTTTCCATCAACAACCTGAGTTATACCAAAGTCCACCGCTACAGACATTAATGAAATGGCCTCATCCTCACTTAAGTCCTTAGCACTCATTAAAAAATGACGCATCTTATGGTATGCATCGCGCATAGCCTTATCTAAAGAGGATTTGGCAAATATGGTACTTTGCCCCTCTGCCCCTAGTTCCGCTAAATAATTTGAATAACTAAAACCGTGTACAAGCCATTCATTGGAGGTTTCCAGTAAAGGATAATCCAAACCGACTAAATGGGGATTAGTGATGGATTCTTTTTTATGTAAAATAAATTGAAATGTTCCAGTTAGAGAACACTCAATGGCTGTGCCACATAGCTCTGCATCACCTTGCGAGGCATGGGGATCGCCTACAAAAAATTTTGCTCCTTTAACCGCTACGGGGTAAAAAATCGTGGCTCCCTTACCAATTCTCCAGTTATCTATATTGCCGCCCGTATAACTCGGTGGAATCGATGAGACGATATTCACTTCCTTTGGAGCCACGCCAATTGTTCCAAAATGTGGTCTGACGGGAACTCGGATATTATTAAGAATATGATTATTTTTAATAATAGTATTGTGGTCAACTTTGACACCCGGGTAATCAATGGTTGTGTGGACTACTCCATAAGGATCAACTTGCGGAGTCCACCTGAAATTATAGACCGCCCGCGCCCAGGTGTTCTCGCCAGTGGCATCGATTTCGTAAATGGTCACCACTTCACGTTCTTTGGGCTCAGTTAGGGTGTCCCCATAATGAAAACCCCAATTAGCCGCTACATTGGAACCAAAACTTTTCCCATGGTATAACTTATTTGCGCTAGGTCGTGGTGAGACATCAATAATTCTTACTTCAAGCACATCGCCAGGCTCTGCCCCAGCAATTTCAATGGGACCAGTACATAAGTGAACCCCGAGTCCTGCACCAGAACCGTTAGTGGCAGACATCGCCCCTGCACCACGTCTGTCTATTCCTTTGCCATGGCTATCCCAATGAAAAATGCCTTGAACGTTAGCATCACCATACACCATTCTATCGGCATCATCATTGGCGTGATGAGTAATCGTTTCGATGGTAACAAAATCGCCGGATTGAATAGTTATAACCGGCTTTGCCACTTGACTAAAATATCCCCAAAGTACCGTATCTTTTGTTGCAGGAATATAATAGTGAACACCTGTTTTAAATTGCTCATTAGTGTGATCGATTAAGGCTGTATCTTGGGATGCCAATGTCGAATGGGGGCGAACAGTCTCCTTTAAGGAAGAATCATTGGCACCCAATAACCTCTTCTTTGCCTCAGATATCTCAGCCAGTCTATCTTCTGGTGTGAGATCCACATCTGCCCCATGGTGGCAATTTTCATTACAGTCATGATCACTCATACATTCCTCAGTTCTAATTACAGAATAATTTAATTGACCGACTTTTGTTTAGGAATACCTAGAATCAAATCAATTTCTACCAGAGCACCGAGTGCCAAGCCATGCACGCCTACACAGGTACGACTCGGTAATGGTTGAGTAAACCATGTTTTATAGAAGTCATTAAAGGCCGCATAATCATCGAAGGACTCCAAGTAGACTCTCACCATCAGTGCATCGTCTAAGGTGAGTCCAAAGTGGGCAATCACCGCCTCAAGATTTTTTTTAACCTGCAATGACTGGGCATTAAGCCCCCCTGATACAATTCCCCCTGTTGCAGGATCCGTGGGCATCTGTCCGGTTACAAATAAGAGATCTCCCCAACGGGTGGCATGTGAAAAAGGTCCTACGGGCGGTGGGACACCGGATTCCGGGGTAAATATAAAGGATTTTTTCATATTTTTCTCTCGACTTTAATCTGCACTCATCATGTTTAAAAAACGCTGTGTTAAGGGATGCTGGGGTGCCGTTAACACTTGTTCAGCGCTGCCACTTTCAATGATTTTTCCACCTGATAAAAACACCACACGATCGGCTATGTCTCGGGCAAACTTGAGTTGATGAGTGGAAATAATCATAGTGAGTTTATCCTCCACCGATAACTTTCTGATCACCGATAACACCTCATGTACTAATTCCGGATCTAGAGCCGAGGTGGGTTCATCTAACAATAAAACAGAAGGGTAAGGTGCTAGGGCACGAGCAATGGCTACCCGTTGCTGTTGCCCTCCTGATAGGTGTCTTGGCAGTGAGTAAGCTTTGTCTACTAAATCCACACGGTTTAACAATTCCATGGCTCGCGCGAAAGCTTGCTCAGTTGGCACTTTATGTACCCAGCGCAAGGGACCTGCTACGTTTTCCAAGACCGTTAAATGCGCAAATAAATTAAACTGTTGGAATACCATGCCCACCCCCACCTCTGACCTTTGCAGCGCCAATTCGCTGGGTGACATTGTTCTTCCACTATGGGTGACCCCCATCCATTGCCCGGCAATATGGACAGATCCACCACTTGACACTTCTAATTGGTTAATACAACGCAGTAAGGTGCTTTTACCCGATCCACTAGGACCCAGTAACACAACCACCTCATTTTCGTGAACACTTAAATTTAATTCATTCAACACAACAGAATCGCCGTATTGTTTTATTAACTTATTAATTTGAACCGCAACACCCGTATGGTTTAGTGTATTAAGTTTCATTATTTTGCTTGCATGATGATCTGGATTCTTATCCAAATTATTTTTTTCATTATTTTTTAAGGAAAATAACCCAGAATGGTGTTGAGTGTGGCGAGCAGTCTGTGTTCCTGAAGGTGAAACCCGTCGATCTAGGTCCAACACATATTCTGCCAACAACTGAATCAGACTGATGGTGCCAGTTAATGCCAAATAGAGTACGCCAGAGGCACAAAAGATGGAGAAAAAATCAAAAGTTGAAGAGGCCAATTGTGTGCTTCTTAGTGTTAACTCTTGTACTGAAATAAAGGAAGCCAAGGAAGAGTTTTTTAGGGCGCTCACAGCCTCATTACCAAAGGCTGGGATCATGGTTCTGATTGCCTGAGGGGCGATGATGCGTCTCATTAGTACCCTAGGCGTCATACCAAGCGCCTGCCCAGCCATCCATTGGCCGCGATCTACCCCTAACACACCAGACCTGAGAATTTCTGCTATAAAAGGCGCTTCATTGGCAGCCAGTGCGAAGCCTGCAGCGGTTAATGCAGACAGCATTACCCCCAAATGAGGTAATGCGTCATAGAAAAAAACCATTTGTAAAATTAACGGAGTACCACGAAAAATAACCGCATAGGTGCGGGCGATACCCGATATCCAAGGATGCCTTGAAATAAGCATGCCGGCCAAAAGTAAACCGAGCAAGAACCCTCCCAACAAACCTATCGCTGTAACCTGGAGCGTTAACAGAATGCCAACTGCCAGATATTTCATCGATAAATAATGAAAGAAGAGTTCCATGATTACTCTCGAAAAAAAAGACTATTTACTGGAAATAATGGCAGGTTCAGGAATAGATCCCGCATCAAGACCCCATTTTTTGAGCATCATGGCTGCCTTACCGGATCCAATGACCTCTTTTAATGCAGCAAACATAGCGGCTCTAAAAGCTGGTTTATCCTTTGGTACTCCAATTCCAACATAGTATGGAAGGGTCACAGCAACTGCTTTTTCTAACTTATCAGGATAAGCCTTAACCGCTTGGTCAACGGTATTCACATCATTCACATAAGTATCAGCTCGCCCCGTTAATATGGCCTGGATGCAAGCGGCATTGTTGTCATAGAGCTGTACTGTTGGGATACCCTTACTCTCTGCTGTACAGTGTGGGGCCAGATTTTGAATCAGTGGAACCTCCACATACCCGGTGTTTTCTGCGGCCACAGCCCCACACATAGAGCTATTAATGCCGGAAATCTTTTTGGGATTATTCTTAGCCACCAGCACCCCATCTGATACTTTTGAATAGGTAATGAAATCCACCGCTTTGGCCCTCTCCTCTGTGGCATAGATATCAGAAATGACCAAGCCGGCTTGGCCACTTTGAAGGGTTGGAATGAGAGCTGAAAAAGCCACGGGAATATAAGAGACTTTGAAACCCAAACAACTGCCGAGCTCCTCCGCTAAATCAATATCAAAACCTACATATTGACTAGGGTCTTGAGGGTCTAACGCTTCATATCCAGGAGTGTGAGGATTAATAGCATCCACAATGGTTACCCCCTTAAATTGGGGATATTGTTCTTGTAGAGCCAAACAACCCTGACTGATCTGTTTGGCATAGGTGGGGTGTGCGCCAGACAATAGCATCACCAAACCCACCGCGGAGACAACTTTTATCAGTGGCGTGAAAGCAGCGCCACTGAAAAGGTGAATACCCCTTCTACTCTTAAATAATCTAAACATAATATTCTCCTAAATAAAAAAATCGGTACATGTCACGGGATGGCTGGGTGAGGATTCCGCGCAACAATTTAGTTTTTTCAATGCATCCATAACTAATCTGTCATGACATGTTTTGAGTTCTGCCAAACGATGTTTTTTTGAACGCCCATTTCATTTTTACTGAAATCATTGTCCGTGCTAATACGTGAAAATACTTAGATAACTGAGTGTTAACTAGCAGATTGTTAAAGCAGTAAAAAAACTTAACTTTTGGTGTATGCAATGCCTGTCAGCGACAAAACAAGAGTAGCTAAGACGAACTCACTACAGTCCTTAGTACACCTATACCGTAAAACGATCCCATTAGAAGGGATTAATTGTGACCACCTTGGGGGCTAAGATTGTTCTCTACCGGCGAGACACCGAGAGACACAAGGCATCTTGTTCAACATGAAGTCTCTTACCGTCCATGGGTAGCACTTAATTTTTCAGACGGTTTCTAACCTTAAATTAAAGTGTAGAGTATTCTGCTTCTTAACAATCCTTTTTCACTAACACCCACAGTATATTTCTAGCTAACCACTCAAGCAGTGTCATCAGCGGCACACACTTAGTGGTAGCGGGGTCGTTAATCGAGGGTGTACAATTTTAAAAATTATCGATTTAAGTAGGCAATTTATTTAGGTGGGTTATGAATTTATATAATGCAAATATCATTGAGTGGGATTTTGTTTTATTGGTGTTCTTCTCTTTTATTGCTCCCTTTGGTATCTATTATTTCCTATCCGTCATTCAATCCATCTCCAGAACCAAAGTAGTAATGATGGCTTTTTCTTTACTGGTCATCTCTGGCGTTGATGTGACTTTGTTACAAAGACTCAGTCACAAGGTCATGCATTTAAACGAACCTTCCTATAGTAAATTTTTTCAAAATGAATTCTCCTTAGCCTTATATATACTGCCTGCTCTCTTTGCTGGAATTGCCATAAATTTAATTTCCCACGTGTTAATTGAGCACATTCATCTTGCCGAAAAACGCTTTGATGCAGAGCAAAAATCCAAGTCCCAGCATCGCCCTTAATGGATCATTTTTCAATCACATTGTGATGCTACAATCTAGCAACTTTCTCATTAATGACAAATCACTGTACGGCTTTGCCATAACAGAGATACCAAGCGGTGTTTGATTCAAGGTTAATGGCCTGTTAATTTGTACTAAACCCATTAAATCGGCTATGGATAAAAACTGAAATGAAGATTGCCTAGAATAATCAAATTCCTGTTGACTTGTACCCAAAGGTGAGGGTAAATCACCAAGGATGGGGATCAACCAGACACCAACCCCAGTGATCTGACTGGCAAATATTAGTCACTCTGTAACCAAATCGCTGATGCAGTCACGGTTTTATTTGTCACAATCTTGATACTCTTGTGCTATTTCATCGCCCTGTATGATTTGAGATAGCTGTGCACATTGAGACAAATCCAAACTCTGCACACAGAGAGGAGTGAATCATTAGAGGAGAGCAAAAACTCTTCCCAGGTGCCTGGTGAGGGCTTTACTGGGTGAATCTGGGCTCTGTTCACAACTCAGCATAGGGCATTAAAGTAGGACAAAGCGTATCAACGAGATTACGATTTACTATACCAAGCTTCACTTTTTTTCACCCAGTACACGACACTGAGCATCACTGGCACTTCAATTAAAACGCCCACCACGGTGGCAAGCGCCGCACCGGATTTAAAACCAAATAGACTGATGGCGGTGGCTACCGCTAATTCAAAAAAGTTACTGGCACCAATTAAGGCTGAAGGACCTGCTACACAATACATTTCCCCACATTGCTTATTTAACCAATAGGCTAAGGTGGAAGTAAAATAAACTTGAATGGTAATGGGGACAGCTAGCATGGCAATAATGAGAGGTTGCTCAATTATCTCGTTACCCTGAAAGGCAAACAATAAAATCAAGGTTAACAGTAATGCACCAATGGCAACAGGACCCAAGGTTTGCAAGGTTTTTTCTAGTAAATTCTGTTGATGAACGATTCTTTGACGCCATAATTGGGCAATGGCCACGGGCACAATAATGTAGAGAATCACGGAGGTCATTAAGGTTTGCCAAGGGATGGTGATAGACGAAATTCCTAATAATAGGGCTACCATGGGAGCGAAGGCAAAGATCATAATAGCGTCATTGAGAGCCACCTGGCTTAAGGTAAATAGGGGCTCACCATTGACTAAGCGACTCCACACAAACACCATGGCAGTGCATGGCGCAGCAGCTAACAAGATGAGTCCCGCAATGTAGCTATCCACCTGATTGCCAGGCAAATAAGACATAAACACATGGCGAATAAAAATCCAGCCCAGTAACGCCATGGAAAAGGGTTTGATGCCCCAATTAATAAAGAGTGTAATGCTGATACCACGCCAATGAGATTTAATAGCACCCATGGCTGCAAAGTCCACTCTGAGCAACATGGGAATCACCATGACCCAGATTAATAACCCCACAGGCACATTCACCTCTGCAATTTTAAGGGCAGCTAACACATGAAATGGCACCGGAAAAAAATGGCCTAATAATACACCAGTAATAATGCACAAAAATACCCATAGGGTTAAATACCGTTCAAAAATACTCATGGCCTCCCCTACTCTTGAACTCGACCAATGCTAGTCAATTCATTCTGTAGAGCTAACCGGTCAAGTTTTTCAATGGGTAACTCCATGAATAACTGAATACGTCTGGCTAATTGACTGTAGGCTTTTCTGAAGGCATGAGCTCTGGCTTCAAGGGGCTCAACATGAGCGGGATCAGGAATCCCCCAATGGGCCGTCACAGGATGTCCTGACCACACAGGGCAGACTTCTCCGGCAGCGTTATCGCAGACCGTAAATATAAAATCAAAATGAGGAGCACCCTCAACGGCAAACTCATCCCAACTTTTACTTCTGAGACCCTCGGTGGGTAAGCCCATTTCTTGCAATAGCGCTATGGCCATAGGGTTTACCTGCCCGTTAGGGGTGCTTCCTGCACTGTAGGCTCTGAATCTTCCTTTACCCAAGGCATTAAACAACACTTCGCCCAAGATACTGCGTGCTGAATTACCGGTACAAATAACGAGTACGTTATACACCTGAGACATCATTTCTCCTAAGTACTATGTGGTTCACAAACTAAATGGCTGGGCTGTTGACAACTCTCCCCTAAACAGCAATTTTCCGTTAAAAAAGCCATGAGACTATTCATCTTGTCAAAATTAGCGGTATAAATAACAAAGCGTCCCTCATGGCGGGAGGCGATCATGCCGCCAATCACCAGTTCTTTTAAATGAAAAGACAGCGTGGAGGGAGGAATGTGACACACCTCACTAATTCTCCCAGCTGCCATACCAACGGGACCTGCCTTTATTAACAAGCGAAAGATCTCCAAGCGCGATTCCTGCGCTAAGGATGTGAGTGCCATGACGGCCTGTTTATTTTCCATATTTCTATAATAATAGAAATATAGTATTAAATCAATGATTTTTAGATTAGATTACTTAATCTTTAATGTTATGATGCCCAGTATCAAAAAATTGAGATAATCTTTCCATGAAAAAAAATGCTTTTATTTTTCTTTTTATCGGTTCCATCCTACTCTTCATCATTGTCACCAATTTCATGCACATGCGCTTAGCGCGCAGTACGATGATGATGGGCAATAGGATGAGCCTGCATCCTCAACAACCCCACACAACACCCAGTACCATCTTTGTGAACGCAGGAACCGAAGAGGTACTTACTCGCTATATATTATCTCACCACCTTCGATGCTTAGAGTGCCATGAGATTAATCAAAATAAAGTAGGTCCCGCCTATGTCTTAATTTCTCAAAAATACCCAGAGAATCCAGAGGCTGTGAGTACTCTCACGCAGCACATTGCCAACGGTTATGGCGCCATGCCAGGGGAATTGGCTACTGCAGAAGAAGCCCATGATTTAGCAGCAATGATCATGAAATTAACTAAAAAACTTGGGCAATAAATATTGTCTAGTCCTCAGCGAAATAGGAAGCATATGGATGGCATCGGTTGACTGACCGGTTAACTTCAATCGATTCCTTTTCGCCGTGGGGTCACGCTTCTACAGCCCCGATTAAATGAGTATCACCATGAACTGAAGCAATCGAAAGAGTAACCATAAAGCCTCCTAAAATTTACATCCTAAGACCCTAAAATTTATCGTATTACGATCGTGACTAAGTTTTGGCCATTAGGGAGGTATTTCCCCAATCCCCTCTCGCACAAATATCATCCTTGCTTAGCGTATCAAAAGCATTAGTGATACTGACCATAACAGTATTATTGGCAGAAAATGTGGAATTGCACTCCTAAATAAATACCCTCGCATTCTATTACTTGTCATCGCCGGGGTGAGTATGGGTTAAAAAAGAGAGTTAATTACTCTTTTACATCTCATTAAAACACATCGCTTCCTTCACCATAGTAGGTCCATGATTTTGAGGATAAGTAACCACAATGGTATCCAGAAAACTCTATGATTTCGTTGCCCATGTTCTTATTTTAGGTATTTCATTAGCAGGCGGTCACTTGGTATGGGCTGAAGACTCAGACCGTTCTGTGGTGATTACGGTGGGAGAAAATCAAGTATTAACCCTGGGCAAAATGAATAAAATCATTGTTGCCAATAGCAAAGTGGCGGACGTTCAAAACGTAACTCAGGAGAGTTTATGCTTGGTGGGTAAAGAGTTGGGACAGACCTCAATACTGATTTGGCGAGGAAAGGCGCAGATTAAAGTCAGGGTGGAGGTGGTGGCAGACATATCCGCTATTACCGACAAAGTGAAGGAGCTTTATCCTGAGGAAAAAAACATTCATATCAAATCTCTTTTCGATCAGATTATTGTGTCCGGAGAAGCCTCATCAACCTTGGTCAAAAATAGTGTTCTTTTATTACTCAATCATACTTACAAGAATCATGTGACGAATTTACTAGCGGTCAAGAACAATCCTGAAATTGAGTTGGATGTTAAAGTCATTGAAATTCAAAAGAACTTTGAGCAACGATGGGGCTCACAATTGTATGGCTCCAACACAACCCACAGTCTAGGCGCAATGAGTCATTTTGGGACGGGCGCCTTAGGGCAATTAACAATTTTAAAAGGAGGTATCACTGAGATAATAGATGCCCAGTTATCAAGTAATCACGCAAAAATTCTAGCGCAACCTAATATTATCTCCTTAGATGGAAAAATGGCGAGTTTTCTTGCGGGAGGTAAATTATTTATCCCCATCCCCATTGCCACGAATCTCGGTGTGAGTTCAGTATCGTTGCAGGAGGAAAATTATGGAGTCAGCTTACAATTTACCCCCAATATTATTTCTAGTAAACGAGTATTATTGGCCATTAACTCTGAAGTTTCCGAGCTCGCTGTCTCCTCTACTACCTATGGTACAGGCAATAATCTAACCACCATTCCCACAATTATGACGCGTAAAGCCAATACGAATATCGAACTGAATGACGGCGACAGTCTGGTAATTGCAGGATTATTACAAAACAATATTAGTCAATTACTTCAGGCTTTTCCGGTACTCTCTACTATTCCCGTTTTAGGTTTACTCTTTAAAAGTAATGACTACCAGCAAAATAAAACAGAGCTAATTTTTATTGTTACTGTCCACTTGATTAATCATTAGTTTATATGGTTGAAGGCTATAACTAAGCACTTTGCACTAATTTACGATTCACCACGAGAGAGCCTAGCACCATGCCAATACAACTGGCCAAGAGCCCCGCTAATTGGGGTGGGATGGCCGCCTCTGGCGTGACCCACTCGCCAATCAACCATACTCCACCGCCCAACACCACAGACAAAAGCCCGCCAAGAGGTGTGGCTCTTTTCCAGTAAAGGCCACAGACCAATGGAACAAAGGCGGCTACTAAGGTAATTTTATAGGCGTTTTCTACCATTTTAAAAATTGACAGTTCTGAGTGAATAGCAATATAAGTAACAAGAACTGTGAAACAGAACACAATGATACGCATCACTTTGAGTAATTGATCATCGGTCATGGTTTTATAAAAACCCTTCACAATATTTTCTGCAAAAGTCACTGAGGGAGCTAGCAATGTGGCGGAGGCACAGCTTTTAATGGCTGACAATAAGGCTCCAAAGAACATGATTTGGGCAAAAAGTGGTGCTTTTTCTAAGATTAATTTTGGCAGGATTAATTGTGAATCGGTATTTAAATATTGACTCACTAAATCTGGTGCAATGAGCGTAGCAGAATAGGCTAAAAATATGGGGACAAAGGCGAACAGAAAATACAAACTGCCACCCAACACCGAGGCATTGCGGGCAGTTTTTTCGTTATTGGAGGAGGTTACCCGTTGAAACACATCCTGTTGCGGGATGGAGCCTAACATCATGGTGATCCAGGCAGTAAAAAAAGCCACCATATCGGTCAGGTTAGCCTTGGGCCAGAAGTTAAATTTACCCTCGAGGCTGGCATGATGAATCACATTAGCGACCCCCCCCGCGGGGACACTCAAATCCCAACCAATGTAAAGCATCCCCACCATAATAATAATCATTTGGATAAAATCAGTGATGGCCACTGAGAGCATCCCGCCAAAGAGCGTATAGATCATGACGGTGGCCGCACCAATGATCATACCCGTATCCTTAGAAATGGCCTCCTCTGACACCACATTAAAAACGAGCCCTAAGGCTTTAATTTGTGCGGCCACCCAACCCAAGTAAGAGATAACAATACAAAGTGTCACCAATACTTCAACACTTCGACCGTATTGGTGGCGATAGAAGTCACCAATGGTAAGCAGTTTTTTACGATAAAGCTTGACTGCAAAAAACAACCCCACTAAGACGAGACATAGGGAGGAGCCAAAGGGATCGGCCACCACGCCATGTAAACCTTCCTTTAAAAAAGTGGCAGGAATACCCAATACCGTTTCAGAGCCAAACCAGGTAGCAAACACCGTGGCTGTCACCACAGGAAGAGGCATGCTATGTCCAGCTGCGGCATAGTCTGCCGTATTGTGAACGCGTAAGGCCACCCACAGACCAATGGCCACCGAAATAATCCAATACGCTACGACAAAACCTAATAACATGATCTAAAATTAACTGTTAACAGAATTCAGCAAAATAGTATAACCATATTTAATCATGATTAAACACCTCTCCCTTATACCATATGATATTTTTCTTATCTGCGTGTTGATAAGGAATTTCAGCCAAGAGTGGCGAGCGCATTAATGCTATTAATGTCGCCTTGTTCTCCTCATAGTAACCCATGTTTGGATGAATCTGATTCGCCACCCATCCCACCACACGCAAACCCTGGCTGACAACACATTGCTCCGTTAAGAGTGCATGATTGATGCATCCCAAACGCATGCCTACCACAATAATTACCGGTAGACGGAGTTCAAGGCACAGATCAATAGTGAGCCTCTCGCCCGCCAGGGGCACCAATATCCCCCCTGCCCCCTCAACCACCACACAATCCACTCTCGAGGCCACTTGGGTAAAGTGATTGTGAATAACTGCAAAATCTATCTCAATCCCCGCCTCCCGGGCGGCGAGGTGTGGCGCTATAGCAGGTTCAAAGCAATAGGGATTAATCTTATGGCGCTCAATGGCGGTATTTGAGGCACCCTGTAATGCCATTACATCATCATTTTCTAATTGACCATGACGCCATGTGGCGCCTGAGGCCACGGGTTTAAAACCACAAACTCTAAGGCCTTGGTGCGCTAAATAATCTAGCAATAAGACACTAAAAGTGGTTTTTCCCACCTCGGTATCAGTGCCGGTAATGAAAAACGCACTCTGCTTCATCCCGATACTC
The DNA here is from genome assembly GCF_001431705.1 of Ferrovum sp. JA12. NCBI lineage: Bacteria > Pseudomonadati > Pseudomonadota > Betaproteobacteria > Ferrovales > Ferrovaceae > Ferrovum > Ferrovum sp. JA12. Next base: position 541,770 of record NZ_LJWX01000002.1, on the reverse strand, counting down.
CATTTAATACGCATAAGGTTCCTGTGACCAACTCAATAAATTCCTCATCGGTGATGGTGTAGGGCGGCATAAAATAAAGCTGGTTGCCGATGGGTCGAATGAGAATATGGTGGCGTAAACCCAACTGATAACACTCTCTAGCAAAGGAAGGGTTTTGTGTATCAATACTAAAAACCCAAATCATACCCAGTTGACGCCAAGAGTTCACTCGGGGATGGTGCACAAGGGGTAATACTAATTGGTTTAATAGTTCAAGCCGTGATTGGTTAGTCTGGAGTACCCTCTCTTCATCAAAAATATTTAACACTTCAAGGGCCGCTCGACAGGCTAAGGGATTACCGGTGTAGGAATGGGAATGTAAAAAACCATGCGCAATATCATGACTGTAAAATTCTTGATATACCTCCTCGGTGGTTAACACTGCTGACAGAGGTAAAAATCCACCAGTGATGCCCTTTGATAAACAAATAAAGTCAGGCTGGGCCGTACTTTGTTGATAAGCAAAAAAACTACCCGTGCGCCCAAAGCCCATGGCAATTTCATCAACAATCAAATGGACTTGATAGGCTTTAGCCAGTTGTGATAGTCCTGCAAGATATTGCTTTGGATAAAAAAGCATGCCAGCGGCCGCTTGAACCAAGGGCTCCACAATCATGGAAGACAGTTGTTGATGATGCTCCTCAAGATAGGTCTGCGCCACAGCCAAGCATTGCTCTATTTCATGGGCCTCATGGCTATAGGGCACTGGGAGTAATGGCGCAATGTGAATTAAATCCTGGTAAGCCTGTTTAAAGAGATCAATATCCGTCACGCCCAAGGCCCCCATGGTTTCACCGTGGTAACTATTTTTCAAGGCTAAAAACTGGTGCTTGTGGGGAAAACCTTTATTGCGCCAGTAATGGACGCTCATCTTCAGTGCAATCTCCGTGGCCGAGGCGCCATCGGAGGCATAAAAAGCATGGCCCAGCTGATAATTGGTTTTAGCACTGAGCCGCTCTGAGAGTTCAATTACCGGTTTATGGCTAAAACCCGCCAACATCACATGTTCAACCTGGTTTAATTGTTCAATCACGGCTTGTTTAATACGCTCATTTTGGTGACCAAATAAATTCACCCACCAAGAGCTGATGGCATCAATATAACTGTTCCCTGCTTCGTCAAAGAGTTTTACTCCACGGGCCTCTTTAATTACAACAGGTGCAAAGCCTTCATGAAACTTCATTTGCGTACAAGGATGCCATACGGCCTGTAAACTTCTCTCGTCCCAACTACTGATAGTTTTTTTCATAACACCTTTGTTAACACGTCCACCAAACGATCAATATCACTCAACTTATGATTAGCACAAAGACTAATTCTCAATCTCGCACTCCCAGGGGGCACGGTGGGGGGTCTGATGGCCGGCACCCAAATACCCTCCCCTAATAATTTTTCCATTACCCTCATCACAACATGACTCTCACCCATAATTAATGGATGGATGGCACTGTGGGAGACATTGGTATACTGTGTAAAGTGAGCTAGTTGACTAGACAAATAAGCGATTAATTTTTTTAACTGATAATTATAGCTCGAGTCCTTCTCAAGAATTGATAAAGCTTTGAGAGCTCCCGCAGCAAGAGTCGCGGGCGTACCCGTGGTAAAAATATAGGTTCTTGATTGTTGCATAATCCAATCGATTAGCACCTCGTCACCTGCCACCAAGGCGCCAAACACCCCCATCGCCTTACCGAGAGTGGCCATATATAAAAGACGTGGTGAATTGAGCGAAAAATGCTCCAATATGCCGCGCCCACTTGTCCCCAATACGCCAAAACCATGGGCATCATCCACATAAATAAACGCATCATAGCGCTCAGCAAGATTCAGTAATTGATCGAGGGGCGCTATATCGCCGTCCATACTAAATACGCCATCGGTGACTATCCATTTATTACTCTGCCTTGAGCTCTTGAGTGCCTGTTCTAAATTATCCACATCAAGATGAGGATAAATATGCAGGGTACTGCCTTTACTCAAACGCAATCCGTCAATTAAGCTCGCATGGTTTAATGCGTCGGAAAAAAAAGCCGTATCCTCTAAGGCCAAGGCCTTTAATACACCCAGGTTAGCCATATATCCCGTAGAAAAATGTAAGGCCTTTGGTAAGTTATGATATTGCGCAAAGCTTAACTCTAGCTCATGAATTAACGTGTTATGACCACTCACCATGGCCGAGGACCCTGACCCTGCGCCATACTGAGCTAGGGCGTCCTGCATGGCTTTAATTACTTCGGGTTCACTGGCTAAACCTAAATAATCGTTACTGGCAAAAGATAAAAGGGCTGTTCCGTCTGCCACCAAATGAGGGCTTTGTGGGGTAGAAATAATTTTTCTTTGCCGCAAAAGTCCCCTCTCTTGCCAGCTCAAGAGGTGTTGCTTAAACAAATCATGCATATCAATATAAGGAATCGTTCTTTATTGGAAAGTTAATTACTATTATAATGTTGAATTCTATTTATTAATCATTCAGTTATTTAAATTATGGCAGCTTTTGGCACAGAAAAAGTACTTTCAGTTCATCATTGGAACGACACACTATTTAGTTTTACCACAACCCGTGATGCAGGGCTTCGTTTTGAAAACGGGCATTTTGTTATGATCGGCCTTGAGGTGGAGGGGAAACCCTTAACCCGCGCCTATAGTATTGCGAGTGCCAATTATGAAGAGCATTTAGAGTTTCTCAGTATCAAAGTGCCCAATGGTCCATTAACGTCACGCCTACAGCACATTCAAGTGGGCGACAGTGTGCTCGTTAGTAAAAAACCGGTTGGCACCCTTGTCATTCATGATCTACTGCCTGGTAAACATGTGTATCTCTTTGCTACCGGCACGGGGTTGGCGCCCTTTATGAGTATTATTAAAGACCCTGAAACCTATGAGCGTTTTGATAAAGTGATTCTCGTGCATGGCGTGAGGCAAGTATCGGAGCTCGCTTATCGCGACTTCATCAAGCATGAGCTACCTAACAATGAGTTCTTTGGTGAAGAGGTTAGACAAAAACTGATTTACTACCCCACTGTCACACGGGAAGAGTTTGAGACCACAGGACGCGTCACTACCCTCATTGAAACGGGACAATTATTCAAGGATATTGGCCTACCAGCCCTTGACCCACAGGTTGACCGAGCAATGATTTGTGGCAGTCCAGGCATGCTCAAAGACATCTCAAAGCTTCTTGATGAGCGGGGTTTCAATATCTCTCAAGGCGTTGGAGAGCCTGGTGACTACGTGATCGAACGCGCCTTTGTGGATAAATAGTAGGACTTAGTCCTGTGCCCTTTGGTGCGTTTGAGCCAGGACCAAATATACCGCAGGCACCACAAATAACGTAAATAACGTGCCAATGGATAGCCCTGAAAAAATCACAATTCCCATGGCCCGGCGCCCAGCCGCCCCGGCACCGCTGGCTATCACTAGGGGTAACACCCCTAACACCATGGCCGCGGTGGTCATTAAAATAGGTCGCAAACGAATAGTAGCAGCACTAATTATCGCGTCTAGTTTAGACAGGCCTTCCTGTTGTTTTTGATTGGCAAACTGCACAATTAAAATTCCATGTTTACTAATGAGTCCCATTAGGGTAACTAGCCCAACCTGGGTATAAATGTTTAAAGTGGTGACGCCTAAATTAATAAAAATTAATGCGCCAAATAAAGCCATGGGCACTGAAAAGAGAATCACTATGGGGTCTCTAAAGCTCTCAAAGAGCCCTGATAACACTAAATACACCATTAATACAGCAAAAAGTAACGTCACAACAAAACTTCCTGACTCCTTCACATATTGTCTTGAGGCGCCAGAATAATCAATGTTGTATCCTGAGGGCGCATATTTTAAGGTGGTTTTTTTAAGGAACGCTAAGACTTGATCTTGGGTGACAAAGGGCGTCGCAACTCCGGCAATGGTGGTAGCATTGAGTTGCTGAAAGTGGCTCACCACCTCAGGCACTACCTCTTGGGTCATTTTACCAATGGAGCGGGCACTGACCATTTGGCCACTGGCCGTTTTAAAGTGTAAATCTAACAACTGGTCAGGATTAAGACGCTCCACCTGCTCCACCTGCGGGATCACTTTGTAGGAGCGTCCTTCTATTGAAAAGTAATTTATATAGCCTGCTCCCAACGCACTATTTAAAGTCGTGGCAATATCCTTTTGCGTTAACCCAAGATTACTCGCCATATTTCGGTCCACCACAAAGGTAGACTGGGGCTTATCAATTTTAAGATCCTTATCAATGAAGAAAAACATCCCACTATTTCTGGCCTCATCCAACACTTTTTGTGCGACTTCATTTAAATTAGCAAAAGAATCGGTGGTGTTAATCACAAACTGGACGGGTAGCCCTTGAGTGCCGGGCAATGGCGGAAACTGAAAGGCCGCCACCCGAGCTCCTGGTAAAGCACCCCATTTCATTTGCAGGTCTTTTTGCAAGACCTCAGCGCTCCTCTTACGTTGGTCCCAAGGTTTAAATACCACTCCACCAATACCCTGATTAATCACAGGTGAGCCCGTTATTTGAAACATTTGCATATACTCGGGTTCGGTTTTGGCAATACGATGCAATTCATCAGCATAGTGTTGCATCTCATCGGAGGAGGGGTTAGGAGGCCCGGTCATGGAGTAGAGAACAATACCTTGGTCTTCCGTGGGCGCCAACTCCTTCGCGGAGGTCATAAATAAATAGACCGCGCCAAGCAATAATAATACCCCCATGACCACAAGAACTGACTCGGTTTTTAACAGCGCCGTTAACACCCGCTGATAGCCTTGATGAACCCTTTCAAACTGACGGTCAATCCAATGGGCAAAGGCGTTACCATGCTGGTTATTGGTAAAAAATTTAGAGCACATCATGGGCGAGAGAGTAAGTGCAATAATCCCAGAGACAGTCACCGCCCCAGCTAGGGTAAAAGCAAACTCGGTAAATAGTGCCCCCGTTAACCCTCCTTGAAAACCAATGGGAATATAGACTGCTATGAGCACAACCGTCATCGCTAAAATGGGTCCTCCCAATTCCCTGGCTGCTAAGAGCGAGGCCTCCCAAGCAGACTTGCCTTCCTCATTCATATGGCGATCGACGTTTTCTACCACAATAATGGCGTCATCCACCACAAGACCGATGGCAAGAACCAAGGCAAGTAACGTTAAGAGGTTAATGGAGTAACCCAAGATTAACATAACCAAAAAGGTGCCGATTAAGGATAAGGGCATAGCCACCACAGGAATGACTACCGCCCGCAGATTTCCTAAGAACACAAAAATCACTAAAGTCACAATAATTAAGGCCTCAATGAGGGTTTTCGCTACCTCATGTATGGAGGTTGTAATATATTGAGTGGAATCATAGACAATATTGCCAGTGAGCCCGGTGGGCAGTTTAGCTTTAATAGAGGGGAACACTTTACGCACACGCTGGGCTACATCGAGCACATTGGCATTAGGCGCCACTTTAATGCCGATAAATACAGATTTCTGACCATCAAAGGCCACATTAAAATCGTAGTTATCAGCGCCTAACACTACCTTGGCCACATCCTTCAATCGCACAATGGTATTACCCGATTGTTTGACAATCAGATTGTTAAATTCCTCTACACTGTGTAAATCGGTATTCGCCGTTAAATCAATACTGACGGCCTGTCCCTTGGATGACCCAATCGCAGCCAAGTAATTGTTAGCAGCTAAGGCTGCGGCCACCTCTGCCGCACTCACCCCAGTGGCTGCCATCTTGCTATCAATCAACCACGCCCGTAGCGCAAAATTACGCGCGCCTAAAATCTCTGCGGTTTGCACGCCTTCAATAGAATCTAGTTGGGGCTTCACTTCCCGTAATAAAAAATCCGTAACATTATTAGTGGGCAATACATCACTGTAAAAACCCATATACATCGAGTCAATGGTTTCGCCAATTTTGACGGATAACACCGGTTGCTGAGTACCCGTTGGCAATTGATTCAGTACGGTGTTTACCTGAGTGTTGATCTCTGTTAGCGCTTTATTTGGATCGTAATTAAGACGCAGTGTGGCGGTAATGATGGAGGTCCCTAATAAACTGTTTGAGGACAAATAATCTATCCCCTGAGCTTGCGCAATGGCGGACTCTAGGGGCTGGGTGATGAAACCGGCCACGGTTCTGGCATCAGCGCCAAAATAATTAGTGGTAATGGTAACCACAGCATTTTGTGTCCGCGGATATTGGTTAACGGGTAAACCAAAAATAGAACGCAAACCCAATACCAGAATAAAACAACTCACCACCACTGACAAAACGGGTCTTCGTATAAAAATATCTGTAAAAGACATTATTGCAATCCTATTAATGTTCTTGTGGTGTGGGGGCGGGATTATTGGCTGGCTCAACAAGGTGAGAGACAGTCACAGGAATCCCTGTTTTTAACTTTAATTGCCCGCTCGTCACCACTAAATCGCCTGGCTTCAAGCCTGAGAGAACGGCAATTTGATCGCCTCTTGTGGCCCCGGTGGTCACAAATACCTGCTCGGCGGTGGCCTTACCTGCTGCCCCCTCCTTCACCACAAACACCGTGGCTCCGTAAGGGTTAAAGCTAATGGCACTTTGTGGCAGAGTAAGGTAATTCCGAGGCTCACCATATTGCCAATGAATCATCACAAACATGCCAGGCAATAGGCGTTCCTGCACATTATGGATAACTCCTTGGATAGCAATATTGCGGGTAGCCTGATCAATATCAGAACTTAAGGCATCAATTTCACCCTTAAAAGTGGTGTTAGGCCACACATCGGTGGTCACTGAAATACTCTGTTTGACTTTGAGCACACTTAACAGCGATTGCGGAACGTTAAAATCAGCTAACAGAGGAGATGTTTGCTCTAAATTCACAATTTTATCCCCCACATTAACATATTGCCCGGGATTTACCGAAGTAATACCCACTCGTCCTGCAAAGGGGGCACGGATGATTTTTTTCTCCACCAAGGCCTTTTGCGCAGCTACCTGCGCGAGTTTACTGTGATAATCCGCCTCATCATTTTGAAGTTGTAACAAACTGATGGCTTTGACGCGATATTGTTTGCGATCTCTCTCAAGAACGAGTTTGGCTAAATTGAGAGCCGCTTTTAGCACTTGTAATTGCGCTAACTCGTTATCATTATTGATCACCACTAAGATTTGCTTCTCTTTTACTCGTTGACCGGAATGAAACAACACCTGTTTAATGAGGCCCGCCGACTCAGTACTGAGGGTGACACCGTGCAGAGCTCTTAAGCTTGCTACCTCTTCCACAGTAGGGACCCATTGACTAGTAGACACCCTCATGGCTGTAACACTTTGCGCAGGAACCCCCGCAGCACTCATGTATTTTTTGATGGCATATTGTTTGAATAAATTAAACCCAACGATAGCACCCATTAAAATGACCACGAAAATTAACATGATCATCATGCGTCGTCTGGTTAAAGATTGCTTTGTGCCCTGTTGACTGTCCATTGTTTTTCTCTTCAATACCGAATAAGTTATTGTTTAGAAGAAAGCGTGTCGCTATTCCATCCGCCACCCAAGGCCAAGAAAAAAGCCGCCGTATCATTCAGGCGATCCGCTTGCGCCTGCAGTAAACCAATTGCAGATTGTTCTTGATGAAGTTTTGCATTCAGCAATTGAATATAGCTCATGGACCCCGTCTCAAACTGCGTTTGCATCACACTCAATTCCTCCAGGGTAGCTTCAAAGCTTTGGTGGCTTTGGTCTAGATTTTGCCCGTCCGCTTCAAGGGTAGTCAGGCTATCAGCCACATTCTGGAAAGCATTCAACACCGTTTGTTGATAGGTTAAGGCTGCACTTTTTAAGGAGGCTTTAGCAGCCGCCGTTTGCGCTTCTAAGGCCCCACCGTGAAATAATGGCTGGACGATACCAGAGGACAAGCTCCACACCGCTGAATTTCTAGAAAAGATGGAGTTGGGGTTAGCTGAGAGTGTGCCGTAGGTGGCATTTAACGTGATATTGGGGTATTCACCGGAGAGAGCCACCCCCACTTGCGCCGTGGCCGCATGAAGAAGTGCCTCGGCATTTAAAATATCAGGGCGTTGGCGAATAAGCGTTGAAGGCACTGATAAAGGGAGGTCTTGCGGTAGTTGTATAGTTGACAGATCAAGATCAGCCAACCGACTTTGTGCTGGAGTTTGCCCTAAATAAACTGCTAACTGATGATCAAGACGCTGATAACGGCTGATCAACGCAGGCAACGACTGTCTCATTTGCGCGAGGGACTCCTTGGCGCTCGCCACGTCCGATGGCGAGAGAGCTCCTAACTGATAACGTGTTTTGGTGATGCCGAAGAGCTCCTCCTGCTGCTGAATCATGGTACGGGTGAGTACCAGTTGATTCTTCACTTGCGCCCGCGATATAGCGGTGGTAATCACATTAGCAATCAACGTTATTTTTGCAGCTTCATAGGTGTACGCTTGACTTTGCGCCTCGGCATAACTGGCTTCCAATTGTCGGCGCACTCCGCCAAATAAATCTAAATTATAAGCAACGTTGACCGAGGCATTAGTTAAACTAAAAATACTAGGTGGACTGGGTTGACCGAAGGATGCCGGATTAAAACGCTGTTTGGTTTCAGAGAGATTGGCGTTCACACCAGGCAAGGATAAGGATCGATCAAGAGCCAGTGCATTTTGCGTAGCGCTCACCAGAGTTTGTTGTAAGGACTCTAAGTTGGGATTGTGATGAAGAGCCACTTGTACCATCTGGTTTAACTGCTCGTTACCAAAGGCTTGCCACCATTCTTTTTTAACGCTGGCCTCTGATAAATGTTGGGTAGCGCCATGAGTATCCTTCTCATTCGCCGAAATGGCAGAGGGATTCCCTTCTTTAACGTAGGAAATAACCTGTGGTGCAGCAGGACTCTTAAAGTCCGGCCCAACCGCACAGCTACTTAATCCTAATATACAGCATGTAAAATAAATGAACCGCATGGCTTAGCTCTGACCCCAACGTAAATAGGCTACTTCATCACTGTGTTTTGCATCTACCCACTTCTCTTGATCCTGGGTCACTTCTTTTTTCCAAAAAGGCACCGTGGACTTTAAGGCATCCATAAGAAACTGAGCGGCCTCAAAGGCCTCAACGCGATGCTCACTTAATACCACCACACACACAATATCCTCAGCCACCGCAAGGCGTCCCACTCGATGAATCATTAATGTGTCGATGAGTGACCAACGAGAACGAGCTTCATTCTCTAGGCTAACCATGGACTTTTCTGTCATACCAGGATAATACTCCACCTCAAGATGAGTGAGTTGACCCAGTGTCCCCATCTCCCTCACCGACCCCACAAAGCCCACCACGGCACCTACTTGGTGATGTCCGGCCTTGAGTGCGTTAACTTCAACCCCTAAATCAAAGGAATTGGTTTGGATCCTAACAGACACAGTTTACCCTCCTGTGACGGGCGGGAAAAGAGCTATTTCATCATTATCAGAAAAAATATCCTGCCATGAAGCTCTTTCTTGATTAATAGCGATTTGTAAGGGGCCTGTCTCCTGAAATACTTTCTGCCATTGCGGGCCCCTCAAACATAAAAAAGCTTTTAATTGATCACCCTGATTAACCCCCTGAGGTAGCGTTAATTGCTCTTCAGAGAGGTTTAGTTTTTCCCTTAGGGACGCAAAATATTTAACGGTAACATTCATGGTGTAATAACCTTGATGAGTTAAGTCATTTCTAAAATAAAATCTACAATGGCTTGGGGCTGATTAATATCAAGTTGAATTAAATTATCCGTGGTGTTCTGGTCACTGGCAATAGCCACCACAAAGGGATCCGTTGGCGCAATCCGAGGGTGCCCAGTACTCTCTCGCCATACTTCGATTTTCTTGATGGGATGGGTCTTAAAGCCTTCTACAATAACAATGTCAGGATCCGTAAGCTTAGCCAGTAATTGATCCAGGTCAGGCTCCACTTCATGGCGCAACTCATGCATCAGCACCCAGCGATGACTGGAGGACACTAATACTTCCGTGGCCCCCGCTTCGCGGTGACGCCAGGAGTCTTTGCCGGGCACATCAATGTCAAAGCGATGGTGAGCATGCTTAATCACTGATACCCGTAAACCCCTTGCCACCAAGAGGGGTATCAATTGCTCAATGAGTGTCGTTTTTCCAGAACCAGAATAGCCTGCAAAACCAATAATCTTAGCCACTAAAACTCCCTTAATCCTAATAGAGTGAGAGGGTTAATATAGGATTTTACTCAGCGCCTCTTGCTGCTTTTTTACGGTCATGCTCGAGCAAGTAGCGTTTTCTTAAACGTATACTATCAGGGGTAATCTCCACCAATTCATCATCGGCAATAAATTCAATGGCCGACTCCAAAGTCAGTACAACGGGGGCATTTAAAATCACGGCCTCATCTTTTCCAGCCGCTCTGATGTTGGTCAATTGTTTGGTTTTAACCGGGTTCACAATTAAATCATTGTCACGACTGTGAATACCAATAATCATGCCCTCATAAACTCGATCTCCTGGCACCACAAACATGCGGCCCCGATCTTGCAATTTCCATAGAGCATAGGCCACAGCCTCACCCTGCTCAGCGGAAATCAATACCCCGTTATGGCGAGCTGGAATATCTGGCTTCATTTGATCATAATCATCAAACACGTGGCTGATTAAACCAGTACCGCGGGTGAGCGTTAAAAACTCCGATTGAAAACCAATTAATCCGCGGGCAGGGATACGGTAATCTAACCGCACACGACCACGGCCATCGGACTGCATGTCCTGTAAGTCGCCCCGTCTTTCCCCTAAGGCCTGCATAACAGGCCCCTGATGTGTTTCTTCCACATCCACGGTCAGCATTTCAAAGGGCTCACATTTTTGACCATTCACTTCTTTTAGTAACACGCGAGGGCGTGAGACGGCCAATTCATAACCCTCACGACGCATGTTTTCTAACAGAATCGTTAAATGCAATTCACCACGCCCGGACACTAAAAAGACGTCAGTATCATCCGTGTCTTCTACTCGTAGCGCCACATTACTTAATAACTCACGATCTAACCGCTCACGCAGTTGACGGCTTGTCACAAACTTACCCTCTTGTCCAGCAAAGGGCGAGGTATTTACCTGAAAATTCATGGTCAAAGTAGGCTCATCAACGGCCAGCATAGGTAATGCCTCCGGTTGACTGACATCGGTAATGGTGACTCCAATACCAATGTCTTCAATACCATTGATTAACACAATATCCCCCGCTTCAGCCACCTCAAACTGAACACGCTCCAGTCCCTTAAAGCCCAACACTTGGTTCACTTTGGCTTTTTTAGGCGTAGAATCAGGACCGCGCATGACCATCACTTCCTGATTAGGCTTGATGCGGCCACGGTGAATGCGGCCAATACCAATACGGCCCACAAAACTCGAGTAATCAAGAGAGATAATTTGTAATTGTAAGGATCCTTCTGGGTTACCTGGGCGCTCGGGCACATATTTCACCACGGCATCAAAGAGTGCTCTCATGTCAGTGGCTGATTGAGCTGGATCTAAGGTGGCGTAGCCTTGCAGTGCTGAGGCGTAGACCACGGGAAAATCCAGTTGCTCTTCCGTAGCGCCCAGCTTATCAAATAAATCAAAGGTATGATTTACCACCCAATCTGGCCGTGCACCCGGGCGATCAATTTTATTCACCACCACAATGGGTTTTAAGCCCTGCGCCAGGGCTTTTCTCGTCACAAAACGGGTTTGCGGCATCGGTCCTTCCACGGCATCCACCAGTAACAGCACCCCATCCACCATGGACAGCACTCGTTCTACTTCACCACCGAAGTCGGCGTGTCCTGGGGTATCCACGATATTAATATGCGTGCCTTCATACTCCACAGCACAGTTTTTAGCTAAGATCGTAATCCCACGTTCTTTTTCAAGATCGTTACTATCCATTACCCGCTCAGATACCGATTGGTGGGCAGCGAAGGTACCTGATTGTTGTAATAACTTGTCCACCAGGGTGGTTTTACCGTGGTCAACGTGAGCGATAATTGCAATATTACGAAGTTGTCGTGCCATAATAAGTGGATCCAATAATATATAGCCCTCTATTCTATCATGCCTCGGGGGTTGCTTATCCGAGAAAAATTAGCCATAGTCACAACTATGACAGCAAAAATAATATTAAAGATCGATGTGGATACGCTAAGGGGGACGTTAGAGGGGGTGCCCAACCTCCTGAAATGTTTCAACGCACACAAGGTACCTGCCACATTTTTGTTTAGCCTTGGCCCTGATAACACGGGTCGCGCCATTAAAAGAGTGTTCAGGCCTGGCTTTTTAAATAAAGTTTCGCGCACCTCAGTATTCGATCATTACGGCCTCAAAACGCTCCTCTACGGGACCCTTCTGCCTGCCCCTGATATTGGTGTAAGAGCACGTTCCATTATTCAACATACCGCAGCCCAAGGTTTTGATGTGGGTATCCACACTTGGGATCACATTACCTGGCAAGATGGCATTAAAGAAGCAAGTAACGCCCACACGCTGGAGCTCATGAATAAAGCCTTGCAACGTATCGAAGATATTCTCGGTAAACCCTGCACCATTCATGGTGCAGCGGGTTGGCAAATGAATGATTTCGCTTATCAATGGCTAGATACCAAAGGTTTTAAGGCCTCCTCAGACTGCCGCGGCGCTTATCCATTTCTACCCATGATCCATGGTAAGCCACTGAACTGCCCCCAACTCCCCACGACGCTACCCACCCTGGATGAGCTCATTGGACTGAATCAACTGGATGCCTCGAATGTGGCCCAACACATTCTCTCGCACACCGAGACATCTGATAAAGCACTAGAAGTATTTACCCTGCATGCAGAACTTGAGGGAATGAAGTTACTCTCAGTATTGGATCAGTTAATTACCGGCTGGAAAAAACAAAAGTATACATTTGTCACAATGAGTGATTATGCTTCTCAAATTACCGACCCTCTACCTTGGTGTGAAATCAATTGGGCTGAGGTGCCAGGTCGTTCTGGATCTCTCATGTGTCAAAACACTAACAATCATTTGATATCAATTTTAGGAGGATAATACAACATGGAATTAATGAGCCTTGTACCCGATTTCACACTTCCCGCCACCGGGGGATTTAACTTTCAGTTGAGCGCCATGAGGGGAGCCCCATTAGTGTTATATTTTTATCCTAAAGATGACACACCAGGTTGCACCGATGAGGGCTTACAATTTAAAACCCTTTATGAGGAATTCAAACAATTAAAATGTTCTGTCATGGGTATTTCCCGTGACAGTATTGCCTCCCACGAACGCTTTAAAAGTAAATTCGACTATCCCTTTCCTCTGCTCAGTGATGCCGATGAAATTGCCTGCACACTATTTGATGTGATCAAAATGAAAAATATGTATGGCAAACAAGTTAGAGGTATTCAGCGCAGTACCTTTGTCATCGATAGTGAGGGAAAACTCAGACAAGAGTGGCGCGGGGTGAACGTTCCGGGACACGCTCAAGCGGTTTTAGACTGTATTAAGAGCCTATAATTATATATTTACCTATACCTAAGGAAATCCGAGTTCATGGTTAAACAATCCGCTACAGAAAAAAAACTGTTTGTTCTTGATACCAATGTATTGTTACACGATCCCACCTCTCTGTTTCAATTTGAAGAGCATGATGTCTATCTGCCCATGATTATTTTGGAGGAGCTCGATAACAATAAAAAAGGGATGACTGAGGTAGCTCGCAACGCAAGACAAGTGAGTCGTTTCTTAGATGAGATTATTACCAAAGACAAGGGCGATATTACGAGTGGAATTCCTCTGGCAAGAGAGGGCGAAAAAAATGTCACCGGCTCTTTATTTCTTCAAACAGTAACAGGGGGGATGCTCTCATTGCCCTTGAATTCTGAAAAGGGTGACAACCAAATTCTAGCGGTTGCTCTGGAATTAAAACATGCCCAACCTAACCGCTTGATAATTTTGGTTAGTAAAGACATTAATATGCGCATTAAAGCCCGGGCACTGGGCGTGGACGCAGAGGATTACTTTAACGATAAAGTATTAGAAGACAGTGATTTACTCTACACAGGAACTCGTGAGCTGGCCCCTGAATTTTGGGATAGCCATGGAAATGATATCGAGTCCTGGCAAGAACAGGGGAAAACTCTCTACCGTATCAAAGGACCCATGGTGAGCTCTTTTTTACTCAATGAGTTCGTCTATCAAGATGATGCTGAAACTCCCTTTTATGCTTTCGTCAAAGAAAAAAATAACCAGTTCGCCGTCCTCCAAACCCTTCGCGATTACACCTCACAAAAAAATAATATCTGGGGTATCATGGCCGCTAACAGAGAACAAAACTTTGCTCTCAATCTCCTGATGGATCCTGACATTGATTTCGTGACCCTTTTGGGTCAGGCGGGTACGGGTAAAACATTACTGACTCTCGCCGCAGGTCTCATGCAAACCCTTGAGCATCAAACCTACTCAGAGATCATCATGACGCGCGTCACCGTTCCTGTGGGAGAGGATATTGGCTTCTTACCCGGCACAGAAGAGGAGAAAATGATGCCGTGGATGGGCGCCTTAGAGGATAACCTTGATGTGTTAAACAAAAATGATGATGAAGCGGGTGATTGGGGACGCGCTGCCACGCGCGACTTGATCCGTTCGCGCATTAAAATTAAATCCTTAAACTTTATGCGTGGTCGAACATTCTTAAATAAATATTTAATTATTGATGAGGCGCAAAACTTAACCCCCAAACAAATGAAAACCTTAATTACTCGGGCAGGTCCTGGCACCAAGGTGGTGTGTTTGGGTAACATTGCCCAAATTGATACGCCATACTTGACCGAAGGCAGTTCTGGATTAACTTACGTGGTAGACCGCTTTAAGGGTTGGCGTCACAGCGGACACGTGACACTGCAAAGAGGCGAAAGATCACGTCTTGCTGATTACGCCGCAGAAGTGCTTTAACATTCATGAATCGTGGCTTTTATATCATTCTGAGCGCTCAGTTTTTATCGGCCTTAGCAGATAACACTTTGCTCTTTGCGGCTATTGCCTTGCTTAAAATGCTTTCAGCACCACCGGAGTATGTACCGATTCTGCAGCAGTTTTTTGTGGTCTCCTACATCCTCCTGGCGCCCTTTGTAGGGGCTTTCTCCGATGCCCTACCAAAGGGACAGGTGATGTTTATCAGCAATTTGGTCAAGCTCTTGGGTTGCGTCGCCATGCTCTTTGGTGTTAATCCCCTCTACTCATACGCACTAGTGGGTTTAGGGGCAGCCGCTTACTCTCCAGCCAAGTATGGCATTTTAACGGAGTATCTCCCCTCCTCCCTACTGGTAGTGGCTAACAGCTGGATGGAAGGTTTGACTGTACTCGCCATTATTATGGGAGCCGTATTAGGCGGTCTGATTTTAAACGAGCATTTTTGGGCTTATGGTTCATTCAATCATCTCTTAGAATCTCTCATGCTACCCACCATCAATAGCCCACAGTTTTCCATACTCATTGTGTTGGTGCTCTATATTCTGGCTGCTTTATTTAATTTAAAAATCCCTCAGGTAAAACTGGATCATAAACTTAAAAACAATCATCCCTTTTATATTATTTTAGATTTTGCGCGCTCCTTTAAAATGCTTTGGCAGGATCCCTTAGGAAAAGTCTCCCTCGCAGTCACCACTTTGTTTTGGGGCGTGGGCTCAACCTTACGACTCATTGTGTTAGTCTGGGCCGGCCTACAACTTCATTTCTCTTTAGAACAAGCCACGCAAATCACTGCCGTATCTGCCATTGGCATCGCCATAGGCGCCATTGCGGCCGCCAAACTGGTCACCCTCGAAAACTCACTGAAGGTGTTGCCAGTGGGCATTGCTATGGGGTTTGCGATTTTTGGCATGTTGTTCATTCATGACTGGCACAAAGCCATTGCTCTCTTAATCTTAGCTGGCGCCATGGGGGGATTTTTTGTGGTGCCTATGAATGCCTTACTGCAACATCGCGGCCATCAATTAATGGGCGCAGGACACAGTATCGCAGTCCAAAATTTTAATGAAAACATCAGTATTTTATTGATGATGGGTGTCTACGCACTAGTGATTCGTGCAGACCAACCCTTGAATCGTCTCTACCATTTTTTGGGTATCAGGCATTTTAAAGAAGCGATATTGCTACCAAGTGAGGCGGCCTTTTATACCAGCGTGATATTATTAGCGGGCTTTATTAGTGGGGTGATGTATTGGCTATACCGTCGTTACCGCCACGTCAATTATATTGATTAATAACGTTCACATACTCAGTTTTTTGGCATACATGAAATCCCGCCAGGCGCGGGATTTTTCCTGCGGTTGTCTTAATAAAGCACCCATATCCAAGGTAACAATGGTATTAATACCAGCTAGGGTGTAAGTTTTCTGTCTCATTTCAGACAAAGGCACATCCAGGTTAAGTAATAACTTAGCCACGATCCTCCCCATTAACACGATGACTCTGGGCTGTAAGAGTGCCATTTCCTCCATCAGGTATTGACGACAGGCGATAAACTCCTCTTCTCTGGGGGGACGGTTATGCTGTGGACGACACTTAACGAGATAGCAATGATAGGTGTCGGTCAAGGCAGTGAGCTCTACTGCCTGCAGTAAATTCTTGAGCACCTCTCCTGCCGTTCCCTGTAGAGGAAGGTTATGTAAATCCTCCTCAGCACTGGGCGCCTCTGCAATCAATAACCATGTTGCACTCTGACTGCCCTGCCCCACCATGGCCTGTGTTCTGACACCATGAAGAGCGCAAGCGGTACATTGATTCACCCTCTCAAGGAGTGAGGTGGATATATTCGTACTGTGGCTTGGCGCAGGAGAGGGCGGAGTCAAGACCGCCACTTTCTCATGGTTGGTCTCAGGGGTCACAGGAACAACCGTGGGCGGCAACTTTGTTGGAAGCCTCGACTCTTCTTGTGCTAAAGAGGGGGGAGCGTGTTGGCTCTGGAACAAGGCCAGAGTGGACCACAGATTCATTTCGCGTAATAGCGCTTCGTCACGATTCATAGGGTTTTTCTCATCACCACAGCATCCTCTCGACCCCGCTCAAGGGGATAGTATCCTCGGCGTCGACCAATTTCCATGAATCCCACCTTGTCATAAAGATGACGAGCGCCATGGTTACTCTCCCGCACCTCCAAATAGATTTCTTTAAGGTGTTGACTTACCGCCAACTCCAGCACTCCTGAAATAAGTCGTTGGCCCAAGCCACGACGGTGGTGTTGGGGATCTATAGCAAAATTTAATATATGTAACTCATCTATGACTGGCATGAATACAGTATAACCCAGCCCTTGCTGATTCACTGTCAACATGAGGCCCATGGCCCCTGAACCGAGTGAGTCCTTAAAATTTCGCTCAGACCATGGGTGAGAAAAAGCAACCCGCTCGATCGCCATCACCTGCGGTAAATGCTCCTCCACCATGCTCTCAAGACAAAACTCCATTACGGCTGTTGTCTCTCTAGCGTAGTCAAGGCCACCTTATCTCGCACGTAAACAGGAATCGCCTGATCAGCACACAGGGTGCGACCCTGCTGAAACTCATTGAGGGCATAGTTCATTAGCCAGCGCGCGTGGGGTTGAATACCCGATACCATCGGCGGTAATCGTTTATCCTGAACGGCGGTGAGCTGTGCTTGATAGATGTCAGCGCCACTACCCACCAGCACAGAACTATCAACCAATTCCTGAGGCAGACTCTGTG
This sequence comes from Ferrovum sp. JA12, assembly GCF_001431705.1. Classification (NCBI taxonomy): domain Bacteria; kingdom Pseudomonadati; phylum Pseudomonadota; class Betaproteobacteria; order Ferrovales; family Ferrovaceae; genus Ferrovum; species Ferrovum sp. JA12. The sequence goes on along the minus strand of NZ_LJWX01000002.1, from coordinate 523,993 downwards.
GCTCGTATAAGCCAGCCGGCAATGTCTCTTGCCACAGTAAGCCTTGCCTCTGGTAGCGAGCACCATACACCTGTCCCATTCTGGCATCCAGCAGCACCGTGACACTAGGGTAATCCATCTGTTGTGCTAACATCAATAAAGTCGGTACTGGGATAACTGGAATATCATAGGCCAAAGCTAAACCTTGGGTGACGCCGCAGCCTGCCCTGAGTCCCGTGAAGGAACCAGGGCCTTGAGAGAAAGCAATGACCTCAATATCAGCCATGTTGACTCGCCCCTCACTGAGCAAGTCTTTGATATGCTGCAAGACGGATTCCACATGCTTGAGCGCTCCGCTCCACTCACTACTCACAAGATGACCATCATGGGTTAAGCACACCGACCCTTGCTCCGTAGCCGTATCAATAAGAAGCATGGTGGGGGAATGATTAAGAGTCACGCTGTGATGGATCATGTTACAAATTGATATATAGTAATGTTAAAAAAAAGGTTAGCATAATGGCTATGGATAAAAAGCCCTCTAAAATTATTGTACTCGATGATGACATGCGTCTTCGAGAATTATTAAAACGTTACCTCTCCGAGCAGGGTTTTACCGTGGAGGCTGTGGCCGATGGTAACTCTTTAGAGCGAGCTTTATCAAGAGAAAGATTTGATTTATTGGTGCTAGATCTCATGCTACCAGGGCAAGATGGCCTATCCATTTGCCGTCATTTACGGAGCAGCAATAACTCTATACCTATTATCATGCTCACTGCCATGGGCGAGGATGTGGACAGAATCGTGGGTTTGGAAATGGGGGCTGATGATTATTTATCCAAGCCCTTTAACCCGCGAGAACTGTTAGCTCGTATCCATGCGGTACTGCGTCGTCAACCCAGTAACGGCATTCCAGCGGCGCCCACGGTGTTACCTGAAGGGCAACATATCATTGAGTTCGGCCCCTTTGAATTTAATCTCAATAACCGCACCTTGTTTAAACACGGACTGGATGTGAATCTCACCAGTGGTGAATACGCTCTTTTACGGGTTCTTGTGACCCACCCTCGTGAACCTCTGTCGAGAGAAAAACTCATGGATATGGCAAGGGGCCGTGAACACGAGGTGTTTGATCGCAGTATAGATGTGCAAATTTCCAGGCTACGTCGCCTCATTGAAGTGGATTCTAGTAAACCACGTTTTATTCAAACCGTTTGGGGCTTTGGCTATGTATTTGTCCCCGATAACAATTGATGAAATTAATTCCTCACTCGCTACTTGGTCGAACTGCTTTATTTGTTATTTTCTTAGTCATCTTAACCCAACTTGCCACCACTTTTGTGGTGCAACGCTTTTACACCCAGCCCCTACAAAACCGGTTAATTGATGACCGGGTTAACCAAATAAAAACTTTAATTAACTCCCTGGGCTTGTTAACCGACAGTGAGCGCCCAGATTTTATTCATACCATTTTAACTAATGAACACGGCACCATTGTCTCTGACAGAGTATTGTCTCCACCACCAGAAGCCACCCATGCCCGTGAACAGCGTCTTGTCTATCTTGAAAATCGTTTACAAAAGGAAGTGTCGCCGGAATCACGGATTTATATTTCCGACGCCCATACTATTCCTAAAATCTGGATTTATCTTGTCACCACCAAAGGTAACTACTGGTACATCACCGAACGCCTGCCCTTTGATGCGGACTTTCCCCTGCGCTGGGTGATAGCGTTGTTTTGTTTGGTCCTTTTGTCATTGGTTGGCCTGTATTTTGGCGTGAGTCATTTAATTCAACCAATCAATCAACTGTCTAGCGCTGCTCAATCCATTGCTCAAGGACGACTCACTGACCCCGTGTCCGAGCAGCAAGGACCGGAGGAGATAAAAACTCTCTCTCGTATTTTCAATGAAATGCAAGTGTCCCTGGAGGAGGTGGAGAGTAATCGAGCAGTGATGCTAGCAGGGGTATCCCATGATTTAAGAACCCCTCTCTCGCGACTTCGTCTCGCCATTGAGCTCTCACACTTTGGTGATGATAAAAATACCGAATCGATGATCCAAGACTTAGAGGAAATTGACAGCACATTAAATCAGTTTTTAGATTACGCCCGTATTCAAAATGAACATTGGCTGACACACACCAACCTTAATTATGTGGTAGAAAAGGTGGTGCAATTCCTGCTTGCCCGCGACTATCCTCTTACTTTGGTATTAGCCAAATCCATGCCATCCACGGAAATTAATCCCAAATCGATGGAGCGAGTAGTGATTAATTTAGTGGAAAATGCTAGGCGGTATGGCCGCCCTCCCATCGAAATTCGGACCAGTGCGGATGAGTCTTGGGTACATATCTCCATTATTGATCACGGCGAAGGCTTAACCTCTGAGGAAGCTACCCATTTATTAAAGCCCTTTACTCGTAAAAATCACTCACGCACGGGCATTTCTGGTACCGGTTTGGGTCTTGCTATTGTGGATAAAATAGTCAGATTGCACCATGGGACCCTCACCTTTAAAAAAATTCCTGAACAGTATTTTGAAGTCCGTGTCTCGTTACCCATTTCTGGGGCAAGCTCCCTCTCTTAACACTGACTTAAAAATTCTATTGCCTCCTCGCTACTGCGAGTTCGCTTCATGGCAGGCAAACTCATCCAAATCCGCCGGCCATAGGATTTATCAATTAAGCGAGGGTCACAAATCATCAATACGCCTTTATCCTCCTCATCTCGAATTAAACGCCCTGCCCCTTGTTTTAAGGTAATCACTGCCTTTGGTAACTGATAATCCATAAAGGCGTTACCGCCAGTTCGATTGATAGCCTCAAGACGCGCGGCGGTAACAGGGTCGTCAGGGGGTTGAAAGGGTAGCTTATCAATAATCACTAGAGATAACGCTTCTCCCTTCACATCCACTCCCTCCCAAAAGGAGTGGGTGGCACACAAAATACCGTTCATAGACTGCCGAAATTGATCAAGGAGCTCAATTTTTGTTTGCTCACCCTGCACAAAACAGGGAAACTCAAGACCCTCACGTTGTAACCACTCTCTGATGAGTTCTGCCCCCGTGAGCAGAGCACGGTGGGTGGTAAATAATAAAAAAGCACGACCACGGCTCGCTAACAAAACAGGTTTTGCCGCCTCAATGACTGCTTCAGTGAAGTGACTCTCCTGGGGTTGAGGAAGCTGTTGGGGAACATACAACAGGGCATTTTCTTGGTACTTAAAAGGACTATCCCAACAATGAGTGATCGCCTCCTCAAGTCCCATATCGCGCTGAAAATGTGAAAAATCGCCCTTCATGGCGAGGGTCGCGGAGGTAAATATCCAGGCCTTAGCCTGCCTATTGATCTCCTCCCTAAACAGCTCAGCAATGGATAAGGGTGTGTAATGCAACTGCATCGATTGACTGAAACAATCACACCAACGAATGGCTTCACTGTTGTCTTGTTCCTGATTGAGCCAGAGTGAAAGAAATTCTTCTGCTGTATGCCATTGACTGATGACCACATCAAAGCCCTCAGTGCGCCCGGCAAAGGGCGCCAAGTAGCCGTTTAGTTCGCCCAATAGTGTGAGGAGCTGCTGGCCCACTTGTGTAAAACCCTGAATCGCTCGGGCGCTCTCGTAATTGAGCTTACCCTCCCGCTGACCAAACAACAGACGCAGGTCACGAAGCGCTTTTTCAATGGGCAGTAAATACTGCTCTAGCTCCTGCCTAGCCATTTGTAAAGCCAACCCCTCCACAAGAGTTTGCCTTGCTAACTCTAGCCACTGGGCAGTGGAGACGCTTTGTCCAAAAAAAAGGGTAGCCACATCTGGCAAATGATGGGCTTCATCCAATACCACGGTATCGGCATTGGGGAGCAATTCAGCCACTCCCTCATCGCGCAGCATGATATCAGCAAAAAACAAATGATGATTAACCACCAAAAAGTCCGCTGCCGCCGCTTTTTTTCTGGCATTTAATACATAACATTGACTTTGATGAGGACAATCTTGACCCAAACAATTGTCACGGGTGGAGGTCACCTGTGACCAAATGGGAGCATTTTCCGGGACACCTTGGCATTCACTTTTGTCCCCCGTTTGAGTGATGCCGGCAAACTCTTTAATGGTGTTAAGTTGTCTCACCTGATGACGCTCGCGCAAACGCCCTTCCTTGAGGGTTAAATTGAGATAGTAATGACATAGATAATTAGCCCGCCCTTTCAGTAAGGCCACATGAATGGGCAGCTTCATCACCTCTCGCAAAAAAGGCAGATCGCGATGAAAAAGCTGATCCTGTAGTGTTTTAGTACCGGTGGAAATAATGACTTTGCCAGAGGACAACAGAGCTGGCACAAGATAAGCGTAGGTTTTACCTGTACCCGTGCCCGCCTCGACAATTAATAGGCTCTTATTCGTTATGGCTTGATCAATGGCAGTGGCCATGGCCATTTGTTGTTCACGCACACGAAAGCCCTCTAGCGCTTGAGCAAGAGGGCCCTTCTCATTTAACCAATAGGGAACATCATTCATGCTATTAGTTTAAGCCATAACGGCGGATAACCCAGGTTTTCATTAAATGAGCGAGAATTAAATAACCGAGCAAAATAGGAATAATATAGCCCCAGTAAGCGATGGGTAAAGCAGTGAATCCCAGCGCATGGGCAAAGGGCGAATAGGGTAACCAAACGCCCACTGTACAAATCAAGAGACTGGTGATAAACATCGGTAAGCTCGCACGACTTTGTAAAAAGGGAATGCGACCGGTTCTAATAATATGAATAATTAAGGTTTGTGAGAGTAGGGATTCCACAAACCAGCCAGTTTGAAACAAAGGAGCTCCAGCCACGGTATTGGCTTTGAACACATAATACATAATGGCAAAGGTGACATAATCAAAAATGGAGCTGATGGGGCCCACCATGACCATAAAACGAGTAATATTGGCAATATCCCATCGCCGTGGCTTGGCAATATATTCATCATCCACATTGTCGGTGGGAATCGCTGTTTGTGAAAAATCATATAACAAATTATTGGTTAACACCTGAATAGCCTGCATGGGCAAGAAAGGTAACCAGGCGGAGGCCCCTAACACACTGAACATGTTACCAAAGTTAGAACTCGCCCCCATCTTGATGTATTTCACAATATTACCAAACACGCGACGCCCCTCAATCACGCCCTCCTCCAAAACCATTAAGCTTTTTTCAAGCAGAATAATATCCGCCGACTCCTTGGCGATATCCACAGCGGTATCCACTGAAATGCCCACATCAGCGGCCTTTAAGGCGGGCCCGTCATTAATGCCGTCACCCATAAATCCCACCACGTGATCGCGCATGTGTAAGGCTTTAATCACTCGCGCTTTTTGCGCTGGCGAGAGTTTAGCAAACACGGACACCGTTTCAGCGGCCTCAGCGAGCTCTTCATCTGTCATCTTCTCCAAATCGCTACCCAGCACAATCCGATCCACTTGTAACCCCACCTCACGGCAGACTTTACGGGTCACCACATCGTTATCGCCGGTTAGAATTTTAACGGCTACGCCATGGCGATTCAGGGCGGCGATGGCTTCTCTCGCGCTATCCTTGGGCGGATCCAAAAAGGCAATGTAACCCACCAGAATTAACCCCGCTTCATCTTTTACTGAGTAAGTTTGTGGGGTGGCAGGAGTTTCCTTATAGCCAATGGCGATGACTCGAAAGCCATCCTCGTTGAGCTCGCGAGTGACCTCTAGGAGTTTAGTTAAATCTTCATGACCTAAGGGAATACGCTGACCATTGACCTCCGCTTCGCTACAACAGGAAAATATTTCCTCAACAGCCCCTTTACAAATCAACAGGTGACGACCTTTACCCTCCACCACTACGGACATACGGCGACGTTGAAAGTCAAAGGGAATTTCATCCACCTTACGGTAATTGGCACCGGTTCTTAATTGTTCATTTAGGCTTGCATATTCCAGCACCGCCACATCTAATAAGTTTTTTAAGCCCGATTGGTGAAAACTATTAAGATAAGCATACTCCAGCACATCCTCGTTCTCTTGACCATAAATATCCACATGTTTTTCTAGGATAATTTTGTCCTGGGTGAGGGTCCCCGTTTTATCGGTACATAGCACGTCCATGGCACCAAAATTCTGAATGGAATTAAGGCGCTTCACAATCACTTTCTTGCGTGACATAGCAAGGGCCCCTTTACCCAAGTTAACGGTCACAATCATGGGCAGCATCTCCGGGGTTAGCCCCACCGCCACCGCCACGGAAAAGAGAAAAGCCTCCATCCAGTCGCCCTTAGTAACGCCATTAATAACAAATACCAGGGGTGTCATAATCATGATGAAGCGAATCATCAACCAAGTAAATTGATTGATACCACGATCAAAACTCGTTAACTGACGAACACCACCCACCATTTGCGCGAGGCTACCAAAGTAGGTGTGTGAACCCGTTAGAGCAATCACCGCTGTAGCGGTACCACTCACCACGTTTGTCCCCATAAAACATATATTATTAAATTGCAGGGGATCCTTGCCCGCCACCTGTTCAGTGCTGGCAAATTTCTCCACTGGTAATGCTTCTCCAGTGAGGGAGGATTGGTTCACAAATAAATCTTTGGCGGTCAGTAAACGCACATCCGCAGGAATCATGTCGCCGGCAGAGAGCTGAATAATATCCCCGGGGACCAAGGTATCAAGGGGAACCTCACGGCGCTGTGGGCCGGAAGGCGAGAGATGGATATTAAAGTAACGGTTTACCTCGTCGGGAACACCACTACGCCGATCTTTTCTTAGTACGGTAGCGGTAGTACTCACCATGGCGCGTAAACGCTCAGCGGCATTACTGGAGCGGTATTCTTGGACAAAGGTTAAAACAATACTCACCGCCACCATAATGACGATAATTAGAGAGGCTTCCTTGTCACCGAGATAGAAGGAAATGGCCGCTAGAATAAGCAGTAATATATTTAAAGGATTCTTAAAATAAGATAATAATTGCTTCAGGGGACCCTGGTGTTTTTCATGAATTATGGCATTGGGACCGTATTGCGCTAACCTCTCCTCCACCTCGCGATCCAATAAACCTTCCATGGAGCTATTTAGGCGACGCAAAGCAATATCCCCATCCGAGCTGGCCACCTCAGAGAGCAAACTTTGAACCCGATGGTTTGAGCTGGGAGTGGGGGATTGGCCTGGATTAAAACGTGATAATAATTGGTTAATGTAGTCCATAATTCCTCAATTCTTTACCTTTAGAATTGAGTCATAGAAACATTACAAGATGATGACAGGAGACAATTCTAAAGAAAAAGTGGCAAAGTTAAGTGTATTTCAGTCGCACAATCCAAGATGGATCTACTCCCACAAAAATAAAAAAGTAATTTTCCTCTGCGCGCCAATGCCTGTCAACCTTTATTGAATGATCCCGCTGATCTTGTCTCGGGCTTAAGGCAGGATCGTTGCCTCACCATAACTTCTAATGGACAGCGAGTCTTACGCAAAGAGATTGGGTGGGCATAGCCTATAAACTGGCCTAGGGTGGGATTCACGTACCCTAGGCCGATCCCAATATCACACTCCAACGCAACGGTCACTTAACACACTCGTCACCTCTCCACTCCTGTCAGAGCATCTTGACTTGTACTTTCCCCACTTGCCTGCAGTTAGGTAGAGGATGCCAGATCATACCTGAGTAAACACAAATTTTCCTTGTTTATTCACATCCACCACCACTTCGTCCTTGGGTGCAAAGGAGCCATCTAGGATTTTCACCGCCAAGGGGTTCTCCAATTCATTTTGGATAGCTCTTTTCAGGGGTCTTGCACCGTATACCGGATCAAAACCCACCTCCGCCAACTGATCTAAGGCGGCATCCGTCACACTTAAGGAAAACTCCATTTTCTCTAAGCGCTGACGCAAGGACTGCAACTGAATAGCGGTGATCGAGCGAATTTGTTTTTGTCCCAGGGTATGAAACACCACAATCTCATCCAAGCGATTCACAAACTCAGGTCTGAAATGAGTTTTCACTTCTCCCAAGACAGCAAGTTTTATCACCGCATGATCATCGCCTTCCATTTGTTGAATCATTTGCGAGCCCAGGTTTGAGGTCATGACAATCACCGTATTTTTAAAGTCCACCGTACGCCCTTGCCCATCGGTTAAACGTCCATCATCGAGCACCTGAAGGAGTACATTAAATACATCAGGATGGGCTTTTTCCACCTCATCCAATAGAATTACACAGTAGGGTTTGCGGCGCACCGCTTCGGTTAAATAGCCACCCTCCTCGTAACCCACATACCCTGGAGGAGCACCGATTAAACGGGCCACCGAGTGTTTCTCCATGAACTCTGACATATCAATACGAATTAAATGCTCTTCAGAGTCAAATAAAAATTGAGCCAAGGTTTTACATAATTCCGTTTTACCTACCCCGGTGGGCCCTAAAAACAAGAAAGAACCATAGGGCTTATTGGGATCGCTTAACCCTGATCTGGAGCGACGAATGGCATTGGAGACAATTTCTACTGCCTCCTCCTGACCCACCACTCTCTCGCGCAAATAGGATTCCATTTTAAGGAGTTTCTCTCTCTCCCCTTGCATCATTTTAGAGACCGGAATACCCGTGGCCCGTGATACCACCTCCGCTATTTCCTCTGCACCCACTTGGGTGCGCAGCAGACGATTCGCTGTCACGTCAGGATGCTGACTGGTGAGCTCAAGTTTGGCTTCAAGTTCGGGAATTTTGGCGTATTTGAGTTCGGAAGCCTTTTGTAAATCACCGCTACGCTGCGCTGCTTCCATTTCTGCGCGCACGCGATCGAGTTCCTCTTTCACATGCTGTGTGCCTTGCAGTTGGGCTTTTTCAGTTTTCCAGATTTCCTCTAAATCGGCGTATTCCACTTCCAGCTTCTGAATTTCCTCTTCCAGCAATTGCATGCGTTTTTGTGAGGCTTCATCGGTTTCTTTTCTGACCGCCTCCCGCTCAATCTTTAATTGAATTAAGCGACGAAACAGTTTATCCATGGACTCTGGTTTTGAATCAATTTCCATTTTAATTCTGGCCGCCGCCTCATCGATTAGATCTATGGCTTTATCGGGCAAAAAACGATCAGTAATGTAACGCTGTGATAGCTCCGCCGCAGCCACAATGGCAGGATCGGTTATCTCCACCCCATGGTGAATTTCATATTTCTCCTGCAAGCCACGCAAAATCGCGATCGTGTCTTCCACGGAGGGTTCTCCTACCAACACTTTCTGAAAACGTCGCTCCAGGGCCGCATCTTTTTCAATATATTGACGGTATTCATTTAAGGTGGTGGCACCGATACAATGGAGCTCCCCTCTTGCTAAGGCAGGCTTTAACATATTGCCAGCATCCATAGCACCCTCAGCTTTGCCAGCTCCCACCATGGTATGCAGCTCATCAATAAAGACGATGGTTTGCCCTTCATCATGGGCCAATTCTTTTAACACTGATTTTAAACGCTCCTCAAACTCACCGCGGTATTTAGCCCCCGCTAACAGAGCAGCCATATCTAGGGAGAGAACCCGCTTATTTTTTAATGAATCAGGCACTTCGTCATTAACAATGCGTTGCGCAAGCCCTTCCACAATGGCAGTTTTACCCACTCCAGGCTCGCCAATTAATACCGGATTATTTTTAGTACGGCGCTGTAAAATTTGAATCACTCGACGAATTTCATCGTCCCGACCAATCACCGGATCCAATTTACCCATTTGGGCCCGCTCAGTTAAATCCAGAGTATATTTTTTTAAAGCTTCCCGTTGTGATTCCACCGCCGCATGAGTGACCGACTCGCCACCACGCAGGGCCGTGATGGCACTCTCTAAGCTTGAGCGCTGGCCACCATGGCTTTTCAATAGACGACCGGCCTCCCCTTTATCTTCCAAGAGCGCCAGTAAAAAAAGCTCTGAGGCAATAAATTGATCTTGCCTTTTTTGCGCTTCACGTTCGGTGTTGTTGAGAAGACTATTTAAATCCCGCGACACATTGATCTCGCCAGAGCCACCTTGCACCCTGGGCAGACGACTGATCGCCTCTTCCAGAGAGCGCTTTAGGGCATTTACCTGCACATCCGCTCGAGTGAGCAGGGAGGCGGTACTGCCATCGGTCTGATTAAGCAGTGCAGCGAGTAAATGCAGGGGTTCAATAAAGCCATTATCATGGGCCAAGGCCAAAGACTGGGCATCGGCAAAGGCCTCTTGAAAACGACTAGTCAGTTTATCAAAGCGCATGGTAAATCCTTTTATAATAATGAGTTAAGTTAATAAATAAATGGGGGAGGTTTAGATAAAAACAAGGGGCGTTCAGGGGAATTTATGTTAGCATACGAACTAAATATTTCCTCTAAGATTTAAGGGTTTTACTATGCGCTACCATCCTTTGCTCGGTATCCTTCTGCTCAGTACCACGCTGGTACTGTTATCTGGTTGCGTGAGCATTCCACCGGGCCAAGAGGATCCCAAGGATCCACTACAAAGCTATAATCGCACCATGTATTCCATTAATGACACAGTTGACAGTTACGTCATCAAACCCGTGGCCAAGGGGTATAAGGCAGTCACTCCCAATGTAATGCGCGAGGGGATCAGTAATTTTTTCAGTAACATCGGGGATATCACAGTTTTTATAAATGATTTATTGCAAGGTAAATTGACTCAAGGTGGAGAGGACGCGGGCCGCTTTGTGGTCAATACTACCGCTGGTATTGTAGGATTTTTTGATGTGGCGAAACACATCGGTCTTGAAAAACACAATGAAGACTTTGGTCAAACACTAGCGGTATGGGGTTGGGAGGACAGTCCCTACCTCGTTTTACCTTTGCTGGGCCCCTCCACCATTCGCGATGGCTTGGGCTTGGTAGCAGCCTACCCCTTTAGTTTTTATGCGAATAGTCATGCTAGCACAACCCATCTCACAGAAATTGGGGCCCTCGAAGTGGTTAATACTCGGGCCGGACTCTTAGCCGCCTCGAATGTACTTAACACTGCCGCCTTAGATCCCTATACCTTTGTGCGTGATGCGTATCTTCAACGCCGGCGTAACTTAATTTTTGATGGTCATCCCCCGCACAATAAAGAAGACGATGAGTGATAACACTATTGCCCAATAGTGAGGCTGGGTAAGACCTCACCAGCACTCATTACGGGTGTAAAATTGATACTCAGCCTGACCAAAAAGACAGTGATTCATACCACGCGCGTTGAGCGCTTTGTCTGTCATCAAAATCCACCAACCTTAGACTTCTTCACTAGAGGAGTCTCGCTCTGTCCTCAGGCAATGTATAAGGTGTTACAGGGCCACCACCTCTATCAATCCTTCAAGGATTGCTTGAAGCCAAAAGCCTTGATCACAAAGCCTTCTTTAAAATAAAAACGATGGGCCTGATCGCGCTGTGTTCCTGATTCCAGTTCAAGACTCACACAACCCTCTTGTTTACCCAACTCCTTCAAATAATCCATCATTAAGTGTCCTACCCCTTTCACGGGCGCTTGAGGATCTGCCACCAAATCCTCACTGTAGATTTTTTTACCCACCATGGTGTTAGTAGTGATGCGATAGACCACCAAACCACATAAATGATCGCCTTCCATGGCCACAGACATCTGAGCGCCCGAACCAAACACTGCCTTCATGGAAGTCACGTAAGGCTCGGGAATAGCCGGACGAAGGGTTCGATGCAGCGCCTCGGCTTGATGCAACAAATCCTCTCTCAACACAGAGTGGTTGGGTCCTGTAATGGCAATCATTTCCATGGTAGCTTCTCCTCGCTGTTTTAGCGAATGTATTGTTCCATTAAACGGCTAATGGCGCCCTTCTCTGCCGCAATTTGATGGGGTTGTTCACTTTGCATAATAGCCGTATCAGGGTCTTTCAAGCCATGACCCGTGAGAGTGGCGACCACAACAGCACCTGCTTTAAATTTACCACGCTTGAGATCTTGTTTAAGCCCAGCAAGGGATGTGGCTGAGGAGGGTTCACAAAACACTCCCTCAAAACGGGCCAGCTCTTTTTGGGTAGCGAGAATGTCCGCATCGGTACACTCATCAAACCAGCCCTCCGACTCCTTCACCGCCGCCCACGCCAAGTCCCAGGACATGGGATTACCAATACGAATGGCTGTGGCAATGGTTTCAGGGTTTTTCACTGCCGCCCCGCGCATAAACGGTGCAGCGCCAGCCGCTTGGTAACCCACCATAATGGGGCGAGAAGTAGTTAAGGGTTCCAGATGATAGGGACACTGACCATGACATAAACCGCAGGCAGCAGTTTGCTGACAGGTGGCTTCACTATAGCCCATCCAGTGGGCGCTAATATTCCCTGCGTTACCTACCGGCAGTACATGGTAATCGGGAGCACGCCCTAGAGCTTCTATAATCTCAAAAGCAATGGTCTTCTGGCCCTGCAGGCGATAGGGGTTCACTGAATTCACTAAGGCCACAGGTAAGTCTTTTGCAAGCTCTTGCACGAGCTGCATGCCATCATCAAAGTTACCTTGAATTTGCAACACAGTGGAGCCATGCATCATGGCCTGGGCGAGTTTACCCAGCGCAATTTTTCCGTCTGGGATGAGGACAAAGGACTGGATCCCAGCCCGTGCTGCGTAAGCGGCAGCAGCAGCGGAGGTATTCCCTGTGCTGGCACAAATAATGGCTTTAGCTCCTCCTTCAACGGCCTTGGTTACGGCCATGGTCATGCCACGGTCTTTGAAGGATCCCGTGGGATTCAAGCCCTCAAACTTAACTAAAATACGACCATCAAACCCCCATTGCTTGGGCAGATGATGAAGCTCAATTAAGGGTGTATTCCCCTCATTCAGAGAGATAATTGGCGTACTGTCAGTGACAGGTAAACGCTGACGGTAGCGGTGAATTAAACCTTGGTAGTGACTCATATTCTCTCTCCCAATACAATTACGAAGCTAAGTTTTCAAGACGGATGCGCACCAAGGGTCCTGAAATGGTATCCAGTTGTTCTATCTCTTGGATGGCTTGATTCACATCGCGCTCAAGAGCCCTATGGGTGAGTATAATCACATCCACTCGCTCCTCTCCCACTGAGGGCTCACGCTGCAGCATGGCTTCAATTGAGATATTTAAGTTAGCTAAAATGCGTGTCACATCAGCCAGTACTCCGGGGCGATCCAGAGCACTCATTCTCAAATAGTAGGAGGTATACACCTCGGCAATCGTTAACACGGGATCATCCATTAGACAATCCGCTTGGAAGGCCAAATAAGGCACTCGCTGATGGGCGGCCGCATCGGTCATGCGGGCCACATCCACTAAATCGGCGACCACGGCTGAGCCCGTGGGCTCAGCGCCAGCGCCTGGACCATAATATAAAGTGCTCCCCACCGCATCGCCTGACACTAAAATGGCATTCATGACCCCCTCCACATTGGCAATTAAGCGCTTCTCTGGAATTAAGGTGGGGTGAACCCGCAATTCAATGCCTTGATCTGTGCGTTGCGTGATCCCTAAGAGTTTAATGCGATAACCAAATTCCTCAGCATAGCTGATATCCTTAGCCGTTAACTCACTCACCCCCTCGGTATAGGCCTTATCAAACTGAATAGGAATACCAAAGGCAATGGCTGACAACAAAGACAGTTTATGGGCTGCATCTACCCCCTCCACATCAAAGGTGGGGTCAGCCTCGGCATACCCTAAGGCTTGCGCTTCTTCCAAAGCCTCAGCAAAGCTGATACCCCGCTCACGCATACTGGACAGGATAAAATTACTGGTACCATTAATAATACCGGCAATCCACTCTATGCGGTTGGCACTCAACCCCTCACGCAAAGCCTTGATAATGGGAATCCCCCCTGCCACCGCCGCTTCAAAGCCGATCATGACACTCTTGTCATGGGCGGCCTTAAAAATCTCATTGCCATGCAAGGCTAACAACGCTTTATTGGCGGTGACCACGTGTTTACCTAAGCTGATGGCTTTGAGTACCAATTCCTTAGCGGGATGGATACCGCCCATCACTTCAATCACAATATCCACCTTCGCGGACTCCACTACCTGATGGGGATCAGTAAAGAGCTCGATGGTATTGCCCACTCGCTGACTCACCAACTCAAGATCTTTCTCTCTCACCGCAGCACAGGTGACCACAATGTCCTTACCCGCTCGTCTGGCAATCTCTTCACCGTTACGCTTTAGAATATCAAAGGTGCCGCCACCCACCACGCCCAACCCCAACAATCCTACTCTCAAAGTCTTCATAGTATTCCATCCTTCCTGAACATATCCTTTATTCCTCGTAATGCTTGTTTGGTTCGCTCTTCATTTTCAATTAGCGAAAAGCGGATATGATCATCACCTAGCTCGCCAAAACCAATGCCTGGCGAAACCGCGACTTTTGCCTCAGCCAATAACTTTTTAGAAAACTCGAGGGATCCTAGAGCTTTATATTTTTCAGGGATTTTACCCCAAACGAACATGGTAGCCTTAGGGTTTTCTACCATCCACTCTAATTGATGAAGACCTTGCACTAATACATCGCGCCGCTTTTGATAGGTCATTCTGATTTGTTCCACACACTCCTGGGGACCCTCAAGGGCCACAATGGAGGCCACTTGAATAGGCGTAAAAGTACCATAATCATGATAACTCTTCATGCGCCCTAAGGCCGCCACGAGGGTAGGGTTACCCACCATAAAACCCACTCGCCAACCGGCCATACTATAACTTTTGGAAAGCGTAAAAAACTCCACCGCCACGTCCTTGGCACCCGGCACTTGCATGATGGAGGGCGACTGATAACCATCATAGACAATGTCGGCATAGGCCAAATCATGGACTACATAGATACCATATTCCTTAGCAATATTGATGATCCGTTCAAAAAAAGCGAGGTCCACGCATTGCGTGGTAGGGTTACTCGGAAAATTCAAAATCAATAACTTGGGTCTCGGGTAGGAGCCACGCAAACCCTTTTCTAGTTCCTCAAAGAAATCCACCCCTGGAATCATACTAATGTGACGTATATCGGCACCAGCGATCACGGGGCCGTAGATATGAATGGGATAGCTGGGATTAGGGACTAACACCATATCTCCCGAATCCAGCATGGCCAACATTAAATGAGCAATACCTTCTTTTGAACCAATAGTAAAAATGGCTTCACTCTCCGGATCAAGCTCGACGTTATAGCGAGTTTTATACCAATTACAAATGGCTTTACGGACCCGAGGAATCCCCTTGGACATGGAGTAACCATGAGTATCGTTGCGTTGCGCCGCCTCCACTAATTTGTCAACAATATGCTGGGGGGTAGGCTGATCAGGGTTACCCATGCTAAAGTCAATAATATCCTCACCGCGACGACGCGCTGCTGACTTTAATTCACCGGTGATGTTAAAAACGTAGGGAGGTAAGCGCTTTATCCTTGAAAACTCTGACATGATATATGGTCTATTATGGCTACAAAAGGAATAATTTTACCTTAATTGGTGGGTCCTATGAAACTAATCAATCATTTACCGCAAGCTAACTTTAACATCACAGGTCATGGCAGGGGCTTTGTTACGGTCAACAATGAACGCCATGAAAAGAGTCTGGTTATCAGTCCCACCCGTCTGGAGACAAGTTGGCTCACGACACTTGATGAACTCAATGAGGAGCATTGCCGAGCACTCCTTCTTTGGCAGCCCTCTATTTTATTAATTGGTACGGGAGCCAAGCTCCTCTTTCCGCGCGCCGAGCAGCTCAAGGTTGTCATTGAGGCGCAAATTGGCTATGAAATTATGGATACCCAAGCGGCCTGTCGAACCTATAATATTCTAGTGAGTGAAGATCGCGCAGTGGTGGCCGCTTTAATCGTCTAAATTCTCATAACAGCCTAGCCTTCCAAGAGGACGCGAATATGGCCCGTTGCACTGCGTCCCAAGGCTTCAAGGTCATAGCCCCCCTCAAGCATGGACACAATTCTGCCCTCACTGTGCTTTACCGCCACTTCTTGCAAGCGTTGCGTGAGCCATATAAAGTCAGACTCCGTCCAGCGCAAATGGGCGAGTGGATCCAATTTATGAGCATCGAAGCCTGCAGAAATGAGCACCAATTGTGGCGCAAATTCGTCGATCGTCGGCAATGCCCTCTGCGTCATGATCTCTCGCATCAGCGTCCCATCGCTGCCCGCTGGTAAAGGGAAATGGAGCAGGCGTTCGCTCTGGCTGACCGTGCCACTATAGGGAAAGAAGGGATGCTGAAAGGTGGAACAATAAAGTACCCGCGGATCATCCATGAAAATGTCTTCAGTACCGTTGCCATGATGCACATCAAAATCCACAATTGCAACGCGCTCTAGTTTATACTCTTCCAATGCGTGGGCTGTGGCCACAGCAATATTATTAAAAAAACAAAAACCCATGGCCCGGTTGTGTTCGGCATGATGGCCTGGTGGTCGAATTGCACAAAAAGCGTTGTGAACCTTTTTTTTCATCACGAGGTCCACCGCCATTACTCCAGCGCCAGCACCACACAAAGCCGCCTCCAAAGAATGAACATTCATTACCGTGTCGTCATCTATGTGGTGAAATCCTATGGAGGGTGA
This sequence comes from Ferrovum sp. JA12, assembly GCF_001431705.1. Taxonomy (NCBI): domain Bacteria; kingdom Pseudomonadati; phylum Pseudomonadota; class Betaproteobacteria; order Ferrovales; family Ferrovaceae; genus Ferrovum; species Ferrovum sp. JA12. The sequence continues at coordinate 507,436 of NZ_LJWX01000002.1, read as the reverse complement.
AGCATTAAAAATATGGTTGATATAGTCTTGACTGTGAACTTGTTGCAAATGAATCAGTTGGGCCCTAGGGGCTTCATAGGGAATCAAGAAATTCATTAAGCCTGAGGCGATCAATCGATCATTAATGGCAGCCAAGCGGTGAGGGCTTTCAGGATGATGCTCACCCATATTGTGTAAACCGCACAAGGAATGAGTAATGTAAGCTGTGTTGATCATTATAATTATTCTCTAACTAATTGTGAGACCCGTGATGAGACCTCATTATCTAACCCCGTTTTTTATGCCCCGATCTGTCGCCATTGTGGGGCCTCTCTCACGCTCTGATTCACTGCCAAGATTAGTATACGACAATCTGAGTTTAAACCACTACCAGGGTAAACTCTTAGCGGTGGATACCCTCACCCCCGCCAGAGTGAATGCTACCTTTTATCCAGATTTAACAGATTTTCCTCTTACCCCCGATTTACTCATACTGGATGTACCTGCTGCAGACATTGAGCATTATTTAAAAAAGTGTGGTGAGCTGTCGATTAAACACATCGTCTTGTTAACTAACGTCACTGAGCTCGATAAGCGTCTTCTAGAAGAATATAAAATTGCTTGGCGCGCTGTATTAAAGCTCTATAAATTGCGAGTCATGGGGCCCAATTGCTCTGGCGTGATGCGACCGCAAATAGGGATGAGCTCAAGCCTCATCCGGTCAGGAACTCTGGGCATGCTCTCGCAGTCCACCGCTTTAACTAGCGGTGTACTAGATTGGGCGAGCGGCAACGCCTTAGGCTTCTCTGCCGTGGTATCCCTTACCGGCTCCATTGATATTGATTTTGCTGATATCGTTGACTTTCTGGTGTCCGATCATCAAACCCAGAGTATTTTAATTTTCGTGGAAGAAGTGATGCAACCTCGTCAACTGATGAGTGCGCTAAGGGAAGCGGCGCGCGTCAAGCCCACAATAGTATTAAAAGCTGATAAGCATGCACTCCTTAAAACAGGCAATATCCTCTCTGATGTGGCTTACCAGCAAAGTGATGGTATTTTTAATGCCGCCCTGCGACGGGTGGGGGTAGTGAGAGTGCGTACCATGACGCAACTGTTTGCCGCCGCCAGAGCCTGCTCACTGCGCTATCGCAAAAGCGGTCCTAATTTAGCCATCATCTCAAACGGTGAGGGACCCGCGGCCCTGGCGACGGATCGCGCCTTAGATAATTTTATTCCGATGGCACCCCTGTCCACAGCAACTCAAGAAGCACTCGCCGCTATCATCAAACTGCCCGCTGGCAATCCCTTGGATCTTGGCGCCGCAGCCAAAGCACAGGACTATCGCCGTGTCACCACTATTTTATTAGAAGCGCCAGAGGTGGATAGTCTTCTGGTCATTTTATGCCCACAGCATGGAGCAGAAATTGACCTCACGGCCTATGAGATGGCCGAGCTCGCTAAAAAAACCAATAAACCCATCATGGCCTGCTGGATGGGAGATCAAAGTGTGGTGCCGGCCAGACGCTTATTTAGTGCTCACAATGTGCCTAACTTCAGAACGCCAGAGTCTGCCGTGGATGCTATTCGCTATATCAATCAATATTTGCATAATCAGCAAATGTTATTTCAAACGCCAAGCTCCAGTATGATTGAAACAGCACCAAACTTAGAGCGTGCCCGTCAGCTCATTACTGAACAGGTGACACTTAATCATCTCAGCTTAAGTCCCCTTGAAACTGAAAAACTCTTAGCCACCTTTGGCATGAGTTATCGCGCTAATATGCCCATGCCGCCTAATACCTCCAAGAGCGCACGGTTAATGATAGATCTTGGGGTAGTGAGGGACAGCACCTTGGGACCCAGTCTATATATTAGTCCGGGGGGCCTCGCTGCCCATCTGCCACAGGCCAGAACCTATGCTCTGCCCCCCTTAAATCAGTTTTTAGCTGAGGAATTTATTGGTCGCAGTCAATTAGCACACTTAACGCACCATGACTCGCAGCGGCCCATTAGTCAGCACCCAGCCTTACAAAATCTTATATTACGCCTCTCGGACATGTGTTGCGAGTTAGCTGCCATTGAGTGCATAGAATTAAATCTCTGGCAACAAGATGATGACTACATAGAAATTTTACATGCTCACATTACGCTCAACACGGCACCACTCATCCCCTTTGACTATAAGCATTTAGCCATTCATCCCTACCCCTCTGATTTAGTTAAAACAATAACGCTCAAGAATCACCAAGTGGTTCAAATCCGACCCATTCGTCCAGAGGACGCTGAAATGGAACAGGAATTTGTCAGACATCTCTCAGAGGATAGTCGCTATTTTCGCTTTCTTGATGCCCTGAAAGAGTTACCCAGCCAATTACTGGTACGTTTCACTCAATTGGATTACGCCACTGAAATGGCTTTTATTGCCACGACACTTATTGAGGACAAAGCCATTCAACTGGGCGTGGCGAGATATACCACTAATCCTGACGGCACGTCCTGTGAGTTTGCTTTGGTGGTCTCAGATCAATGGCAGAAAGAGGGCTTGGGGACTGTGTTAATGAACGAACTTATTTTATGTGCTAAGAAGAGACATTTGGCCGTCATGAGTGGTGAGGTGTTAGGTAATAACTCTATCATGCTGCACCTATTGCAAAAGCTAGGCTTCACCACTCGGGTGGCGGAGGAGGAACCAAGCTTAAGATGGGTATCTCTTGACTTGCCTAATTATCGTTCTCAAGACTCTGATTAATATTACCCCCCTTTTTCCTGAAGGGGGCAGGCCCCCTAGAGCATCTCAATGGCTTGTTATTTTTTTAACACTAGCTTGGGGTTAAGGGGTTTTCCACGATAACGGATTTCAAAATGTAGGGTGGCTGTGTGCTCAGCATCCTTTGGGATCAGCTCAGCTACCACTTGCCCCGCCTTAACCAACTCTCCCTCTTTGACAACAATTTTTTGATTGTCCGCGTAAACACTTAATATATTAGCGTTATGTTTGATGACTACCATTTGTCCATAACCTTTGAGCGAGTCTCCCACATAACTCACTGTCCCAGAGGCAGCTGCCGTCACTTCCTGCTTATCTGTCACTTGAATATCAAGCCCCTTGCGTTCATGATGATAACGGGCACTTTTGTATTGCTTCACGGGCCATAACCAATGAACTGACAACACCTCCGCTGGAATAGTACTGTTATCATCTTGAGTGATTGATGATCTGTGTTTTTTCTTAATGGAGCTAGCTTGTGCTGTGCTATGCGATGGGCTAGCGCGCTCATTTTGTGACTTGCCTGAAATACTTTGATCTGATACTGGGGCTGGATTAAGGGTTGAGGAACAACCACTCAGACACAGTACACACACTAAAAAAAGAATATTGAGTCGTGTCATCAAATGCTACCTTCTCTTAATGGGACAAACTTAACTGCCTCAATGATCTGTTGGCTATAACCCCCTTCATGGCGGTCAACAACGGTGAGTTGTTGTTTATTCCCACCCACAGGGATCACCAAGCGCCCTCCTACTGCCAACTGATCCAGCAGTGACTGGGGGATGGTTTGCGGTGCCGCTGCCACAATAATACCATCAAAAGGTGCGGCCTCGGTTAGGCCTAAGCTGCCATCGGTATGCATTAAACGCAAATTATGAATACGCATAGACCATATCCGGGAGCGAGTTTTCTCCAGCAACTGACCGATCCGTTCCACCGAGTACACTTCTTTAAATAACTTAGAGAGTATCGCTGCCTGATAACCACAACCTGTTCCCACCTCAAGTACTTTCGTGAGTGGGCTGTTGGCCTGGCGCAGTAACTCAATCATACGAGCCACGATATAGGGAGCTGAAATGGTCTGTCCATGGCCAATGGGTAGTGCTGTATCCTCATAGGCCCGTGAAGCAATGGCTTCATCCACAAAACCATGACGCGGCACCGCCAAAATAGCATTAAGTACTGCTTCATCTAAGATGCCCGCCTGCCGCAAACGCTCCACCATTCTCTGACGGGTACGCTCAGAGGTCATCCCATTACCTTTACCAAGAGAGCCAATCATGAGTTTAACCAATCTCTCACTCTATCTAACTGTTGGTAATGGGTGAGGTCTGTTTGTAGTGGGGTAATGGATACAAAACCTTGGTTGATGGCATCAAAATCCGTGCCCTCCCCCGCATCGGCGGCAGGTCCTGCTGCCCCCACCCAATAGACAGTTTGTCCGCGAGGATTCATGGCTTTAATAACGGGTTCCGCCTTATGGCGCTTACCTAAACGGGTGACTGTCATGCCCCGAAGCTCTGCCATCGGGCAATCGGGCACATTCACGTTGAGAAGCATCGGTTCACTGAGTTTCTTGTCATGAATGTGTTGAATTAACTTAGCTACCACCTCTGCCGCAGTGTGATAGTAACCCTTTCCCGATTCATTCACTAAAGAGACGGCAATGGAAGGGATGCCCAATAAAAATCCCTCTGTGGCCGCGGCAACGGTTCCTGAGTAAACCGTATCATCGCCCATATTCGCCCCATGATTAATGCCTGAAACAATCATATCGGGCGTCTCATCTAATAATCCTGTGACTGCCATATGCACGCAGTCGGTGGGGGTTCCATTCACATGATAAAAACCGTTGGGAGCCTGTTTCACTATCAAAGGACGGTCAAGGGTTAATGAGTTACTTGAACCACTTCTCTCGGCATCGGGAGCGACTACAGTTACCTCAGCCATACTCTTAAGATGATCATACAACACATTGATTCCTTTAGAGAAGTAGCCATCGTCATTACTAATTAAAATACGCATCATACAAACTTTATAGCCTTTTACTTTTTAGGGGGTAAATCGGTGCATACCCCTTCTAACCACTCTGCCGCCATACCAATGGACTCACCTAAGGTGGGATGAGGATGAATGGTTTTACCTATATCAGTGGGATCACAACCCATTTCAATAGCAAGACAAATCTCACCTATCATATCGCCTGCCTGAGTCCCCACAATAGCGCCCCCTATTAGCTGATGCGTCTTGGCATCAAAGAGTAACTTGGTAAAGCCCTCATCACGGCCATTGGCAATGGCGCGACCAGAGGCCGCCCAAGGAAAGAGAGCTTTTTCAACGGCAATACCTTGTTCTTTGGCTTGCTCTTCAGTGATCCCCGCCCAGGCTACCTCAGGGTCCGTGTAGGCCACGGAAGGGATTTGTTTGGCATCAAAATAACTGCGTCGCCCCTCGGCAGCTTCCGCTGCCACATGCCCCTCATGTACCGCCTTATGAGCTAACATGGGTTGCCCCACAATATCGCCAATGGCAAATATATGTGGCACATTGGTTCTATTTTGACGGTCTACAGGAATAAAGCCTCGTTCATCCACATTAACACCCGCCAACTCCGCACCAATGAGTTTGCCGTTAGGACGTCTGCCCACTGCCACCAGCACCACATCATAGGTTTCTTGGGAAGTAGTCCCTTCTGGCCCCTCAAAAGACACCACAATCCCCTTTTCTGTGGCCTCCATGTGGGTGGTTTTGGTGTTCATCATCACACGGTCAAAGCGTTTTAAATTCCTCTTCTCCCACACCTTTACCAAATCACGGTCCGCACCCATCATCAGACCCGATTGCATTTCTACCACATCAAGACGAGTCCCCAAGACTGAATACACCGTAGCCATTTCAAGGCCTATGATCCCGCCACCTACCACCAGCATTTTAGCTGGGATGTGACTTAACTCAAGAGCTCCAGTAGAATCAATAATCCGTGGATCCTGTGGAGCGAAGGGTAATTTAATGGCTTGGGAGCCCGCTGCAATGATGGCTTTATTAAAGCGAATGACTTGCTTCGCTCCATCCTTAAGAGTCACGGACAAGTGCTGACTATCAAGAAACTGTCCAACTCCTTCTACCACCTGAACTTTACGAGCCTTAGCCATCATAGCAAGGCCACCAGTGAGTTTACTCACCACCGCTGACTTCCATTGACGCAAAGCAGCCAAATCAATTTGTGGTGGACCAAATTTGACCCCATGTTTTTCTAAAGCCACCGCCTCTTCCGTGACTGAGGCCACATGGAGCAGTGCCTTAGAAGGAATACACCCCACATTAAGACAAACTCCTCCCAAAGTATTGTAGCGTTCCACCAATACTGTCTTTTGTCCTAAATCAGCACTTCTAAAGGCTGCAGAATATCCCCCAGGGCCGGCACCTAACACCACCACTTCACATTCTAATATTGCTGTTTCTGCCATATGTTAAGTCTCCTAGAGCGTGGCTCGTCTTAAATCGGCGAGCAACTCCACTAAATAAGTGTTAAAACGAGCTGCTAAGGCTCCATCAATCACGCGGTGATCATAGGATAGAGATAAGGGTAGAATTAAACGTGGCTGAAACTGATTCTCTCGCCAAACCGGTTTAATACTAGACCGGCATACCCCAAGAATAGCTACCTCTGGGGCATTAATAATGGGTGTGAAGTACGTGCCACCAATCCCCCCTAAACTGGATATGGAAAAAGTACCGCCTTGCATGTCAGCAGGAGACAGTTTGCCATCGCGAGCTTTTTTGGCGAGTTGAGAGGCTTCCTGAGCGATCTGCAACACTCCCTTTTTATCTGCATCCTTAATAACTGGCACCATTAAACCATTTGGCGTATCCGCGGCAAACCCAATATGGTAATAGTGTTTCACCACGAGATTATCACCATCTAATGACGCATTAAATTGTGGAAACTTACGCAGAGCGTTACAGACAGCTTTAATTAAAAACGCCAACATAGTGACCTTGATGTCTGCTTGCTTGTTCTCTGAGTTAAGCTGCACACGAAAGGCCTCAAGTTCAGTGATATCAGCATCGTCATTATTGGTCACATGGGGGATCATGACCCAATTGCGGTGCAAGTTTGCGCCAGAGATTTTTTTAATTCGGCTAAGGGGTTGCACCTCAATAGCACCAAACTTTGCAAAATCCACTTGCGGCCAGGGTAACAAACCCAGTCCTAAACCTGCTGACACCCCAGGGGTTGCACCCTGCACCCCTTGCGCTAAGGCACTTTTAACAAAACTTTGTATATCCTCTTTAACAATTCTCCCCTTCGGAGCACTGCCTTTCACTTTACTCAAGTCTACTCCAAGCTCTCTAGCAAAATGTCTGACGCTGGGGCTAGCATGGGCTTTTGTAAAAGCCACTTGATCTATCACAGATTGAGCCTCTGGAGCAAGGGGTTTTTGTGGACTTGGCACCGTGACAGGGGGAGTTTGCGTTACCTCCTTCGTTAACCGGGGCTCTCCTGTGCTTTGTGCTGTAAGCTCTTCTTGCACAGTATCCCTCACGGCGAGAGAGGCGGTGGTCATCTTGGCAATCGCCACACCTTGAGATACCTTATCTCCAAGCTTAACGAGAAACGCCGTAATCACCCCCCCTTGAGGGGCCGGCACTTCCATGGTGGCCTTATCCGATTCCAAAGTAATCAAGGGCGCATTGGCTTCAACCTTATCTCCCACCTTGGCCATGATTTCAATGATTGGAATATTCTCAAAATTACCAATATCAGGAACTGTAATCGTAATTTCTTCAGCACTACTCGCCTGTGACGACGTGGTGCCAGTTTGCTTTGTTGGAGCCGCACTTTGAGCAGAGGAAACAGGTTCGTTCCGGGTATCTTGGGGGGACTGGGGAATTGGCGTCAAAGCCTCAGTGTGAGTACTCGATACGTTAGCCTCCTCCAGAGTTAAAATTAAACTCCCCTCGGAGACACGATCACCTAATTGAACATGTAAAGCCGTCACCGTACCGCTACGACTGGCGGGCACTTCCATGGTAGCTTTATCAGATTCCAAGGTGACTAAGGGGTCATCTTTTTTAACAAGATCACCGACTTTAACCATTAATTCGATGACAGGGATGTTCTTAAAATCTCCAATATCTGGAACTTTAACCTCGACAGGCATAGATAGTTTCCTCCTCAAGAGCTAGTGGCTCAGATTATTTATATGAACTAATATGTGTCAATTGGGATCTATCCAAAAACACAATTAAACAAAGTTAGTTTAACATGTTAGTGTTGTCTGGGCTGTTAATTGAGGAATTTCCATGAAAATATCTGTACTTAAAATTATTGTTATTGCTGTGATTGTAGGGGTAATTATTGAAGGTGTTTCTATCTATCGTAGCCTCAATTATTGGGGGCCACACCAACACAGCCAAAATGAGGTCTCCCCAAGCGCCATCCCTTTTTTACAACTGAACCTAAAGGACCTTAAGGAGCATTCCCAAGCACTTAACCAATGGCCTGGTAAAACACTAGTGATTAATTTTTGGGCAACCTGGTGCGAGCCCTGTAAGGAAGAAATGCCCATGTTAAGCCAACTACAAAATGATTTAAGAGATAAACAAGTTCAATTTGTTGGTATTGGGGTGGATGAGGAGAAAGATCTTAAGGCATGGTTACAAACGCGATCTATTAGTTATCCTATACTGGTGGGTAATGATAGTACCCTTGAGATGACAAGAACTTTGGGCAATGAACAGCAAGGTATTCCCTTTACGCTAGTAATCTCACCCTCTGGCATAGTTATTTATAAAAAACTGGGAAAAGTGAAAGAAGAGGACATTAAGAATATTTTACAAAAGTACGTGGCCTCTTAACTCCTACATCAAGGCTATACTTTTATCAACTTTATTCACACCGTTTATTTGGATCCCCCATGGTTTTATCATCTTCTATCCTTATTTGCCCCAGACCTGTTCAAATACAAAAGGCAACATCCCAAAAAAATCTCAGTACTAGCTAAACTAAATCAATCGCTAAACCCTAAATTCAAGCAATACTGCGCCAGTGCTCCGAAGACGTAGAGGATGAGTCGTCCGCTCGGCATGTTAATGTCGATGGCTTTAGTCAGCGATTTTAAGCTGAGGCCCGCGCTTTCAGCGCGCTTAGGGTCTCCATGAGGTGTGACATCGAGCATCCCCGAGTCAATCCAGCCGCCAGACGGTCAGCACGTCACCATCGCGCAGGTAGGTCAGCGCATCAGTGAGGCCTGTTGGCCTTGGCCCCGGAAGCCGTGTCCTCAAAAATCCGCTCGCAGCCTGCCTTATGCAACGCATCCGTCTGCAAAGCGGTGTCCTGTTCCGCTGTCGATATCCGCGCATCACCAAACTGTGCCATTTGCCTCCGCTTTTATCCGATATCCGCGCATCACCAAACTGTGCCATTTGCCTCCGCTTTTATCCGATATCCTGTCCTTCTATAACAATGTCCGATAACTCCTAAATTAAGCACGTTTCTAGACAATATCCGGCATGACCAACTAACGATCGTTTGACGGACAGAGTAGAGGGCGGGTCAAGGGCGTATGGGTGGCTTGGCGCGGCCCGCAGCCGAAGGCGAGAACACGGGCCACCCAGAAGAGCGTAGCGTCCCTTTACGCGCCTGGAACGACCCACCTTCAGGCTAAGGGGGTGGGGGTTTGGGTTACATCGAAACAACCACCCAAAAATGCCGTTAATAAAAAACAACGAACCAGGGGGTTTTCGATTGTGCTAGTTACCAAAGGTTATGCTTGCACAACCGGAACCAGCGTCAATTTCTTCTCATCACGCTGCAGTCGTGCTGACCAGTAGCCCAAACGGCCAAACCCCACCCTTTTCTGTGAGCAGTATTCCTTTTGCGTCAGACCGCTGGCTTTCCAATCCACCACCCGCTATTGCCATTCGCCCCTTATCGATTCCCGCTGCATTTCCAGTTCCCCTGTGCAAAACCACAGAGTGCCTTCATCAAGCGACAAATAATAGGTGCCTTTACCGAACCCTTACTTAGTCACTACCCCCAGCGCACCGCCGTTCGGGATTTTCTAAGCTGCCTGTGCGGCAGTGAACGCAACGCGGCAAGTTGGCTGTTGACCACAATATAGGGCTTGACGATGTCGTTGGCAAAGGAGCACGCGGTACGGATGACACGGAGTCTGCTCATAGTCATTTCTCAGACCTGCCCGCCCACGCCTTTGAACTTTTCAACAAAAGCCGCGATCTTCTGGAACACGCTTTGCTTTTTGGCCAGGTACTGCGGGTTTAACGGGCTCATCTTGGGCAGCACAGCATTGAGCTCTGTGCCGCTGTCACTGGCAAATTCCCGCTTGAGCGAGGTGGTGATATAGCGTCTGGCCGCTTCGGCATTCAGATTTTCGGCGCTGATCAGCTCTTGCGCTTCACGCTGCTGCTCCGCTTGGGCAAAAGTGAAGAAAGCGTCGATTACGCTGGCCTTGTCACCAATCTGGTCTAGATCGGTCTGGTTGATGAAGTCAACCAGCAGGCTTTCTTTGGCGCGGTTGCCCAAGCTGGCGCGAATAACCCGGCGCACTTCATCCACCAGCTCCGATTTGCTCTTGCTCTTCTTGTTGTGCTCGAAGATCAATTCCAAGATGTAATCCAGATTGATTTCCTGCGACTTGAGCAAGTCCACCTCGAAGACCACGTCATCCCAATCGATGGTTGACTTGTCCTTCTGATCCGAAGATTTTTCTCGACGCTGCCAGTCGCGAACATCGTTGTAAGTGGATCGGTAATCCTGGATTTTTCGCTCAGCAGGTAGCGTGATGGATTGCAGTGCGATTAGATCGTCATCGCTCAAATAGTGCTTGGCCTTGTACGCCTCCACTGCCGCTGGGTCGGTCATGTCGACATTTTGCATATCCTTCAAGCTGGCGAACTCGTCATAGTTCTGCAGCACGTTCTCAACGCGCAAATATTCGCCAAACAGTTTCGCAAAGGCTTTTTTATCCGCCTCTTTTTCAATGGCAGCGGGATCAGGAAAACGCTGCTCCAGCTCCTTCACCACTTCTACAAAGCCACGCCGCGCCTCGCCGGTGGTCGCATCGGTGAAGCCTTCCATGTATTCTTTGTAGCTCTTCTCCAACACCACGTTCTTGGTGTTCTTGTCGCCAAACAGGGTGATAGCGTCGATGGTCGCCTGCTCGAGGTCACGGAAGGTGACAATATTGCCGAAGGTTTTGGTGGCGCCAAAAATGCGGTTGGTGCGAGAGTAAGCCTGCATCAACCCATGAAAGCGCAGATTTTTATCGACAAACAAGGTGTTCAGCGTGGGGGCATCAAAGCCGGTCAGGAACATGCCCACCACGATGAGCAGATCGATTTCCTTGGCCTTCACCTGCTTGGCCAGGTCCCGGTAGTAGTTCTGAAACCCGTTGCTGTCTACACTGAAGTTGGTCTTGAACAGCGCGTTGTAGTCGGCGATGGCTGCGCTCAAAAACTCCTTAGCGCTGCTGTTCATGGCGGACACATCAAAACTTTCGTCCTGAATGTCACCTACAGCATCCTGCTCTTCGTTGGCCGCAAACGAGAAGATGGTGGCCACCCTCAGCGACTTGTCACTGCCCTTCTGTAGCTCACGGAACGATTCGTAGTACAGCTTCGCAGCATCTACGCTACTGACCGCAAACATGGCGTTGAAGCCCTTATTGCCCGGTTGTAGGCGATGGGTCTTTTGTCTGAAGTTATTCAGGATGTACTGCGTGATCTCACGAATGCGGTCGGGGTGAAGCAAGGCCTGCTTGTTTTCTGCGGCACTGAGCTTTTTCTCGTCCTGCTCAGTTTCAACGGCTTTGAAATGCGGGCGCACATCGTTGTAGTCCACCTTGAACTTGAGCACCTTCTCATCTCGTATCGCATCGGTGATGACGTAAGAATGCAGCTCACGGCCAAACACGCTGGCGGTGGTTTCCGCGCCCAGCGCGTTCTCGGGGAAGATCGGCGTGCCGGTAAAGCCAAACTGATAGAACTTCTTAAACTTCTTCTTCAGGTTCTTCTGTGCTTCACCGAAATGGCTGCGGTGGCATTCATCAAAAATGAACACGACCTGCTTGCCGTAGATGGGCAAGTCAGCTTCGCTTTTCATCAGGTTGTTGAGCTTCTGGATGGTGGTGACGACGATCTTGTTATCGTCCTTGTCCAGGTTACGCTTCAGGCCAGCGGTGCTGTCAGAGCCATTCACGCTGTCTGGCGAAAAGCGCTGGTACTCCTTCATGGTCTGGTAGTCCAGATCCTTGCGGTCCACCACGAAGAACACCTTGTCGATGAAATCCAGCTCGGTGGCGAGACGCGCCGCCTTGAAACTGGTGAGGGTCTTTCCCGAGCCGGTGGTGTGCCAGATGAAACCGCCACCTTCAAGATTGCTCCAGTTTTTTGCCTGATACGCGCTGTTAACCTTCCACAGAATGCGTTCCGTGGCGGCAATCTGGTAGGGGCGCATCACCAGCAAAGTATCGCTGACATCAAACACCGAATAATGCATCAGCACATTGAGCAGGGTATTCTTCTGGAAGAAGGTGGCGGTAAAGTCCTTCAGGTCCTTGATCAGGCTATTATCCGCCTTCGCCCAGTTCATGGTGAAGTCAAAGCTATTTTTGTCACGCCTAGTGGTGTTGGCAAAGTAACGGCTATCGGTGCCGTTGGAGATCACGAACAGCTGCAAATACTTGAACAAGGAATGCTCGCTGTTGAAGCTTTCCTTGCTGTAACGGTGCACCTGATTGAAGGCCTCCCGAATAGCGACGCCACGCTTTTTTAGCTCCACTTGAACCAGCGGCAGGCCGTTGACCAGAATCGTCACGTCATAACGGTTGGCATGGCTGCCGGTCTGCTCAAACTGCTTGATCACCTGCACCTTGTTGCGGGCGATGTTTTTCTTCTCCAGCAGGTAGATGTTCTGGATGCGCCCGTCGTCGAACACAAAGTCATGAATGTAATCGTCGTGAATCTTGCGGGTTTTCTCGACGATGCCATCACTGGGTTTGTCCAGCCAGGTCTCGACAAAGCGCAGCCATTCGCCATGCGCAAACTGCACGTTATTGAGTGTTTGCAGCTGCACGCGCACATTGGCCAGCAAGGCCTCTGGCGCATTCAGGTCGGGTAGGTATTCATAACCCTGATTGACCAGATCTTGGATGAACTCACGCTCCAGCTTGCTCTCGCTCTGGTAGCCTTCCGCGACCTTCCATTCCGGGGCATATTTGTCCAGAACGATGAAGTTTTTCGATTCAGCAATGGTTTTGTAGTCCGTCATGGTTGAACCATCCAATGGCCGGTTTTATCAGAACCGATGCGTTTGATTTTTCCCGCTTGTTGCAGCTTGGCCAGTGCTCGGCCAATCGTGCGTATGTCTTTACCGATGGCGTTAGCCAGTTGCTTGCGGGTCAGCAAAGGATTCGCCGCGAGCAATGCCAAAATAGCCTCAGGTGTTTTAAGCCCTGCCACTGAAACTAAGGCATTTGCCGGAACATTTACAGAGGCGTTTACAGAGGCGTTTACAGAGGCGTTTACAAAGGCGTTTACGGGGGCGTTTTGTGCCAGGGTTTCGGCAATGACCGACAACATAAAGTGAATAAAAGGCGTGCTATCGGCTTTTTCGTCAGCCTCTTCCAGTGCCTGATAGTAGAGTGGTTGGTGGTCTTTAATCACACTTTCCAGCGGCAAGGACAAAAACAAGGGATGCCATTGCGACAAAATCAGAGTTTGCCACAAGCGCCCCATACGGCCATTGCCATCACTGAAGGGGTGGATAAACTCAAACTCGTAATGAAACACGCTGCTGGTGATCAATGGGTGATCTTTTGTCTGTTTTAACCAGTGGGTTAAATCGGCCATCAATCCTGAGACCTGATGCGCGGGCGGGGCAACATGATGCACCACCTTGCCTTTCTGGATGCCCACCGCCTTGTCACGAAATCGTCCTGCATTGACCAGAATATCCGACATCATCAAGCCGTGCGCGGTGAGCAAATCCTCGATACTGTCCGGCTTCCAGGTGGGCAGGGCATCATAGGACGCAATCGCGCCTTTCACTTCCGCCAGTTCACGCACACTGCCCATCACGGACTTACCGTCAAGGATCGCCGTGATCTGTTCTTCGGTGAGCGTATTGCCTTCAATCGCCAGAGTGCCAACCAGGGTTTTGATGCGGTTTTGCTTGCGTAATTGAGGTGAAGCATTCAGCGCACTGGCATCCAGCCGACCGACTTGCTGGCTGATGTCCGCTACCAGATTCAGGATATCGCGGGTAATGGTAAAAGGCGGTTGATAACTCATATCAGGCGGCTACTTCTTCCGGCTTGGGGAAGCTCAGTAGCAAGTCGCGGTAATACTCGTATTGCTTCTGGCGCAGAGCAATTTCGCGCGGCAAGCCTTCCGTAATGGAGTTGGTCAGGGCGTCGAATTTGTCGAGGATTCGGACGATTTCGGCTTGGATTTCGAGCGATTTTTGTGGGTTTTCTGGGCAGGGGATGGGAATTAATGTCTGTTGCGCAGTTGACCAATGCCTTTTGTAGCTCAATTTCTTCGTATAAAAGTTCAGGAAGGTATGGTAGATGTACTTGGCATTAGCCGAGATAGGGCTAAGAATTTTTAGTCCATCAGCGCCTTGAACAAAAGGAAAGTCTACATACTTTATGTGTTCAGAATGATCGCCAAAAATTACGTATTCTCCAGCTTCAACGGGAGTTATATTCTCGTCAGTATAGCCGGCGATGAATTCGACACCCTGATCAACAATTGGAAGTCTTCCTGTTGCGCGATAGGCTTGGCTTTTGAGCTTTGAGGGTGCCGTTACAGTTTTTATCACTTTACCGAGCGCCTTCCACTCCACTTCGCCTTCTTCAAAACTCAACAACTGGTCGCGGTAGTAGTTGTATTGTTTTTTGCGGGCGGTCAGTTCGGCGGTCAGTTCGGCGGTCAGTTCGGCGGTCAGTTCGGTGAAAGTGTCCAGAATGCGGACGATTTCGGCTTGGATTTCGAGCGATTTTTTTGAGTTTTCTGGGCAGGGAACGGGGACCATGAACTTGTCAGTGTCAGGTGTAGCAATTTGCGGCATTTGCATTTTGCTTCCCAGTTGCTGAAAGTGAGGTTCATTCAACTTCAAAAAATGGTAGAAAAACTTAATGTGGAAGTGATCAGTATTGGAGTGATACGACCACATTTCATTTTTGTGAGAAAACGGCTTGTCGTAATACTCAAACTCAATCACGCCACGAGATTTGACGATGATTGAAGGCTTGCGATTGATATCTTTTGCCGGGATATCTTCAAGGTTGACAAACGCTACAGTTTTTCCCCCTGCAAATATTTTTACGACCCCGTCATCTTTATGCAGCCCCTTCATTTGGCCTGCAGTGATCTTTGTACCTTTGGTACGAACAAGCACTTCGCCTAGCGGTTTCCACTCAACCTCAACGCCATCCAGCAGCTTTTCCATAAAGCTAATATTACTCGTGCTCACAGCTCCTCCGTCTTGAATTCGCTATAGCCTTCGTAGTAATAGCTGACATCAATACCCTTCATGAACAAGGTGCGGTCGTTAATTTTACTGGTAAGCGCCTGCTTAATTAGTGCTTTGATTTCAAGGTCTTTTACCACGCTGCGCTGCATGGCCGAGAGGTATTCTTCTTTATCGACCCTGTTCCAATCCACCACCTGTTGAATTTCTTTTTTAAGCATCAAATCCAGCCAGATGCGGGTGGCGCGACCATTGCCTTCACGGAAAGGGTGGGCGACATTCATCTCGACATATTTTTCAACGATCTCATCAAACATGCTTTGCGGCATGGTGTCGATATGTTTTAACGATGCTTCCAGGTACATCAGGGGAGCAAAACGGAAGTTGCCTTTGGCGATATTGACGTCGCGTATTTTTCCGGCGAAGGCGTAAATATCTTCAAACAAGTAAGTATGAATAAAGCTCAGCCCAGCAAAGGTGCCGACTTCCACTTTTGTTATATCGCCAGAGTCGAAAAGCTGCTTGGCTTTTTGCTTGCTGATTCTTTCTTCGGCTTTGGCCAGTTCAATTTGGTCGGTGATGATGAGTTTGTTTTCCAGAATCATGGGCTCGCTCCCTCTGAATCTACGCCATCAATCTCGGCGACGATGGCATCAATGTCTTTGCGCAATTTGTCGATTCGGGCTACGGTGGTTTTCAGCTCGGCATTGAGCTTTGCAATATCCACCACCTCGTGGCTGTCCTTCGCTTCGACATAGCTGCTCACCGACAGGTTGTAGTCGTTGGCGGCCACCTTCTCAAATGGCACCGATTGGGCGAAATGATCCACATTGTCCTTGCTGTCGAACACCGCCATGATCTGGTCGATATGCGCGTCCAGCAGCACGTTGTTATTGGTCTCTTTCTTGAACAGGCCGCTGGCGTCGATGAACTGGGTGGTGGTGTCTGTTTTGTGTTTGGAGAGCACCAGAATATTGACCGCAATCGTGGTGCCATAAAACAGGTTGGGCGCGAGCGAAATCACCGTTTCCACATAGTTGTTATCTACCAGATATTGGCGAATCTTCTGCTCGGCTCCACCGCGGTAGAAAATACCGGGGAAGCAGACGATGGCGGCGCGGCCCTTGCTTGAGAGGTAGCTGAGTGCGTGCAGCACGAAGGCAAAGTCGGCTTTGGACTTGGGCGCAAGTACACCCGCTGGGGCAAAGCGTTCGTCGTTGATCAGTGTGGGATCGTCGCTGCCTATCCACTTCACCGAGTATGGGGGGTTGGAGACGATGGCATCGAAGGGTTTGTGGTCGCCGAAATACGGGTCAATGAGGGTGTTGCCGAGCTGGACGTTGAACTTGTCGTAATTGATGTTGTGCAAGAACATGTTCATCCGCGCCAGGTTGTAAGTGGTGTGGTTGATTTCTTGCCCGAAAAAACCATCTTCGATGATGTGCGCGTCAAAGTGCTTTTTGGCTTGCAGCAGCAGCGAACCTGACCCACAGGCCGGGTCAAAGATCTTGTTGACGGTGGTTTGCTTGTGTATGGCGAGCTGGGCAATCAGCTTCGAAACATGCTGCGGGGTGAAAAACTCACCGCCGGATTTACCGGCATTGGCGGCGTAGTTGGAGATGAGAAATTCGTAGGCATCCCCGAAGAGGTCGATGTTGCTACCTTCGAAATCGGCAAAGTTCAGCTCAGCCACGCCTTTGAGAACAGCGGCCAGACGGGCATTCTTGTCTTTAACGGTATTACCGAGGCGATTGCTGGTGGTGTCGAAGTCGGCAAACAGGCCTTTGATGTCGTGTTCAGAGGGGTAGCCGTTGGCAGAGGACTCGATGGCGGCAAAGATGGCGGCGAGATCGGTATTCAGGCTTTCATTGGTATTGGCGCTGGCAGCCATCTTGGCAAACAGCTGACTGGGGTAGATGAAATAGCCCTTGGTCTTGATGGCGTCATCTTTGATGTCCGGAGTGATGAGGCTATCGGCCAACTCGGCGTAGTGGATGCTGTCATCACCACCTTCGATGTAACTGGCGAAGTTTTCACTGATAAAGCGGTAGAACAGCGTGCCGAGCACGTATTGCTTGAAATCCCAGCCGTCGACTGCGCCACGGACATCATTGGCGATTTGCCAAATGCGGCGCTGCAGTTCGGCGCGTTGTTGGGAGCTGGTCATGGTTAGCTTCCTATTGAGTTATTCATATTTTTCTTCATCCACGATACCCAATTAAAGGCACAATTCTACACTAATGTGGTGCGATCTCAAGACCGGGCACCCGTGTTGGCACCAAAACCACCTATTTATGGCCGTGCTCGTTGAGGGTGCCTAGCTCAAGTCAACATTCCATGCCATTGCTTTCAACCATGGGCTTGGACTGCTAAACCTCCAAATTACCCCTTAGTTTAGAGCGTCGACAATCGCTTTTTCTGCCTTGTCCTCGGCATCCTTTGTCGCCACACGTTCCTGTACCAGCAATGCGGCCAGACCACCTGCCCACTTCGCGCTTTTATTATAAGCTGATCAGCTTGTATCCCGGTATGCTTGCGCGCTTCGATCTGCTTCTCGATCTGAGACCGCGCTGCATCGAGCTCAGTGGCTACTTGGTCTGCTTATTCAATGGCTTCTCGCGTGCCTATTCCATTTCCTTTCGCGCAACCACCACGGCTTCGCGTTTGCTGGCTAAACAGTTGTTTGCTATGCCCATAGCAACGTCCTAAATTCCGACAGAAAGCCCGCTGGCTTTGTCGACAACTGCTGCGAGTACTGCCTTGCGCATCGGCTGCGCGACTGATATTTTTTGCGGTCTCCATGACTTCATAGCCTCGGAAATCGTCGTAAAACTGCTCTCACCGATGGTTCTACATACTGCTGCAAACGTGGGTGACTGTCCTTCGGCGGCAGCGTGTCTGTCTGCGTTTGTGATGGCTACTTATGAGACTCTTGTGGTTTGCCCTAAGTAGTATAGGATTAAACATATAACAAACTACAAGCGTTTTTTTGTTATCGATTTACCCTCATGACGACTCTACGATAGTCCTTCAATTTATCTCATAACTCATCGTTCCAATCCTTCCCAATGCTCGGTCTCGGTCTTTCGCGTACCGAGTCAGGACGCCATTGTCGTACCAAGTCTGCGTATATATAGCCCTGCTTGTCGTCATTGGGGCGATGACCAAGGCGGGGGCACTCATTACCATAACGATACGCCAACATTGCCGCCCTCACACTCGTTATTTGCGTTGCTATACACATCATGACCGTCCACCTTCCCGGTGAATTCGGATCTTCTTAGAACCGCTGCGCATAACATGGCAGTCCTTGAACGACACGCGGCGGTCTAGCTTGAAACCCTTAGTCACTGCATATTCTGTCAAACTCATTCGTCTCTTGAAGACTTTTGGCTCGTGTGAATTATTTTGTATCATTTTGATATACCCTTGCTCAAGATCTTTACTTGCCGCGCCTTGCTCTGCACTTGATTCGATAGGTCGTTCAATTATTTCAAGACAACAGTTGATTGATCGGTTAAGCGATTCCGATCTCGGCATTGGCGATTATTCTCGGCATCATCAATAAGGCTAACTGTTGGTCGAACGGCGAGATAAGAAAAATGTTCTTCAGCATTGGCGTTCATGTTGGCGATGGCGGTTGTGAATCCTGGGATAGTACGCGGGATTACACCCTGGGACGTTCCAAAAAGCCCCAAGAGGCTATATATTCAGGTCTAGTGGTGGGATATTGGCGAAAACGCCCTGGTGGGCTTTTGCTCTGCCCAGCTCTCCACCAAACAAGGGGTGCTCTTTAATTGTGTTTATCTTAACTAACCTCATGATTTTGCCATGAAAAATGAGATTAAAGTGCTCAAGAATTATCTTATCCTAAATTGACCAGGTTTTCTACAGTAAAAGTCAGGGGTTATCAACCTCTATGGAAGTGAAGTGCAATCGCTTGGCCCGTTGTAGCCATAGCCACAGTAAACAGGTACGTCCAACAGATTCCTATTCCTATACACGAAACAGTTCATCATGAACTATTGGGCCTCAGGCGCACTGTGTTAAGGTTACTCGCCCATAAGTTGTACCGCCCAATAAAAAGGCTAAAAGAGATCTGTTCTTAGACAGGTATCCAGCTATTGCAGCCATTTATCCATTCCAACAACCACTTCATACGCTATTGATGAAAAGAGCTTTAACGCAACGGGCATGTGGTGAAGTGATTCCTGTATTCCTAACGATGTTAACTGAGTTAAAACAAGTGCCTTTAAACCAGTGGCTGCTTTAGGTAAAACACTCAGCTCATGAAAAGAAGAGAGTGCCAGAATGTGGCGGTTAAGTAAATCTAATGGCATTACAGAAGGATGCCACCGTAAGATGAAACTGATTCAGAGAAGAGCTGATGGGTATAGAAACTTTGAGAATGCCAGAGTGCGTGTTAAGGGGCTCTGTGGATGATTAAAACTGCCCTCTTAAATGGGAAAGAGCCTGAAGAGCCCGTTATTTCTATAACCATTAGTTATTAATGGTCGGGGCGAGAGGATTCGAACCTCCGACCACTTGCACCCCATGCAAGTACGCTACCAGGCTGCGCTACGCCCCGAACTTGTAATTATAACAATATTCCAGCACCACGTTAAGAACATTGGTCACAAATTTGAAAAATAAGTTTTAACCCACTTTACTACTTTCCTATTTTCTTTAGAAACTAGGCCAAAGAGTTTAACTTAGTAATACCAAGATAGCCTGTAACTCTTCCACAATCATCTGCTTAGGAATGAACCTCTGTGGCGGAGCAGAGACAGTTTTTCTCTTTTTCTCTTCAAGTAACTGCTTGATGGCAATTTTCTCTTCTGGAGAGGATAGAACATGGCGTGCGCCATTGATAGTAAAACCACGATCATAAAGAAGGCTTCTGATGCGACGGATCAGTAATACCTCATGGGGTTGATAGTAACGTCGATTACCACGTCGTTTAACGGGTTTGAGCTGATTAAACTCCTGTTCCCAATAACGCAATACGTGGGGTTTTACTGCACAAAGAGCTCCCACTTCACCAATGGTGAAGTAACGCTTATCAGGAATGGGAGGAAAAGATAACACCTCCTCATTATTAGATGTTGTCGCTGTTACTATCTCCATGACGGTTTTCCACTAAGCCCTTTAGTTTTTGACTAGCATGAAAAGTCACCACTCGGCGAGCTGAGATGGGAATCTCTTCACCGGTTTTCGGGTTTCTACCAGGACGCTGTGGCTTGGTGCGTAGCTGGAAGTTACCAAACCCCGATAATTTAACCACGTCTCCCTTTTCAAGAGCTATCCGTATTTCTTCAAAAAAAGTATCTACTAAGTCCTTAGCTTCACGTTTGTTTAGCCCTACTTTTTCAAATAATAAATCAGACAACTCTGCCTTAGTTAGTGTCATGGATCACCTCTTAACGTAATTCCGCCTGAAACTCAGACTTCAATTTTTGCAACACTTTTGTCACTAATAAATCTATATCAATGTCAGTTAAAGTTTTTTCAGTATCTTGCATAACTATACGAAAAGCAAGGCTTTTTTTACCTTGTGGCACTCCAGGTCCACGATATAAGTCAAACAAAAACAAATCTTGTATAGGGGGAGCAATAAGCGGCTTGAGAGTGGCTAATAGAGTTCCCACAACCACCTTATCCTCTACTATTACCGCTAAATCTCTGGTAACGGGTGGGTATTTTGAACTCTCACGATAGCTAGGTAGCTTATTTAAATTAAGACTATCAAGATCTAACTCAGCTAACAAACAGCTTTGTGGCAATCCCAACTGTTTCACCAACCTCGGGTGTAACTCGCCCAAATAACCCACGGCCAAATCACCGATAAAAATCCGTGCCTGACGGCCGGGATGTAGACCTTTATGTTGCGAGGCGTCAAAACTCACCTCTTGCCCATGTAGCAGGGCTTCTACATCAGCTTTCATATCATAAAAATCAACGGTTCGACTTTTTTCACCCCATTGATCATTCAATTGTTTACCGTACGCCAACAACGCCAGTTTTTTAGGTTGCTCAATCTTACCGGATTCCTCTTTGTAAAAGCATCTGCCCATTTCAAACAGACGAACGCGCTCCACTTGTTTAGCCAGATTAACCGCTAAAGCCTGCAATAAGCCTGGCCAAATACTAGTGCGCATCACACTTAAATGACTAGCAATAGGATTAATCAAGGTTAAAGATTCTTGCTGAGGGTCAGTAAAACAAGCCTGCCACTCTTCACTGATAAAACTGTAACTAATTGCCTCTTGGTAGTCACGGGCCACCAATTGCTCCTGCAATTTATACTCCAGCTGCAATGACGCAGGCTGACTATACATTTTCAATTCACCCACAGCAGGCAACTCAGGAATATGATCATAACCAATGAGGCGAGCAATCTCTTCGATATAATCTTCTTCAATAGATAAATCAAAACGATAGGAGGCGGGAGTTACCTCCACATCCTCTCCTTTTTGCTCGGCTTTCAAACCCAGTCTCGTGAAAAGGTCCAGTATCAAGGCCTGGGTAACGTGCATACCCAACACGCGCTCCACCCGCTTAACTCTAACCAAACATGAGGGACGGGAAGGCAGAGTACTAATATGTTTAATTAACGGCAGTGCCTCACCACCACAAATCTCAATTAATAGGGCCGTGGCACGCTCTATGGCATGCACGGTATAAGCAAAATCAACACCCCGCTCAAAACGATGGGAGGAGTCCGTGGAAAGATTAAAACGCCTTGCTCGCCCAGCAATGGCCTGCGGTGTAAAAAACGCCGCCTCAAGAAAAATGTGTCGACTATTCTCGGTTACGGCACTCTCTAAACCACCCATAATGCCAGCGATAGCTAGAGCTTTCGATTCATCAGCAATCACTAACACATCATTCGACAAACTAACCTGTTGCTCATTTAATAACACCAAGGGTTCTTTGTCATGGGCCCAACGCACCACCACTGCCCCCTCAATCTGTTGGTCGTCAAAGGCATGCAAGGGTTGCCCCGTCTCTAATAACACGTAATTGGTAACATCCACCACAACGCCATGGCTCTTGATACCTGAGCGCTGCAGGCGCTCTACCATCCATGGTGGGGTAGCGGCGGTTGGATTGGTCAGATTAATTTGCCGCCCCACATATTGTGGGCAGGCTTGAGGTACCTGATTAATCACCTCCCTGGTTATTGCATTAAGGGGTTCAACAAGAGTAAACACAGGGGGGGTAATCGCAAGATTGGTCAGTGCCGATACTTCCCTTGCAACCCCCAGTAAACTCAAGCAATCAGCACGGTTAGGGGTCAATTTTAAAGTCAAGACCTGATCGTCGAGTCGCAAACTCTCACGAATATCCTGCCCCACCTTGGCCGCAGGATCCAACACCATCAAACCATCGGCTTCCTCTTTTAAACCCAACTCTTTCTCAGAGCACATCATGCCAAAGGAAGCAACGCCACGTAGCTTAGCTTCCTTAATTTTAAAGTCTCCGGGCAGTATGGCCCCCACTGTAGCGCAGGGAGCCTTCATACCCACCACCACATTACTCGCACCACACACAATTTGTAACGGGCTCTCTCGCCCCACATCCACAGAAAGTACCTTGAGGCGATCTGCTTCAGGATGCTTGTGGGCACTTAACACCAACCCCACCACCACCCCGGAAAAAGGAGGAGCCACCGATTCAAGGGCCTCTACCTCAATACCTGCCATAGTGAGTGAGTGAGCAAGCTCAGTGCTTGTCCAGGGATAATTAATAAGGGTTTTTAACCAGGATTCAGAAAATTTCATTTAAAATCAATTAAATTGCGTTAAAAACTTCAAGTCGTTTTCAAAAAACACTCGTAAGTCATTGACTCCGTAGCGTAACATTGCTAAACGCTCAACTCCTAAACCAAAGGCAAAGCCCACATAGCGCTCCGTATCAATGCCCAAGGGCGCTAACACATTGGGGTGGACCATTCCGCATCCTAATACTTCCAACCAACCTGTATGGGAACACACACGGCAACCCTCACCATGACACATGACACAGCCAACATCCATTTCCGCAGAAGGTTCGGTAAAGGGGAAAAAAGAAGGTCTAAAACGAGCTTTTAGTTCTTCCTGTTCAAAGAATCGACGCATAAACTCAATTAAAGTAGTTTTAAGGGAGCTAAAGGTGACACTCTCACTAACCCACAATCCTTCCACTTGGTGAAACATAGGGGTATGGGTCATATCCGAATCACAGCGGTACACCCTACCCGGCACAATTACTTGGTAGGGGGGCTGACGCTTTTCCATGTAACGCACTTGCATGGGAGAAGTATGAGTTCGTAGCACATGATTAGCATCAAGATAAAAGGTATCATGCATAGCCCTTGCGGGATGATTTTCCGGAATATTGAGGGCCGTAAAGTTATAATAATCGGTCTCAATTTCAGGGCCCTCAGCCACCTCAAAACCCATGGCAGAAAACAAGTCGCGAATGCGCCGAATAGTTAAGGTGACAGGATGCAGGCCACCTACCCCATGACCACGTCCGGGTAGCGTAACGTCTAAGGCCTCAGCAGCCAATTGCCGATCCAATTCCAATTGAGAGATTTTCTCTCTTTGCATCCTGAGAGCTTCTTCAATGGCAACTTTTACTTGATTAATTTCAGCGCCGCGTAGAGGACGCTCCTCTGGAGAGAGTTTTCCTAAAGCCTTGAGATGCTCAGTTAATAACCCGGTTTTACCGAGATATTTCGCCTTACACTCCTCTAGCAAAGCCGGGCTTTCTATGGCACTCAAGGAGGCCAGAGCCTCCTTGAGTATGGTGTGCAGTTCTTGCATAGATTGTTGACACCCGGTTACCCGGGCGCATTGATAAGTTTAATGAGCCAAGGACGCCTTAGCGGTATCCACCATTTTCATGAAGGCTGGCTTATCAAACACAGCGATATCAGCCAACACTTTACGGTCAACTTGAATCTCTGCCTTTTTCAAACCATTCATGAAGGTACTATATTTCATACCACACTCACGGGCTGCTGCGTTAATCCGAGCAATCCACAATACACGGAAATCACGTTTACGACGACGACGGTCACGATAGGCGTACTGCCCTGCTTTCATGACCGCTTGTTTGGCAATACGGTAAACGTTATTGCGACGACCGCGATAACCTTTGGCTTGAACTAAAACTTTCTTGTGACGGGCATGAGCCGTAACACCACGTTTAACTCTTGGCATTGCGCTCCTCCTTTATGCGTAGGGCAACATGGCTTTCACTGAAGCCACATTGGTTGAATGAATTTCGGCGGTACCACGTAACTGACGTTTATTCTTAGTGGTCTTTTTTGTCAAAATATGACGTTTGAACGCTTGTGAGCGCTTGATGCTGCCGCTTCCGCGCACTTTAAAGCGCTTGGCTGCACCACTTTTGGTTTTCATCTTGGGCATTACCCATCTCCTTATTTTAACCAGAACAGGTGGTTAGGAACCCCCTAACACTTGTTAACCTAGAACGGCCTTATGTACAACTTTCCTACAACTTGATACTAAACCGAACCACCGCTTTGGGTTGATTCAGTAGGGGTGTCCTTGGGCTTAGGAGCCTTAGCTTCTTTAAGCAATTCTTTTTTCTTGGGCGCGAGGACCATCACCATTTGTCGTCCTTCCATTTTAGGAAACTGTTCCACCACTCCGTGGGCAGACAAATCGGCCTCTACCCGCTTTAGAAGATTAAAGCCCAATTCTTGGTGACTCATTTCACGTCCTCTAAAACGTAAAGTCACTTTGGTTTTATCGCCTTCGCTCAAAAAACGAATTAAGTTTCTGACCTTAATAGCATAATCGCCATCATCGGTACCAGGACGAAATTTAATTTCCTTTACCTGAATTTGTTTTTGCTTTACTTTTGCTTCATGTAGTCGTTTGCTTTCACGATATTTATACTTACCGTAATCCATCAACCGACACACGGGAGGAGCAGCGTTAGGAGCAATTTCAACCAAATCAACGGTTGCCTCTTCAGCCAGGCGTAAGGCCTCAGCTATTTTTACAATCCCTAACTGCTCACCTTCTATTCCAACAAGCCTTACCTCAGCGAGACTAATTTCGCTGTTAATCCTTAATTCTTTAGATTGAATGATGGTCAAACTCTCCTAAAAAAAACAATCACGTTGCCCACTCAAAGGGTGTGCAACACTAAAAGGTCTTCACGAACAGGGATTCTTGCTGCAGTAGCGCCAATAAAGCCTCTTGCGTCATAATTCCCAAGTCTTTGTCAGCGCGACCCCTCACAGATACTGTCTGCGACGCCATCTCCTTGTCACCAACAATAATTTGGTAAGGAACCTTATCCATACTATGGGCTCGTATTTTATAGTTTATTTTCTCATTACGCAAGTCTGCGATGGCCCTGAAGCCTTTTTCTTTCAAGGTGTTAACCAATTCTTCCGCATACAAAGCCTGATTTGAAGTAATAGTCGCCACCACCACCTGAACGGGCGACAGCCACAGAGGCATCGCTCCGGCGTAATGCTCAATCAAAATACCAATAAATCTCTCAAGGGATCCTAAAACAGCACGGTGCAACATGACGGGTACTTGTTTGGAGTTATCTTCTGCCACATACTCAGCACCAAGGCGCCCGGGCATAGAAAAGTCTGCCTGAATGGTGCCACACTGCCAGGTTCTACCAATACTGTCGCGCAAATGAAACTCGATTTTAGGACCATAAAAAGCCCCCTCCCCAGGCAACCGCTCGAAGTGAACTCCCGTACTCTGCAGAGCGTTTTCTAGAGCGCTCTCGGCTTTATCCCAAATGGCATCAGAGCCCACTCGCTGGGCGGGTCGAGTAGCCAATTTATATTGTATATCATCAAAACCAAAGTCTTGATATACCCTCTGTAGTAACTTAATAAAAGCCAACACTTCCGCTTGAATTTGTTCCTCAGTACAAAAAATATGGCCATCATCCTGGGTGAAAGCGCGCACCCGCATCACCCCATGTAATGAACCAGAAGGTTCGTTACGGTGACAGGAGCCAAACTCTCCATAACGTAGGGGCAATTCCCGGTAACTTCTTAACCCTTGATTAAATACTTGCACATGACCTGGGCAATTCATGGGTTTAATGGCAAAATCCCGTGCCTCAGACTCCGTGGTGAACATATTCTTCTGAAAGTTTTCCCAGTGACCAGATTTCTCCCATAGGGTTCGGTCAAGAATTTGGGGGCAACGAATTTCTTGGTAACCGTTGTTACGGTATACCTGACGCATATATTGCTCTACCGCCTGCCAGAGAGCCCACCCCTTAGGATGCCAAAATACCATCCCCGGGGCTTCATCCTGAATATGAAACAAATCCAGCTGCTTACCTAAACGACGATGATCTCTTTTTTCCGCCTCTGCAATTCTAAAAAGATAAGCCTCAAGATCTTCTTTTTTAGTCCAGGCGGTGCCATAAACGCGGGTGAGCATTTCATTCTTAGAATCCCCACGCCAATAGGCACCAGCCACGTGAGTGAGTTTAAAGACTTTTAATTTACTCGTTGAGGGCACATGGGGACCACGACACAAATCCACAAATCCACCTTGCCGATACAGCGATAAAGTTTCAGTGGAAGGAATACTGGTGATGATTTCAGCCTTGTAGGCTTCCCCCAATCCTTTGAAATAATTGATGGCCGCATCACGTTCCATCTCTTCGCGCTGAATCTTAAAATCCTGGTTAGCCAGGATTGCCATACGCTGTTCAATTAACTCAAGATCCTCAGTGGTAAAAGCTCTTTGGTAGGAGAAATCATAGAAAAAACCATTTTCAATAACAGGACCAATTGTCACCTGCGCTTCAGGAAATAATTCTTTAACGGCATGGGCTAATAAATGGGCTGTGGAATGACGGATAATCTCTAAACTTTCGGGATCTTTGTCCGTGACAATAGCAAGCTGCACATCGTGATCAATGGTGTGCGACAAATCAACCAAGCGACCATCCACACGACCAGCAAGCGCCGCTCGAGCGAGGCCAGAGCCAATGTTAGAGGCCACCTGAGCCACCGTCACTGAGTGCTCAAAGGAGCGTACGGAACCATCTGGTAAATGAATATTTATCACTGTTTCATGTCTGAAAAGATTGGTAGGCGCGATTGGACTCGAACCAACGACCCCCACCATGTCAAGGTGGTGCTCTAACCAGCTGAGCTACGCGCCTAATAAAACCATAGATTCTATCTGTTAATCTTGTTTCACGCAATCAACATAGAAACGAGCCACCCCATCCACCACCACTTTTGATAAACCATGAACGTCGGTTTCAAAGCCTGGGAAGCGTTCATTAAAGGCGTGAGCGAACTTTAAATAACGCACAATGGTGGCATTAAAGCGCTCCCCTGGAATCAGTAACGGAATACCGGGAGGGTAAGGAGTTAACAATACTGCCGTGATCCGGTCTTCCAGGTGATCCAAGGGTACTCGCTCAATTTCTCGATGGGCCATTTTAGCAAAAGCGTCGGCAGGCTTCATGGCCGGTACCATGTCTGACAAATACATCTCGGTGGTTAAGCGAGCCACATCATTATCGCGATAGACCTCATGAATTTTATCGCACAGCTCTTTCAACCCCCATTTCTCATAACGGGGATATTTGGCTACAAACTCAGGTAGTACGCGCCATAGGGGCTGGTTACGGTCATAATCATCTTTAAATTGTTGCAACTCCGTTACCATGGTGTTCCAGCGCCCCTTAGTAATACCGATAGTGAACATAATAAAAAATGAATACAGACCTGTTTTTTCAACTACCACACCATGCTCTGCCAAATACTTAGTGACCACCGCAGCGGGAATACCTATCTCATGGAAATCTCCTCCCACATCAAGTCCTGGAGTGATCACGGTGGCTTTAATGGGGTCCAGCATATTAAAGCCCTCTGCGAGGTCACCAAAACCATGCCAACGGTCATTGGGTTTCAGCAACCAATCCTCTTGGCTACCAATCCCCTCTTCGGCGAAATGCTCAGGTCCCCACACTTT
Organism: Ferrovum sp. JA12; assembly: GCF_001431705.1. Taxonomy (NCBI): domain Bacteria; kingdom Pseudomonadati; phylum Pseudomonadota; class Betaproteobacteria; order Ferrovales; family Ferrovaceae; genus Ferrovum; species Ferrovum sp. JA12. The sequence continues at coordinate 479,190 of NZ_LJWX01000002.1, read as the reverse complement.
AAACCACCAATCCGCTCCCCATTCTTCATCCACTTTACGCATGGCACGCCTAAAATCTAAGGCTTCCTTAATGGACTCCTCAACGAGGGAGGTTCCCCCGGGAGGCTCCATCATCGCCGCAGCCACATCGCAGGAGGCAATAATGGCGTATTGCGGGCTCGTTGAGGTGTGCATCAAATAAGCCTCGTTAAAGGTGTCACGGTCGAGCTTTCTCGTTTGCGAGTCCTGCACTAAAATTTGGGAGGCTTGACTTAATCCTGCCAAGAGTTTGTGGGTAGACTGGGTTGACATGACCATTGAATGCTCACAGGGCAACCGATCGCGACCAATAGCATGCATATTTTTATAAAAATCACTGAAGGAGGCGTGCGGCAACCAGGCTTCATCAAAATGTAGTGTATCAATGCGGCCATCTAACATGGTTTTAATAGTTTCTACATTATAAATAATCCCATCATAGGTGCTTTGGGTAATGGTGAGCACACGCGGGGGCGCGCTATTTTGTTTAGCAAAGGGGTTAGCAGCAATTTTCTTCTGGATATTCTCAGGCGTAAATTCAGATAAAGGAATAGGACCAATAATGCCATAGTGATTCCGAGTGGGCATTAAAAACACCGGCACCGCGCCAGTCATCATAATGGCATGCAATACTGACTTGTGGCAGTTTCTATCCACCACCACCACATCCCCCGGTGCCACCGTTGAATGCCAGACAATCTTATTCGAGGTGGAAGTACCATTGGTCACAAAGAACAAATGATCGGCATTAAAAATACGGGCAGCATTTCGCTCTGAGGCGGCAACAGGCCCCGTGTGATCCAATAATTGTCCTAATTCATCCACCGCATTACACACATCAGCACGCAGCATATTCTCGCCAAAGAACTGATGGAACATTTGCCCCACTGGACTTTTCAAGAATGCCACGCCACCTGAATGACCAGGACAATGCCAAGAATATGACCCATCTGAAGCGTAGTGAGTGAGTGCTCTAAAAAAGGGAGGCGCTAGAGAATCTAAATAAACCCGGGCTTCTCTCACAATATGTTTGGCCACAAACTCAGGTGTGTCCTCAAACATATGAATAAAACCATGTAATTCCTTTAATACATCATTGGGGATATGGCGTGAGGTTCGCGTTTCACCATATAAAAAGATAGGGATATCCGCATTACGCCAACGTACCTCTTGGACAAAGGCACGCAGATGTTTTAGAGCCGATTCCATTTCCCCAGCTGAGCCCGCACCGAACTCTTCATCATCGATAGATAAAATAAAACTAGAGGCCCGGCTTTGCTGTTGGGCGAAGGAGGTCATGTCACCAAAACTCGTCACTCCAAGTACTTCCAACCCTTCGTTTTGTATGGCATCGGCTAAGGCTCGCACACCAAAACCACTGGCGTTCTCAGACCGAAAATCCTCATCAATGATTACCACCGGAAAACGGAATTTCATAGTTTCTCCCTAATTAAGGCCGGATTATAGAACGCCACTAAGAATTAAGGGGATTTTTTTTAAGTTCATCCCCCCATGTCTTGCGTAAGCTTAATTTATTTAGTTTGCCAGTGGCCGTATGGGGCAGTTCCTTCACCATCAATACTCGATCGGGAACCCACCATTTAGCGACATGCTGTTGAAGATGATTCAGGAGCTGCTCGGTATCAATGTCCACCCCCGCCTGCGGCACAATAAAGAGCAAGGGGCGCTCTCCCCAATACTCATGCTGAGCAGCGATCACTGCCGCCTCGGCCACACCATTAAAAGTGGAGGCGATTTGCTCCAGAGTGAGGGAGCTTATCCATTCTCCGCCACTTTTAATCATATCCTTAGCACGGTCAGTGATCTGCATAAACCCAGCCTGATCAATGGTGGCCATGTCACCGGTAGCGAGCCATCCCGCTTTAAGAGGTGACTGATCGTTCTGATAGTAAGCCTGACACACCCAATGCCCCCGTACATACAGCTCACCCACCGCCTTGCCATCCTGAGGCAACTCTTGGCCTCCCTCATCGACTATCTTCATGTCCGCGCCATAGAGAATCCGCCCTGATTTGGTTAACCATTGTAGTCTCTCTTCATCACTCATCTGGTGTTGAGAATATTTAGGTTGCATCAAGGTGACCACAGGGCTCGTTTCTGTCATGCCCCAACCTGGCATAACACGTACCCCTCTTTGTTCAAAAAATTGAATAATGGGTAATGGGCATTGTGCACCACCCACACCGAGGCGCTCTAAATGGGATAGGCTCTCCTGAGTGTGCTGCAAGTGATTGATTAACCCCTGCCACACTGTGGGTACTCCCGCGGTGACAGTGACCTCCTCTTGCTTTAACAGCGTAGCTAAATGAGCTCCTCCTAACTCATGTCCTGGCAACACCAGTTTAGCGCCCACCATGGCAGCAGCATAGGGTATCCCCCATGCGTTGGCATGAAAAAGAGGCACCACGGGTAATACGCTATCGCGCGCTGACAACCCTAAAGAATCAGGCAACGCCACGGCAAAGGCATGCAGCACCGTGGAGCGATGGGAATACAACACGCCCTTTGGCATACCAGTGGTGCCTGAGGTATAGCACAAACTGGAGGCATCATTCTCTTTTAGCTGTGGCCATGACCAAGCACCAGGCTCCACGGCCTTCAGTAATTGTTCATAATTTAAGGTGTTATAGCGACTTGATAAAACAGAGCTATCCTGATCCATCACCACGAGGCTAAGGGCTTCGTTATTGAGCTTTAACTCCTCCATCAGCGGCATAAACTGCTTTTCAATGAAAATCAGTTTATCCTCGGCGTGGTTGATAATTAAACTAATTTGTTCCTTAAAGAGTCTGGGGTTAATGGTATGACATATTGCTCCTATGCCTGAGATGGCATAGTAGGCCTCAACATGGCGATGGGTATTCCAGGCTAAGGTGGCTACTCTATCGCCTGGTTGTATCCCGTGCTTGATTAAGGCTCTGGCTAATAATTGGCTACGCTCGTGTACTTCCCGCCAATTGCTGCGATACATCGTGCCATCCGCTTCCTTGGACACAATAGGTGTATCAGCGTGGTGTTTGGCTGCGTGCTCAATTAACGAACTGATTAATAGGGGTGAATGCATCATCAGGCCAAACATGAAAGGGCTCCTAAAACCAACAAATCAAATGAATAAAGCATCATCAGAGGTTATAATAGTAAACTATGAATGATAACCGTTTAGCCTTTAAATTAGTGGACCAATTAGAGCGGCCCCTAAGAGATCTGCGTATTTCAGTAACCGACCGCTGTAATTTTCGTTGTAGCTACTGTATGCCGCGCGCCGTATTTGGTCAAAATTACCCCTACCTTCCGCGCCCTGACATTCTGAGCTTTGAGGAGATTGCCCGCGTCGGTCAAGTGTTTAGCACGTTGGGTGTTAGAAAAATCCGCTTAACCGGTGGAGAACCTTTACTCAGAAAAAACCTCGAACAACTGATTAGTCAATTATCTCTGTTACCTAACGTGGAAACCGCTCTCACTACTAATGCATCATTGCTCGCCAAAAAAGCCTATGCCTTAAAGGAAGCGGGGCTCAATCGGCTGACCGTCAGCCTTGATGCGCTCGATAACGCCACTTTTCAATTAATGAGTGACGCTGACTTTGATGTGGAAGATGTGCTTCAGGGCATTGAAGAGGCTCATAGGGTGGGTTTTGAGAACATTAAAGTGAATTGTGTGATTAAACGTGGCGTTAACGATCATGCGCTAGAAGATTTAACGCGCTATTTCAAAGGCACCGCCATCACGGTACGTTTTATTGAATACATGGACGTGGGTTCCACCAACAACTGGCACGCCAAAGAAGTGGTTCCTGCAAAAGAGATGAAGGAGACCATAGAGCGCATGTTTCCCCTTAAAGATGGGGAGCAAAGCTATCCTGGAGAAGTGGCAAAAAGTTATCGCTATGAGGATGACAGCGGCAAAGTGGGGTTCATCACCTCGGTCACCCAACCCTTCTGTGGCGATTGCACCAGAATTCGTTTGTCTACGGACGGTAAACTCTATAGCTGTTTGTTTGCTACCACAGGCTTTGATCTGCGCCAACAACTCCGCAGTGGGGCGAGTGATCAGGCTCTGTCAACGATGATTATTGCTTTGTGGCAAAAACGATCCGATCGCTATTCCGAGCTCAGGCAAATCGCTAGCGGAGAAAAGAAAAAAATTGAAATGTCCTACATTGGTGGCTAGAGTATGAACATAACAGGTTGCGTTCTCTCGGGTGGACAAGGCTCAAGAATGAGTGGGGAGGATAAGGGTTTAGTGCTGTTTCAAGAGCGTCCCCTCATCGCTCATGTATTGGATAGATTAAAGCCCCAGGTGCAGCAAATTATCATTAACGCTAACCGCAATCTAGAGCGCTACCGGGCATGGGGTTACCCAGTTGTTGAGGATGAAGTTGATCTCTACTCAGGACCCTTAGCTGGTATAGAGAGGGGGTTGGCAATGGCTACTACACCTTGGGTAGCCTTTGTGCCTTGCGACTCTCCTTTTATCCCCTTGAACCTCATTGAGCGGTTGTTTGAAACCTTGATAGCGCAACAGAGTCAATGCGCCTATGTGGTCAGCGCTGAGGGTCCGCAACCCGTGTTTTGTCTACTCAACAAAGAACTCCATGACGATCTCTTAGCAAGCTTAAACGCGGGTCACAAAAAATTAATCGCTTGGTTACACAAGCATTCTTACAGTGAAGTATTTTTTGATCATAATGAGTTTTTTATCAATCTTAACACCCAAGCCCAATTAGAGCAGTATAGCCATGACTAACAACACCTCTCTACCCGCCATCAATAATACCGACGACTATGATCCCAACTCCTTGAGTGTGGATCAAGCCCGCAGTATTATTCATCGCTATTTAAATCCCATCCGACGCATTGAAGAGATTGCGGTCTATGATTCCTTAGAACGGATCACCGCTGAGGATTTAATCGCTCCCCTGAGTGTTCCCTCCAGTGATTACTCCGCCATGGATGGTTATGCTTTTCACAGCGGCGAATTACGCAACCATGATGTCACCTTACGAGTGGTAGGGAGTGTTTTTGCCGGCCATCCCTTTCAGGACAAGGTGCCCCCTGGATGCGCTGTGCGCATCATGACCGGAGCTGTTATTCCAGAATCTCTCGATACGGTCGTCATGCAGGAGCTGGTGGTGCGCGAAGAGGAGATAATTCGTTTTTCCAGTCACGGCATTACCGCCGGTCAAAATATTCGGCGACGAGGTGAGGATATCAGGGAGGGCGCCATCGCCATTCCTCGAGGCACCCGAATCACCCCTGCCCACATGGGACTCATGGCCTCTCTAGGCATGGTGAACCTTAGAGTCTATGAGCCACTTAAGGTAGCCTTCTTCTCCACAGGTGATGAACTGGTTGGCGTAGGGCAGCCCTTACAAAATGGCCAACTATACGACAGTAACCGCTACAGCCTAAAGGGGTTATTAACCTCACTCAGGGTAGAGGCAAGAGACTTTGGTGTCGTGCGAGATGATCCCCAAGCCTTAAAGCAAGTGTTTCATGAGGCGAGTCTATGGGCTGATGTGATTATTAGTAGTGGTGGCGTGTCGGTGGGTGATGCGGATTTCATTAAAAATCTCATGGCCCAGTTAGGTCAAGTGGTGTTTTGGAAGTTGGCCATGAAACCCGGTCGGCCCCTGGCCTATGGCAAAATAAAAAACAGTCACTTTTTTGGACTACCAGGCAATCCGGTGGCGGTGATGGTAACCTTTTATCAGTTTGTGCAGCACGCCCTAGCCTCTCTTGCCGGGCAAGAAATAAGAGAGAGCGTGCCCAAGGTGCGCTATCCCTTAGCAGGGCAAATCAAAAAAATACCTGGGCGCATGGAATTTCAACGTGGCACAGTGTTTCAAAATAGCGCTGGGCAATGGCAGGTAAAAACCACTGGCAATCAAAGTTCTGGCGTATTAAGCTCCATGACTGAGGCAAATTGCTTTATTGTGCTCCCCATGGACAGTGGCTCGGTCAATGACGGAGAGTGGGTCGAGGTTGAGTTATTTCAGGGTATTCTCTAACCATGGCCAATCCCCGCGATCTCCCCCTTGATTCTTTACAGTTTTATTTAACTGCCCCCTATCCTTGTAGTTATTTAGATCAGCATGAGGCTCGCTCTCAAGTTCTCTCGCCCAATAGTCCCCTTAACAGGGTGATCTACAGCGCGTTAGTACGTCACGGTTTTCGTCGCAGTGGTGGCTTTACCTACCGCCCCTATTGTGATCTGTGCCAAGCTTGTGTGCCGGTCAGAGTGAATGTTGCCGACTTTAATTGGCGCAGGATCAATCGCCGAGTCGTTAAAAAAAACCAAGATTTAATTATTCACCATCGCCAGCTCGCTTTTGATGAGTCACATTTTAAGCTCTACCTCGCCTATCAACAGGCACGCCACCCGAAGGAGGAGAGTGAACCGGATAGTAAAGAACAATATATCCATTTTTTGATTCACTCCCCAGTTCACTCAGAGTTAATTGAATTTCGTCTAGAGGAGCAGGTGGTGATGGTTAGCGTAGTGGATTATTTAGAGGATGGATTATCCTCTGTTTATACTTTCTTTGACCCTACCCTAGAGCATCGCAGTCTTGGGCAATTTAATATTCTTTGGCAACTTGAGCAATGTCGCACTCTTCAATTACCCTGGCTCTACCTAGGCTATTGGATAAAGGAGTCAAGAAAAATGAATTATAAAATTCAATATCAACCCCTAGAGGGGTTAATTAATGATATTTGGCAACCCCTCGTTGTGTCGTCACAGGAAACTCTTTAATATGCTCTATCAATTTCTTCGACCACTGCTTTTTTCCATGGATCCTGAGAGTGCCCATCTTGTGGCCATGATGGGACTTAATCAAACAGCCAAGTGCAAAGCCCTCCATGGGCCTACACCTTCGCACCCGGTAAACATAATGGGTATCCCTTTCCCCAACCCCTTAGGTATTGCTGCAGGACTTGATAAGAATGCTGAATATCTGCCAGGTTTAGCGTCCCTTGGCGTGGGCTTTATTGAGGTGGGAACCGTCACTCCTCGCGCGCAACCTGGTAACCCTAAGCCGCGTATGTTCCGCCTCATTGAAGAGCAAGGCATTATCAATCGTTTGGGCTTTAACAATACTGGCGTTGAGCATCTGCTTGAAAACATTCAACGCGCACACTATCGCGGCGTACTGGGTATTAATATTGGTAAGAATTTTGATACTCCTCTAGATAAAGCCCATGAAGATTATGCTTATACGCTGGAGAGAGTCTATACTCATGCCCATTACATCACCATTAATATCTCATCGCCTAACACCGCACAACTGCGTCAATTACAATTGGGCGACGAATTAATAGTACTATTGCGCACCCTCAGTGACACCAGAAAACGACTAAGCGACATCCACCAGCGTGTTGTTCCCATGGCTGTTAAAATTGCCCCAGATCTGACCCAGGATGAAGCGAAATTAATTGCCGATCAACTCCTAAAGTTTGACATGGACGCCATCATCGCCACTAACACCACCATAGACCATAGCCGTGTTCAGCATCACCCCCATGGTAGGGAACAGGGCGGGTTAAGTGGCGCACCACTCTTTGATAAATCCTTACAGATGGTCAGTTTATTGAACTCTCACCTGGGCAAACAACTCCCCATCATGGGTGTTGGGGGTATCACAAGCCCTGAGCGAGCCCGGTCGATGATGCAAGCGGGCGCCTCCTTGATCCAACTCTACAGTGGTTTAATATTCCAAGGGCCCGCTTTGATTCACTCCATCCTCAAAGCTTTATAAGCCATCGTGATCACCGTTGAAAAACACCACAGGTTAGATAATCGAGTGCAAACCGCCTGGGTGGTTGAGGAGGCATGTATCGGCTGCTTTCGTTGCGTAAAAGCTTGTCCAGAGAACGCCATTGTGGGCGCCTCACGCTTGATGCATACCGTGATTCAAGCATTGTGCACTGGGTGCGAAGCGTGTCTCGTCCCCTGCCCCGTTGACTGCATTGAAATGAAAACACTCTAGAGTATGAAAAAAGAAAACATCATCGAACTGTTTCGCCGCTTTCAACAGGCCAACCCCCACCCTAAAACAGAACTACGCTATGGCAATCACTACCAACTGCTCACCGCCGTGATTCTCTCAGCACAGGCTACGGATAAAGGAGTGAATCGGGCCACCGCACCTTTATTTAAAATCATTAAGAAGCCACAGGACTTACTTGATATGGGAGAGGAGAAATTAATGGCCGCTATCTCCTCCATCGGTCTTTTCCGCAGTAAAGGCAAGCATCTCATGCAAACCGCCAAAATCTTGGTGGAGCAACATAATGGGCGTGTGCCCAAAAGCCGTGAGGCCCTAGAGGCCCTTCCTGGGGTGGGCAGAAAAACCGCTAACGTACTACTCAATACCGCCTTTGGTCAACCCACCATGGCCGTGGATACTCACATTTTTAGAGTCTCTCAGCGCCTAGGGCTCGCTCGCGGTACTACCCCCTTAGCCATTGAACAAAAATTAATCAAAGTGATTCCACAAGAGTTTATGATGAATGCCCACCACTGGCTGATTCTTCACGGCCGGTACACCTGTACCGCCCAACGACCCAAGTGTGAGACATGCCTCGTCGTAGACCTGTGTGGCTATGGAGCTAAACATGTTTGATGTATCCCGGTCAGAAGTTCGTCAATTCTTTTTTGATGTCAGAGAGAAAAGTAAACGTGCTCAGCCTCTCACAGCCCTTGAGGATATGGCCCTATCCATCATCAGTCATCATCCTGAATACCATAGCCTGCTTGATCAGCCGGAGCGCTTTAGAGACAAAGACTGGTCAGTCAGTGAGGGCGACAGTAATCCATTTTTGCATTTGAGTTTACACTTGGCCATTGAAGAACAGTTATCTATCGATCAGCCACCTGGTATCAAGGAGTCTTACCATAAACTGTGTTTGGCTCTAAAGGATGAGCATTTAGCTCGTCATGAATTGTTGGATGCCTTAACTGAAATGGTGTGGCAAGCAGAAGTCAATGGTCAGCCGCTCGATAACCAACGCTACTTAAGTCTTGTGGCGCAAAAGCTGAACACTCTAAATATTGCGCTGAGACCATAGACACTGACCTTTGCTGTCTTTGTCAATGCGTAGCAATTGTTGTTGGTGTTCATCCAGTTCATCGAGCGTAGCATAGACCACTTTCAAGGCTGTGCGATCTTGCTTTATGTAATGATCGGTGTCCGATTGCCGTACCATATGCTCATCCACAATTAACGCTTCCTGCCCGCGCGTCATTGCAAGATACACATCACCTAATAATTTAGCATCCAGCAACGCGCCATGGTAAGTTCGATGTGTGTTATCAATGCCATAGCGATCGCACAGAGCATCCAAGGTATTGCGTTTACCAGGATGCAATTCGCGGGCTAATAGCAGCGTATCAATCACCTCATGGTAATGATTTTTTAGAGGAGCTCTACCCACGAGCTTCAGTTCATAATCTAGAAAACCAATATCAAACACGGCGTTATGAATGATCAGAGTAGACGCTTCAATGAACGCTAGTAAATCCTCTGCAATCTCTGTGAAACGCGGTTTATCCGCTAAAAACTCTGTGGTTAAACCGTGTTTTTCAAAGGCGCCTGGTTCACTGTCGCGATCAGGATTTAAATAATGATGAAAAGTTCGTCCGGTTAATTGACGATTAACAATTTCTACCAGCCCAATTTCTACCACTCGGTTGCCCTTAGCGGTTTCAAGACCCGTGGTCTCTGTATCCAAAACGAGATATCTCATCGTCTACTCATTTCATCAATACCAGAATTAGCCAATTGATCCGCTCGCTCATTACCTGGGTGGCCTGCATGCCCTTTTACCCATAGCCATTGAATCCCATGTTGCCCAGCTAACTCATCTAATTGTTGCCACAGATCGGCATTTTTCACCGGTTTTCTGTCGGCGGTTTTCCAGCCATTTTTTTTCCAATTAATAATCCATTGGGTAATGCCGTTTTTCACATACTGGGAATCCGTGTGAACCGTCACTTCACATTGGCGTTGCAGTGCTTCGAGGGCTTTAATCACCGCCATTAACTCCATGCGGTTATTGGTGGTATAAGACTCACCGCCAGAGAGGCTTTTTTCATGACCCTGATAACACAGTAGCGCACCCCATCCGCCAGGGCCTGGATTACCGCGGCAAGCCCCATCCGTATAAATCTCAACCTTATCCATGAGTTTACTCACACCTATTCTTAACTATTTTCTTGAGGAGGAAACAAGGGCACAATTTTAGCTGACAAATCCTGTTGGCGTGAAGCCGCTTGAACCGCTGGCGAGAGGACTTTCTCTGACATACTCACTTGCCAACGAGGAGTGATTAAGCGAACACCTTGCACGCGCTTAATGGCTTCCAAATAATACACCCCCCCACCCACTCCCCACCAGCGATCACCTGCTAATTCCATAAAACGAAAACGTTGACGTAATTGTTCGCTTCTAAAGGGGGGGACATAGGCGAGAAATCTTCCTGCATTTAATTCAAAACCCAACAAAGACAACCAATCCTTTAAGCGATTTAAGGAAATAAACTCGCCATTCCACGGAAAGGTTTTGGGTTGCATGGAGAAAAACTGCCTGACTCCCCACAAACTCAATGGATTAAAGCCAGTGATAATGATCCTCCCTTCAGGCACCGTGATACGATCAATTTCTCTTAACAGAGCATGGGGATATTCTGAGAACTCCAGCTGATGAGGCAATACCACCAAATCAACACTGTGACTTGCAATGGGTAAAAATAAAGGGTCAGCTTGTAGTTGACAGTCTTGATTCATGCCAAGGCGAAAGCGGTTTGGAATACGGTTTAGGCGCAAAGCATCAAGACCTGGCAAGCAGAGCTGCAAGGCATTGAAACCAAAAATATTTGCCACCGCTTCGTCTAGGATAAGCTGTTCTTGGTTTAGAATGTATTGTCCGAGGGTTGAGTTTAACCAAGGGATCATGTGCTCTGTATTCATGGGTTTATTTTAGCGGAAAACACTCCTTTCATGGCAAATTACATGCAAACCATTCATATTCAGCGCCTCCACGCTTTTTCAGATAATTATATTTGGTTATTGCATAATAACAAACAGGCCTTAGTGGTGGATCCTGGACAGGCGCAAGGGGTATTGAACTTTCTCAAGACCCATGATTTAACGCTGACCACTATTTTGATTACCCATCACCATGGAGACCACACTGGCGGCATAAAAGAGCTGACAGAGCAGTATCAGCCAAGTGTTTATGCTCCTCTAGCAGAAAATATTAGCGGAGTCACCCATGCTCTGACACCGCACTCAAGCATCCATATCGAGGATCTTGACTTACACTTTGATATTCTTAATTTTAGTGGCCATACCCTGGGCCATATTGGCTACTACACACAGGGCATACTGTTTTGTGGAGATACCTTATTTAGTGGGGGCTGTGGACGTATTTTTGAAGGGACCCCAGAGAGCATGTTTGCAGCACTGCAATCCATTAAAGTCTTACCCCAGGATACACTTGTTTACTGTGCTCATGAGTATACGCAGAATAATCTGCAATTTGCCTTGGCGGTGGAGCCCCATAATCCCCAATTACAAGCTTATGCCAAGCAAGTGGAGCGATTACGAGAAGAGTGCGAAGCCACTATCCCAACCTCCATAGAGCGCGAATTAGCCATCAACCCTTTCTTACGGACCGATCAGCAGAGCCTGATCAAGGCTCTGACCTCACGTTTTCCAACTCTTAACCCTCATCCTCTTTGTTTATTTGCATTTCTGCGTTCATGGAAAAATAGCTACCCAAGCCCCCCTTCTCTTTGTCTATAATCTGACTTACCATATAGTTTGTGTTCAAACTAATTAGGGGTTGCTATGCAATTAAAGTCTTTAGGTCAACAAGGTCTCAAGGTCAGCGCAATAGGTTTAGGCTGTATGGGTATGTCTGAATTCTATGGTCAGCGCAACGATCAACAATCCATCTCCACCATCCACCGCGCCATTGATCTTGGCGTGACTTTTTTTGATACGGCCGACATGTACGGCCCGTTTATTAATGAGGAACTGCTGGGTGAAGCGCTACGCGGTAAGCGTGATCAGGTGATCATTGCTACTAAATTTGCCAATGTACGCGGCCCTAATGGTGAGTTTTTAGGTGTTCGCGGCGACCCGCAATACGTGAAAGAGTGTTGCGAGGCCTCCCTCAAACGCTTACAGGTGGACACCATCGATTTATATTACCAGCATCGTGTGGATCCCAAGGTACCCATAGAGGAGACAGTGGGGGCCATGGCGGATTTAGTCAAAGAGGGAAAAGTGCGTTTTCTGGGCCTATCAGAGGCGGCGGCCAGTACCATTAAACGCGCTCACCGAGTTCATCCCATTAGCGCATTACAGACGGAGTATTCACTATGGAGTCGGGATGCTGAGCAGGACATTTTACCCGCCACCCGTGAGCTCGGTATTGGCTATGTGGCTTACAGCCCCCTGGGTCGTGGATTTTTAACGGGACAATTTAAGACACCGGAGGACTTTGATAGTGAGGATTATCGTCGTCGCTCGCCACGTTTTCAGGGAGAGAATTTTACTAAAAATCTAAGCTTGGTCAAAGTCATTGAAAGCATGGCGCAACAAAAAGGCTGTACCCCAGCACAGCTCGCCATCGCTTGGGTGATTCATCAAGGTGCTGATATTGTGCCCATTCCAGGCTCTAAAAGCCGACATCATTTAGAGGACAATATTGGTGCCCTAGCGGTTAACTTAAACCAAGAGGAACTACACTTGATTAACGAGCACATTCCACAAGGTGCAGCAGTGGGTGAGCGTTACGCTGGTCCTCAAATGCTAGCCCTCAACCGTTAACCAGATTGGGGTCTGAGTTGCCACAGAAGGCACTCAGGCCTCTTCCCTATCAACTTATGGCATATGGTTGCGGGTCCAATCTGCTGTTTTTTCAATATCCTTACCTAACCCTTCCACGGTATTGCACGCACTGAGTAAAAAGCTTGCCATCACTAGCATCAACAATACTTTTGCTGTCATATTTTGAGACTCCCTAAGAAAGCAGCGGTTGACCAATGACTATACCTCAAGATAGTATCAATTGTTTAGGTAATAGATATAGTGGGTATGGACAGACGCTTTCCCTTTAAAATTCTGGTAGCCATGGGTCTGTGGTGTTGCCTGTTTGGCGCCCAAGCAGTGAGTGAGCTTGGCGTCCCTGAGGAGGGCAATTTAATCTCTGTACCAGATGCTATTGCTAGCGTTAAAAAAGACAATAAGAATCTTCAACCAAGCCTTGATAACAATCCGGATAACTCTGTCCTCAACCCAGAATCGCCGGAGGTCATTGATGGGCCAGCAGATGATCTGTGGCAAAGAATTCGCACTGGTTTTGCGATGCCTGATCTTAACGATCCCAAACGTATTCAACGACAAATTGATTGGTATGCGGCAAGACCCGATTATGTGGAGCGCACCGTTGAGCGCAGCAGAAAATATCTGTTTTTTATAGTAGAAGAAGTACAAAGGCGTAAAATGCCCACGGAAATTGCATTACTCCCTATTGTGGAGAGTGCCTTTAACCCCCATGCTCTGTCCAACAGTCAAGCCTCAGGCATTTGGCAATTTATTCCCGCCACAGGACGCCACTATGGCATGGAGCAGAGTTGGTGGTATGACGGTCGCCGCGACGTGGTGGCTGCCACCAATAGTGCTTTGGATTACATCCAACGTTTGCACGATGAGTTTGGCTCATGGGAATTAGCTCTTGCGGGATACAATTGCGGTGAGGGTAAAGTGCGTCGTGAAATTGCCTATAATCGAGCGCGTCATTTACCTACTGACTATTTAAATCTTAATCTGCCTGATGAAACCCGTAATTACGTACCTAAGTTACTGGCCGCAAAAGCCATTGTCATGGATCCTAAACGCTATGGCTTGAGTTTAGAATCTATTGCTAATGAACCGTATTTTGCTGTGGTCACCACCAAAAAACGCATTGATACCAAACTGGCTGCTCAATTTGCAGGCATGAGCGTGAATGATTTTGTGATGCTGAATCCAGCCTTTAATCACAGTATTATTACCCTTAACTTTAATCATGAACAAAACATCTTAGTCCCCTCCCCCATGGCCGATAGTTTTGTTGCCAAACTAGAGGACCCACAAGTTAAGCTTCAGACCTGGAAAACGCAACATTTAACACGGGGTGAATCCCTTGACCAAGTGGCTAACCGCTATGGGATTTCCACCGAAGAACTAAAACAAGTTAATGGCATTGCCTATAATAAGAAAATCGCTGGCGGAGGCACAGTATTAGTACCCGATGACAATGGCAGTGGTGATCAAAATTCTGAGCAAAGCACTAATGCTGAGGGGTCCATCCCCTCCCCCATCGCCAACCAAAAAACACTGCGGATAATCATTCATGCCCACGATACCCTTTACTCACTGGCGAAGAAGTACCATATGAGCGTGGCACAATTGGCTGCCTTGAATCATCTTCAGTTAAAGAGTCCTCTCAAACCAGGACACTATTTAGTGGTGGCAGGGAACGCTAGACCTGTTCATCCCACTGTCACCTCGGGCAAGAGAGTTCACCACAGACAAAAAAATTTGGCCCATCGACACTCCCACAAAGTGCGCCATACCTCTAGCGCGAAATAGAGTAGGCCTTGGGAATGGCAGCGATTAAGCTCTTTGTATAAGACTGTTGTGGGGATTGGGTGAGTTGATCACAATCGCCCATTTCCACCACTTGCCCTTGATGCATAACCATGATGTGATCTGACATATAGCGCACCACCGAGAGATCATGGGAAATAAATATTAAACTGATTTTGAATCGATCCTGCAAATCCTGTAATAAGTTTAATACCTGCGCTTGTACCGAAACATCTAAAGCCGATACCGATTCATCACATACCAGCACCTTTGGGTTAAGGGCGAGGCACCTCGCAATAGCAATACGTTGTCTTTGTCCCCCAGAAAATTCATGGGGGTAGCGGCTTAACATACTCTCATCAAGACCCACCCAATTGAGCAATTGTAGGACGGCCACATGTCGATCATGGGGAGAGAGAGCGCGACGATTGAGGAGTAAGGGTTCCTCTAAAATTTGAAATACCGTAAAGCGTGGATTCAAGGAGGCGTAGGGATTTTGAAAAATAATTTGAATGAGCTCAGGAGAACCTCTTAAGGATTCTAGCTCAGGATGGTATTCAATCGCCCCACTCGTGATAGGAATAATTCCGGCGAGCATCAAGCCCAAGGTGGTTTTACCTGACCCCGACTCGCCCACTATGCCTAGAGTTTTACCGCGATAAATATCACAATTCACCTCCTTGACCGCCGTAAAATAGGTGCGCTGAAAGATCCCTGAGGTCAAGGAAAAGCGTTTACTGAGTCCGCGCACACGTAACAATACTTCATCCTTCGACTCAATACCTCGCTCTCTTTGGGGTACCTCTTTTATGTGCTCAAGAGAAGGACCTAACATCTCCTCCACCACCGGCAGATGCCAAGGTCGCTCATTAAAGCTAGGGCGGCATAGCAACAGGGCTTGGGTGTAAGGGTCTTGGGGCTCTGTAAAAATGGCTTGGGTATTACCTGTCTCTCGCACCATGCCATGGCGCATCACCACCACTTGATCGGCAAACTCCCCCACCAGGGCAAGATCATGAGTAATAAATAAAACCGCCATCTGACGCTCATGGGTTAATTCTTTGATCAGCTCAAGTATTTGTCTTTGGATGGTGACATCTAAAGCGGTGGTGGGCTCATCGGCAATTAACAATTGCGGTTCCCCACATATGGCCATAGCAATCATGACCCGTTGTTGTTGCCCCCCTGAGAGCTGACTGGCGTAAGCCTTCATCCGACGAGTAGGCTCACTAATGCCCACCTCGGTAAGTAATTCAATAGCCCGCTCCTGAGCTTCACGGTGAGGGACATTTAAGTGGAGTTGAATGCCTTCTATCAACTGCTCTCCAATCGTTAATACTGGGTTGAGGGCGGACATTGGGTCCTGAAAAATCATCGCCATCTCGCGCCCGCGCAGTAAGCGGCGCTGACTTGATGAGTAATTGAGAATATTTTCACCGTGCCAAAAAATACAGCTGTTATCATCGATCCGAGCCAAGTCCTTGGGCAACAAACCCATGATGGCGAGGGCACTCACAGATTTACCACTACCCGACTCACCAACCAAGGCGAGGGTTTGCCCTTTGTGCAGAGAGAAGGATAAGTGATCGAGCACTTTTTTTTGAGTCCCTCCCTGTGAAAAGGATAGGCTGAGCTGATCTATACGTAATAGGGGATCAGTCACTTATGCCACCACCTTAGGGTCCAATGCATCACGTAGGGCGTCAGTTAATACACTAAAGGCGGTGACCAGTAGGGCCATGGCGAGGCCAGCGGCGAGGAGTTGCCACCATATCCCTAAAACCAATTCATTTTGTGCTTCATTGAGCATGCTACCCCAGGACACCACCTCCACGGGGACACCAAAGCCCAGAAAGCTTAAAATCACCTCTGATTTAATAAAACCTACCACGTTAATCGATAATTGAACTAAAACAACATGCAAGGTATTGGGCAGAATATGAATAAACATGCGTCGAGTGTGGGAGGCACCCATGGCCTTGGCTGCCAGCACATATTCACGCTGGGCGTGCTTCAAATATTCTGCGCGAACGAGTCGAAACACTCCCGTCCAGCCGGTTGAACCTAAAATTAAAATAATCGTACTCACCCCTTTTTGATGTAATACCGCCGCAATAGCAAAGATTAATAACAAATAGGGAATTGCCGTAAAGACGTTATAAAACCAGTTAAGCAGATCATCCACCCATCCCCCAAAGTAGCCAGCTAAAGCACCTAATAGGGTGCCAATAAAAGTGGCCACTAAAGCAGCTATGAGTCCCACTAAAATTGAGGTTTCACTTCCCTTAATCGTTTTTAACGCCACACTCCTACCCCATTTGTCTGCGCCAAAGAACAAATGAGTCAATTTTTGTTGATCATTGGCGTTCTTTAAATCCTCAGGATGAGCTACTTCTAATTGGTCCAAGATCGACGATAAGGGGTCTGTGAGGCCGTAGAGGTTAATGGCAGTGCGTACTGGAGGAGCTGGGCTCTGCCTCGTTGCCCCCTGCTCACTCTCCGAGGCGCCAATCCAACTGGGCGGAGCGTAATTAATAGCCACCTCATCCCCCCAATGCTTGGCAATGAAACCAAAATAAGAGGCAATACTCATCAAAATAAATAGCATCACTATTGTAAAAGCCGTTAAAGCCACTGCATCACGACGCAAACGAGCCTGTGCCAGTCCCCAAAAACTAGGGGTAAAAGCCTGGTAAGAGAGTTGTTCGCTCATTTTAAATTCACTCGCGGATCAAGGTAGCGGTAGAGAATGTCTGCTAATAAATTTGCCAACATAGTCGCCACCGCCACGTAGACGGTGGCCGCCTTAATAATCGGAAAATCGCTTCTCTCCACCGCTAAAATAATTTCTCGCCCAATGCCAGGTATAGCAAAAAAACGCTCTAACAGAAAAGCTCCCGTGAGCAATCCCGGTAAACCCATCAATAAGTTGGTGAGAATTGGAATAGCGGCATTTTTAAGAACATGTGTAAACAATACCCGTGTTTCAGTTAATCCCTTAGCGCGTGCAGTTCTCACATAGTCTTGGTTAATTTCATCGAGGATAAAAGTGCGGTAGAGTCGCAAAGAGGGGGCGATACTGACCATGAGACCTAATAAAATCGGTAATGGCGCATAAACAGTGATATCGCGCCACAGAGAGTCACTCCACCCCTTTACGGGAAACCAGCCTAACATGGAAGCGAAAAGATACTGACCCACGATGATATAGACCAAGAGACTAATAGACATCATCACGGTGCTGATCACCATTAAGGATTGATCGATGAATGAGCCTCTTAACACCGACACCAATAAAGCCAAACATACGGCAGTAAGAGTTTCGATAATCATCATGGGAATGAGCAGAATCAAGGAGGGCGTGAGACGAGTTTTAAAGATGTGGGCAACACTTTCATGGGTAGCCCAACTGTCGCCAAAGTTACCGGTAACGATTTGCCGTATAAAAATCTCTAACTGAATATATACAGGTTGATCTGTACCCAATTGATGGCGAATGTTGGCAATATCCTCAGCACTGGCCATCTTACCGGCGAGGATATAGGCAGGATCTCCTCCCACCGCATTAAATAGAAAAAAAACTAGCAGTATGACTCCCAACAAAGTGGGAATCATTTGCAGTACCCGTCGGACTATAAAGCCAGCCATTAGTGATGATCCCCTTGGCTATTGATATCCAAATAGGACCACGTGGAAGGCAATATGGGGTGAGCCTTGTAGCCCAGGACCCAAGGTTGAATAAGCACATTGCGAATATGGCTGGTACTCACTTTGGTGACACCATTAATTTCCAATAAACGGGCAAGTTGTCGATAAAGTTGGTCACGTTCAGGGGAATTAGGTAAAGCCTCGCTTTTCTCATAGATTTTATCCCACTCACTATCCTGGTAACAGGAAGCATTGTTTTCATGAGTATGTGGACCGTACCAAAGCTGCATAAAATTGTCACCATCCGGATAATCAGCAATCCAAGCCGATAAACGCATAGCCACCCGACAGGATCGCTCGGCCCGAATAATTTCAGGGAACTTAAGTTTCTCACTGACAAAACGAATACCGATTCGATCTAAGGATTTCTTCATGATCTCTTCAAGATCGCGATCTTGCGATGTGAGACTCGTGGTGTATTTCACGTAGAGAGGGCTACCATCAACTTCTAGACGATAACCATCCTTATCTTTTCTAAAGCCCATTTTATCCAATAAATCGTTCGCTTCTCGGGGATTATAATTAATCAAGCTTTGATAAGTGGCATCGTGCCCCGCCACCCCTTCAGGAATGGGGAACGCTTCTCTAAAGGCTTGCCCCTTGTAAATGACACGGATCATTTCATCGTCATTCAACGCCATTAAAATAGCACGTCTTAAGGCTATGCGCGATAAAGACATCCCGCCTAGCATAGGGTCTTGCACATTAATAAAATAATAAGCAATGGAAGGATCCACCAAACGCTGCAATAGAATACCTTGGCGCTTGAGTTGCGGTTTTAATTGATCACCCGACAGTACCTTAGGGGCAAATTGGCCGGGTACACCCAACACATCAAGCTCCCCCTTTAAAAAACTCAAATAAGCGGATTGTGACTCCTCAACAATTTGAATATCAATTTTATCAATTTGCGGAATAGGTTTTCCGGTCATTTCTTTGATTAAGGGTTGATCCAAAGGATCTTGGGAGGTGAAGTGCCATAGCTCATGTCTGTAATTGGGGTTTTTGACGAGGGTCATGGAAGCTGAACGAATCCACTCGCCTAACATATAAGGGCCTGTACCAACGGGATGAGAGGCGCTATCACCGTGATAGGCCTCAATCACTTCACGGGCCACAATACCAAACATAGGCTGCGCCATGGCATGACCAAAATTGTAATCCGTACCGGTTAAATGGATTCTGATTTGATAAGGCCCCACTATTTCTAAGCCAGCCACTGGGGCATCATAATCAAAATGACCTGTTTTTTTCGCTGCATCAGCTAAGGCATTTAAGCCAACAATTTTATGGTCCACCAAAAACTTATAGGGCGATCGATTTTTAGGGTCCATAAAACGTTTAATGGTATAGGCCACGTCCGCCGCATTGACTTCACGCCTGTGGTTCTTAAACACTGGGTCCGGCGCAAAGATGACGCCTTTTTTAAGGGTAAACAACCAAGTTTTACCCTGATTGGTAATTTGCGGCATTTGCGCGGCCAGTCGTGGCACGAGTTTAACAGGCCGAGCTAAATAATCATAGGTTAAGAGCGATTCAAAAATTTGTTCTTCAATGGCTGCCGTATTAAGGTCAGAGGTCATGACTGGATCAAAACCGGTTTCTGCCGCTGACATGGAGAGATGAAATACCTTCAAGTGAGCTGGGTAAGCGTTGATGTATAGAGCTATACCTAGGAAGAAAAAACTGCTCTTAGTAACTAATTGTCTTAAATGGTTTATCATAGCCTCTATTTTACAAGGAGGTTACATGGGATTTCTACAAAATAAAAAAGTTTTAATCACCGGTTTATTAAGTAATCGCTCCATCGCCTGGGGCATCGCTAAGGCCATGCAACGGGAGGGCGCTGACATTGCCTTAACCTATCAAGGGGATGCCGTCCGTGAGCGCGTTGAAAAGCTTGCTAAAGAGTTAAACATCACAATGGTACTTCCCTGTGATGTAGCTCAAGATCAAGACATAGACAACATGTTTAGCGCCCTAGGAGAGCATTGGGACGGACTCGATGTGATTGTCCACTCCATTGCTTTTGCACCGCGGGAATCTTTATCCGGTAATTACTTAGAGAACGTCAACCGTGAAAGTTTCCGTATTGCCCATGATATTAGCTCCTACAGTTTCGCCGCCTTAGCCAAAGCGGGCTTACCGCTCATGAAAAATCGGCAAGGATCACTCGTGACCCTCTCCTACCTTGGTGCTGAAAAGTCTATTACTAACTATAATGTGATGGGACTTGCTAAAGCCAGTCTTGAGGCCAATGTGCGCTATATGGCGCAAAGCCTTGGCCCCCAGGGAATTCGTGTTAACGCAATTTCAGCCGGTCCCATTAAAACACTGGCCGCAGCCGGTATTGGGGACTTTAATAAAATATTGAATTTTGTAGAAGCCCATGCACCCATGAGACGCAATGTGACCATTGAAGATGTGGGCAATACCGCTGCTTTTTTAAGTAGTGATCTTGCCCTTGGCATTACCGGCGAAGTGATTCACGTGGATGCTGGGTTCTTCTCAACCATACCGGGTATGGTTGAATAACAAAATGTCTTAGGAGGGATTCGACTGTGTATTCAAAATCGATTGATTAAGAATACGCAGTGGTTTCTTACTTTCAACCCCGTCTATAAATGACTCAACAATTCCTTGTGCATAATTTTTATCCAGAGCAGCACTGATTTGTTGCGTTTTTTCGTTGCTAAAATTGTCATGGTATTGCACACCATTTAACTGCAACAATGTATAGCCCTGATCTGTTAGGACACCAAGGTAATAGGGGAAATGATTAATGGGCGCTGAGTAAAGGGCTCTGACTACCGCTTGCGGTAAGTGATTGATCGCCTCAGAACGACTTTGCGACAGCTCTTTAGACCAATTAACTTCAACTTCTTGCCCTTTCCCTTTATTGAGTAGAGTCACCGAGTGTTGTCCTAGCTCAGTTAAGGCTTTGTCTTGAGCCTCGCGTTCCAACATAGTTTGAATGGTGGTTTTAAGATCACTTAAGGGCCGATCATGGGCGCTTTGATGACTGATAACACGTGCCGCAATCAACACATTGGGAGCCACCTCTATGGCTTGGGTATTTCGCCCATCCTTAATGCTCTCTGCGTTAAAAATAGCTTTTAAGAATTTAGGTTGGTTAAGGTAGGCTGAAGCATCCTTAGATCCAAAGGGCGTCAGCCAAGGAGAGGTTTCTAAGGTGAGTTTAAATTTATCGACCACGGGGTTAAGGGAGGTGGACTGCTCATAAACCATATTACTGAACTGATCTGCGATCTCTGCAAAATGTTTTTGTGCATGTTCTTTTTTCAGCTCGGCCGTAATAACTGGGGTAACCTCCTCTAAAGACTTAATTTTACCCGGTTTAATGGCTGTTACCAGGAGGATATGATAACCATAGGGCGTTTCAATAGGGTCTGAAACTTGATTGAGGGCTAAGGCAAAAGCGGCACGGTCAAATTGTGCCACCATAGTTCCTTGCGTAAAGAAACCAAGATCCCCCCCCTGTTTAGCAGAAACGCTGTCATCAGACTCTTTCTTGGCAACCTGAGCAAACTCTTTGATGTGAGCTCTTAAATAGATGGCGGTTTTTTTAGCTTTTTCCAGCTGTGTTTCTTTGATCTGTTGACTGGCATGGCTTGGTACGCTAAAGAGAATGTGGCTCACTCGTCGACTTTCTTTAGTTTGCCAGCGCTGGGCATTAGCTGGATCCTTGTAAAAGCGCTCGATTTCCTCTTTAGTGACCGGACTCTGATTAACGATGTCCGCCATGGATAGCACCACATAATTCAGTTTCACCTGTTCAGGCACTTGGAATTGCTCTTTGTGCGATTGGTAATACGCGCTCACCTCTTTATCGCTCACACTGGGCATTTGCGCTAAATCTTTAACCGTTAACTGAGCCGTTGCATAGCTTCTTTGTTGCCCAGTGAGCCGCATAAAAGCCAGCACAGAAGTATTGGGAACCCATTGGGTGGCGCTAAAGGTATCTCTCACTAAACCCACTGCCAAGTCTGCTCGCACAGCGTTTTCAAACCTAACGGGCGTCATGCCCCGATCCCGTAATAGCGCTTCATATTTCTTTGGTGAAAACTGTCCGTTATCCATGAAATAGGGTATCTGTGCAATGTCACTGGCTAATAATTGGTTGGGCACCTGTAAATGAATATCCTCAGCATAGCCTTGCATCACATGACGAATAGAGAGGGCCTGCAATACGGAAAATCGCAACTGTTGAGAGTCTGTAACGGATGAATTGTCTGGGCTTTGTTCAAGTTGGCTTTTTAAAGTTTGATTAAACTCAGAGAGAGTAATAGATTGTCCGGCAACCTTAGCAACCACATCAGCCCCTGAAGAACCTTGATTAAAATAATAGTTAATCCCAAACAAGGCAAAGGGAACCATGATCAGAACCAGTAATAATTTAGCTACCCAAGTTTGAGACAAATCTCTGAATTTTTCCAACAACATGACGTACCTAACCTAATAATTAATGATCAAAATTTACTCTGTCAGTATAACGGTTGCCACAGGGAGTCGCAATGAATCGCTGTTTTTATCGATCCTATACTCGCTGACGCAGAAGAACCAGAGAATACTTACCCATACTAGGGATCTATACAAAAAAAAACCCCACTTTCGTGAGGCTTTTTTGAATCACAACATGTTTTTCAACATTTGGTAATTCGTGGCGGAGTGGACGGGACTCGAACCCGCGACCCCCGGCGTGACAGGCCGGTATTCTAACCAACTGAACTACCACTCCTAATAAAATTGCTGGTGGGTGCTGAGGGGCTCGAACCCCCGACATTCGCCTTGTAAGGGCGACGCTCTACCAACTGAGCTAAGCACCCAGCAAAGTCTGCTAGTTTAACGCATCTTTAAGCGCTTTACCAGCCCTAAACTTAGGAACTTTTGCTGCTTTAATTTTAATGGCATCACCGGTGCGGGGATTACGTCCAGTACGTGCAGCACGTTTACCAACATAAAAGGTTCCAAAACCCACTAAAGTCACCTGACCACCTTTTTTCAAGGATGTTCTGATAGCTGCAATAGCCCCATCTAGAGCGCGTCCGGCGGCAGCTTTTGAGATATCTGCAGCATCAGCAATATGATCGATTAATTCTGTCTTATTCACCTGGTGTCCCCTTCTTATTTAAAAATTCAGAGATAAATATAAAAACTTCGCCAATTAATTATTCAAGTGCATAAAAAAAAGCACAAGATACTTTATAGAAGGGTATTGAATGATTGTCAAATGAAATTTTTTAAAACCCTCTTAAAATACGTATGAATCCTTATTTTCACAAATAACATATAGTATTTATACACCAAATACCACAATTTATCCTTAAAAGACCCTACAACCCTAGAGAAAGGAGTTCTACTTATACAAAATATAAAATTCTTGAGGGTAATACTGATGATAAATTTTACAAGTAATGGGTCAGCAACCCATCACCTCAATTACCCAAAGGAGTCATTGAATCACTCCGCGATAATAACAATTATTTTTGCACAGGCATAGCATTGAGCCAAGCAAGCCACAACTCATGCCCCTTTAACGAGAAGGAACTCACTTGTGCCACTTGAGGCGTATCAAGACCGGATACTTCCTTAACATCAATGGACATCATAAAACTCAATAACATGACCATATACAACGAATAAACAAAAGATTTTTTAGCCCAGCTGCGATGAGGTAATTCATCTCGCTTTAAAATACTAGCCCGCATCCAAAGAGTCGACATCAGAAGAATACTGAATAAATAAAACAGTCCTACACGGTGTATAAAGAACAAGGAAATACTCAGTAAACATAACCCTAATACGTACCAAGGAGTCATAGACTTAATATGTGCAATACCTGACTCACCAGGGGATACTACGGGAATATTGGCTCGCCTGTAATCATTCAAATGCATAATTCCTAAGGCTTGTGCATGAGGGATTTGCCACAAACAGTACATTAAGAACAACAGCAGCGCAGTAACATCCAAATGGTGGGTAGCACAAGTATAGGCAATTAAAGGAGGCATGGCTCCAGAAATACTTCCTCCCCAAGTCCCCCAGCATGTTCTCTTAAGCCATAAACTATAAAACACCACGTAAGAAAACAAACCAAAAATAGCCAGAATAAGACCCAGAGTATCCCCCACGTTATACAACAAAAATAAGCCAAGGAGACTTAATAAGGTCGCTAAAGCCAGGGCCCAAACTATAGAAATTCTGCCCTGTACCAAGGGACGCGATTGGGTTCTTTGCATCAATCCATCAATGTCTCTGTCTATACAATTGTTATAAACACATCCACCAGCTATAAGACAAGACAACCCGATTAAAGTGATGACAAAAGCCAAGGGATGGAGTGCACCCCCTGTTCCCAGAAAGAAAGCCCCTGAAGCAGATACAAGATTACCCAGGATGATGCCAGGCTTGGTGAGGCTAATGAGATCTTTGAGTATCACTGTTTTCCTTTACGCACCAGGCATCATGAGTTTATGCATGTTGTACATAATCCATAATGAACCCACCACAAGTAAGGCAATGACAACCACTGTATAAGCAAAGGACATAACATTCCAGCGTTGTTCTGAACTGCCATCTAAGTGCAAGAAATAACGCAGTTGCACATAAATTTGTATGACCGCACAAATAATCACCGCAATAATCTCAGGTATTCCCTTAAGTAGCCCTGACATCACTGCACCAAAGGCTAGCACTGTCAGCAACAGGGATAGAGAAAAACCGACCACATAAGACTTTGCTGACAGTGGATGTACATCATGTTGTAAATCGCTATGAGACATTTCACGCTACTCCCATTAAATAAACAATGGTAAATACACCAATCCATACCACATCAAGAAAGTGCCAAAACAAACTCAAACGCAACAGTCGTGATCTCACGCCAGGTGTAATACCCTTTTGTAATAGCTGAACAACCATAACGGTCATCCAAATGAGACCCACTGATACATGTAAACCATGGGTACCCACTAAGCCAAAGAATCCTGACAAAAAGCCGCTTCGGTCAGGACCATTGCCCTCAATAATTAAACGGCTAAACTCATTGATTTCCATGAGAATAAAGCCCAAACCAAAGATCATAGTAGGGATCAACCACAATACCGTTTCTTTCACTTTGTTACGGGACAGATTAATCATGGCAAAACCGTTAAAGAAACTAGAGAACAATAGCAACATGGTCTCAAGAAACACATAACGCAACTCAAAAATCTCATGCCCCGTAGGGCCACCTGCGTTGTTATTTTTTAACACCGCATAGGTGGCAAATAGGGAGGCAAACAAAACACAGTCGGTCATGAGATATAACCAAAAACCAAACAACTGATTATCTAACGCACTATGGGTGTGTTCTGCGTGTCCGTGCTCATCCATTACAGTAGTGTCTGACATAACTTCTATCCTTGTGTGGCTAAATCATGTTGAGTCCGTTGATCCACTGCTTGCCCAGTCATTTTTTGATAAGCTTCCGCCTCAAACAGTGCGACCTGTTGTGGTGATAGCTCATAATCCACATGGTCATCACTGGAACGCATGACTAGCAAGGATAAGATGGCGAATAATGAACCTACCACTAACCACCACATGTGCCAGACCAGACCAAAACCTAGGGTAAAGGTGAATAGACCTATAAATACCCCAATTGATGAATTACGTGGCATATGAATCGGAGCAAAGGGAGCTGTAGCTCTTGGGTTTATGCCATTTTCTTTCATATAGGTAAAGGCATACAAATCTTCCACCACAGGTGTCTTAGCAAAATTATAGAAGGGAGGGGGCGAGGGAATAGACCACTCTAAGGAATGACTACCCCATATATCACCAGTGGTATCACGCAAAGCCTGTCTTTGACGAATACTGACAGCTAATTGCATAATCTGGCTAAAAATACCAAAGGCAATCAGGAACGTACCCAACAGGGCCACTAGCAAATAAGGCTGCCAGTAAGGATTATCATAATGCGACATACGCCGTGGCATACCCATAAAACCTAAAGCATATAAAGGCATAAAGGCTAAATAGAAACCGGCAATCCAAGACCAGAAAGAACGTTTACCCCATTTTTCATCCAACCGGAAACCAAACATTTTGGGAAACCAATAGTTGTAACCGGCAAAATAACCAAACAAGGCACCCGGGATCAACATGTTGTGAAAATGAGCCACAAGGAATTCACTATTGTGTAACATGAAGTCAGCGCCTGGTACAGCCAATAAAACACCGGTCATGCCACCCACAGCGAAGGTAATAATAAAACCAATACTCCACATCATGGCAGTGGTAAATTCAATGCGGCCACGATACATGGTGAACAGCCAGTTAAATACTTTCACTCCAGTTGGTACAGCAATAATCATGGTAGCAATACCAAAGAAAGCATTCACGTTGGCGCCAGAACCCATGGTGAAGAAATGGTGCAACCAGACCACAAAAGAAAGTATGGCAATGGCGATGGTAGCGTAAACCATTGATGCGTAACCAAATAATCGTTTGTGTGAGAAAGTAGAAACCACCTCGGAGAAAATACCAAAGGCAGGCAGTACAACGATGTACACCTCAGGGTGACCCCAAATCCAGAAGAGATTGGCAAACATCATCTGATTGCCACCCAAATCATTGGTGAAAAAATGCATATCTAAGTAACGATCCATAGCTAATAGAGCCAAGGTTACTGTGAGCACTGGGAAAGAAAAAATAATTAGCACAGTGGTCACTAAAATCGTCCAGGTAAAGATTGGCATTTTCATGAGCGACATGCCAGGTGCACGCATGCGTAGTATGGTTACGAAGAAGTTAATCCCAGTAACCAAGGTACCAATACCACCTAATTGCAGACTCCACATCCAATAATCCACCCCAGTGGAAGGACTAAATTTAAGTTCTGAATAGGGAGGATAACCCGTCCAACCTGCTTGTGAGAAATCTCCTACCGCCAAGGACACCATGACAAGTAGTCCACTGGCAACAGTTAGCCAAAAACTAACTGAATTCAAGAAAGGATAAGCCACATCTCTGGCACCAATTTGTAAGGGCACTACATAATTCATTAGCCCAATAAAAAAAGGCATCGCCACAAAGATAATCATAATAGTACCGTGAGCACTGAAGATTTGATCATAGTGTTCCGGGGGTAAATAACCTTGCCCCAAACCTTGAGCAAGGGCTTGATGAGTTCTCATCATTATGGCATCGGCAAAACCACGTAACATCATAATGACTGAGAAAATGATATACATAATACCGATGCGTTTATGATCCACACTGGTGAACCACTCATTCCATAAATATGCCCAGCGACGCTGGTAAGTAAGCCAAGCCACCAGCAACATACCAAGCACCGAAACAGTACCCACCGTGGCCATAATAATGGGATTTTGATAAGGAATTGCCTCAAATGTTAAACGTCCAAATAAAACAGATGTTGTAGTCATAATTATTTTCCTCTAGTGACCTTGTGCTAAATTCACCAACCGGTTTGGTGAGCAGTAACTTGCCATAGCTTTTAGTGTGGAGGCGTCATTTCCCATGTATTTCATGATGACACTCTCAAAAAGATAAGGGGTTACGGTTGCAAAATACATTGGTTTAACGTGATCGCTCGGCACCTCAAGGGCACGCAACTGAGTCACGTTAAGATCTGTTTTTTCTGAATGCACTTGGTTAACCCAAGCATCAAATTGGTTATTACTGGCCACTTTTACGGGGAAACTCATAGCTGAAAACCCTTCACCGTTGTACATGGCATCCATACCGCGATAAACACCTTCTTCATTAGCCAGTAGGTTTAAGTTAGTTTGCATCCCCGCCATGGCATAGATTTGACCGCCTAACTGAGGAATAAAGAAAGAATTCATCACCGCATCGGAGGTGATTTTAAAGTGAACTGGAGTATTGGCTGGAATAACCAATTCATTAACCGAAGCGATTCCTTGTTGTGGATAAATGAATAACCATTTCCAATCCATGGACACCACTTCAACCTCAAGGGTTTTGTTAGCACTAACAAGGGGTTTTTCAGGACTTAATTCATGACTAGTCCGCCAGACAAGGGTCCCCAAAATTAAAACTATGACAGCAGGAACGCTCCACACTACCCATTCAACGGTATGGGAGTTATCCCATTTGGGTTCGTATTTGGCATTTTTATTGGAAGCCCTGAAACGCCAAGCGAAGGCAATAGTCATTACAATCACCGGAATGACCACTAACAGCATCAGACCAAAGGCCGTCAATATCAAGTGTTTTTCTGCGGCGGCAACCGGTCCCTTAGGATCTAATACAGCCCAATTACTGCCCCATACGCCCGAGTCAGCGGCAAAACTAGAGACGTTATATAAGCTAACACTCGCACCCACCATCCAAGGAATCAATTTCTTCATGTTTTTTACACATCCTTCAGGCAAAATTAAAACTATTCTAATACTGCGGCGCAAAATAATGGGTAATTATTTATGAATAAATATTCTTTTTTTATTAAGAAATTCTTATACATCGTATTCTTTCATCGCCTCAGCCAATAAAAAAGGGGCAGTTAAACCACCCCCTTAAAAATACTACCTAACCATTTATTGTTATTATTATTTGCAAAACTTATTTAATTTACACAGTGCCTATCGCATCCTGTCACACCCACCACATCCTCAAGATTAAATGGTGAAGAATGAGGAAGTAAATGATAAGCAGGCATACTATTTTTCCAAAAAGCAGTTATTTTATGTTGCTGCGCAACATCAAGATCCCCCATAAATAATTGAGTTCTGGCTAACGCATAATGCGCTCTTCTTTCAAAATCATCCATCACATCAAGCTGGGTTTGAATAAGATGTTTATCATCTAATTTCAACTTGCTATCCTGATAGACCTGAGGAACTTGGCTTAGTTCAATCATGCTTTGTGACCATACATCCCACATTGCATATTGATAGGGTCTAAGGTGTAAATCATTTTTTAAATGATTAATGGCACCCTCTAGTGAATCGGGATTTGTTGGCTGACTAAAAATGGATTGATTAACTGTTTCTGCCCGTGCGGAAAAACTTAAAGCTAAAAATAGTGATACTAAAAGAGAAGTAATTATTTTATACATGATTATTAACCTCAATAGATTAAACTCATTCTAATAGATCAATTAATTTAATTTTTGTTCCTGAGTTTCAAGATTAAATTGAATATTTATTTCGTTTTTAACCTGCAGGGCTCCCCCTAAAACGGCAAATGGTTTGATGCCAAACTGAGTCTGAGAAAGGGTAGTCTGTCCTGTTATAAAAGTATGGTGAGAATCCTGCCTAATATGGTAAGAAATGATCTTGCGACGGGTAACGCCATGCAGGGTAATCAATAGACCCACATAACCTTTTTGGCCAGTCAATGTTTGAACATGTATTTTTACATAGGGGTATTGATCGGCAAACAACACTTTATTTAACATATTATTTCGTGTCCCCTCAATGGCTAACTGAGAAATCCCCAAAGGTAAATGCATCCTCGCTCTATAGACATCTTCATCCACGGCCATTTTTTTTAAACTAAAACCAAAGTCACCTACCCCCTTAGTCTCATTGATGGCCCCTGCCAAGTCGTGAACCACCACTACGTGATCGTGCCCTAAACGAGCAAGAGCGCCTTCTTTGAAGACACTCACTACTATAAAGGAGTGCTGGGTATTGACCCATAACACTTTATCCCCTGCCCTTTGCCATTGCTGGTAAGGTACAGAATTAAAAGCGTTCAGCGAACTCCTATTAGCCAGTTGTTGCTCTGAAACACTGTGCTGCGACAGTGAAGAACAGGCAGTCAGAAATAATGTACTAAGCAGCATCAAATAGCGCATCAATGTTCTCCAAAAATTTAGCGTATGATATAAAAGTTACCACATAACTTACAGAAAAGATGCCCAATACCATGCATGACAACAACCATTACGAAGAAAAGCTGCAAGCCTTACAGATTGAATTGGTTAAATTTCAACGTCATCTCATCAAAAGTAATGAAAAAATATTGGTTATCCTTGAGGGGCGAGATGCCGCCGGTAAAGATGGGGCCATCAAACGAATCACTGAACACTTAAGTCCGCGTGATACCCGAGTAGTGGCTCTATCTAAGCCCTCTGATCGGGAAGAAAAACAGTGGTATTTTCAGCGTTACGTAACCCACCTTCCAGGCCCTGCGGAGTTTGTTCTCTTTAATCGAAGTTGGTATAACCGCGCTGGAGTTGAACCTGTCATGGGTTTTTGTACCCATCACCAACATGAGGAGTTTCTCAATACGGTACCAGCCTTTGAAGATATGCTAGTTCGCTCAGGTATATGCTTATTAAAGTACTATCTTAATATTTCAAGGGATGAACAGCAACGCAGAATGCTCGAGCGCCACAATAATCCTCTCAAGCAATGGAAGGTGAGCTCCATCGACGAGACGGCAGTGAGCAAATGGAAAGAATACAGTGAAGCCCGAGATAGTATGCTTGCTCGTACCCATCATCAATCAGCCCCTTGGACGGTAATTGACTCTGATGACAAAAAAAGTGCCCGTCTAAACCTCATTCGCCACATTCTAAAGAACTTAGACTACCCTGAAAAAAAACACCACTTACTCTTAACTGATCCCTTAATTGTCCGTGAGTGGGCTATTGGAGAGAGCTTACAGCTAAAAAGTTAACCGGCTTTTTCTTGATTGCGCGAGGTCAACCAACCAATAAATGAAAGCAATGATAAGCCTCCACCAATTAAAAGAATGCCTATAATTTCAAGATATTTAAAGGTTTCATTTAAAATCAAACGGGAAGACAAAATAGCAATGACAGGCGTACCCAGTACAGACAAACTTGCCTCCCAAGCTGGAACACGATCTAAAATATAAATCCATAGCCACCAACATAATCCTGTACTGGTCACGGACATAAAAACCAGCAGATAAATATAGTGAAAGGACCATTGCGTAGTCCCCTCAGGCACCCATAACGCAAGCATGGTGAGAGGTAAGGCACCCACCACCATTTGCCAAGTGGTTAAATTTACCAAGTCAACCCGACTTTTCTGGCGCAATAATTTAACCTGTATCGTGCCCACTGACCAGCACATAGCGGCCACTATGCCCAATACCTTACTCAAGGCCGAAGCTTGCATATTCCACGGCTCAATAATAAAAAGGAGTCCCACTAGGGTGAGAATGGCAGCTAGCCATTGTGCACCTTTGATCATTTCACCTAAAAAAATACGCGCCAACACCAAAGTCCAAATGGGCATGGTAAAAATTAACACTGAGGTTTTTCCCGGTCCTCCCTCAACCAAAGCCCAAGTTTGAAAGGCCATAAAGCCCGCCACTTGTACCAAACCAATGAGAATTGTCGCTCGCGGTTCAGCGCAGCCGATTGGACGGCCAGTTAATTTTAATAAAACAAATAAAGCCAATGCCCCACCAATACAGCGTTGTGCAGCAAAAGCGAAGGGAGGAGCCATACTCAAGGCTTCCTTAGCGAGTACCCAAGTGTAACCCCAGATACTAGACAGGACTATTAACGCCACAATGGGAAACCAAGAACGCTGAGTCATTATTAATCGCTTTAAAAAATCAATGATTTTAACATCTTTCCCCCAATGTAATGTCATCAAGCTGTAACAATACTTTGGAATTATAGTAAAAATTATTAGAGAAAATTATGCCTACACAAGCACCCATATTAAATGGCTTTGAAAGCCAAACCACCACTCTTAACCCTGACATCGCCCCTAATGGGGAGCGCTATGACACGGATGATGACTCCCTTGATGATATGTACGCTATTCCCGATACGGAGATAGATGATTTTTCACGCGGCGGCAAGTAATTGCTTTTTTTACATCTGGAGCCGTAGTGTAAACTTTTCTTCATACATGCTGGGCAACGATAAGTACCCACCCTCTTCAATCCTACTACAAATATACTGCGACATACACGGCAACTCTGTCCCTTAATTTGTTCTGAATCAATGAGTTTAATTAACCACCAAGCTCGGTCAAAGCTTAAGGTCTTTTTTAAACCAGTGCTGTTCCAATTTGAGTACCATAATTGGTAAGCCAATAATAAAGTCGCAGCACGCACAGGTTGATGATGTTCATTAACACTCATGTAGTACTGTAAAAAAAGTGAAGACTGTAAATGATTGAGACCAATGAGATACCATTCAACAGAGGAAGGAATGGGACCGCGCGCCGGAGCCTCTCCGGTACTGTCTACATAAAATTTACGTAACAGCCATGGTGAGAGCTGAGTTAATTCACTCACAATAGGAACTCGCGCTCCCACTAAAAACAACTGCTGGGCAGAATGATACCGTTCCAACTCTGTATGTAACTCGCGACTAGTAGCCATTGCGCATTTCCTTCTCGCCAATTAACATGGCTTGAGCTAGAGCCACCTGTTCACCACTGGCATAATGACTTAATTCCTGCCATACGCGGGGATTTCGCCAACGAAGCCCTACCAATAATACGGGGGTTGACACTAATTGACGTATTTCTTTAACCGATAGTGTTAATAGAGTTTGAGCCACCGCCTTTTGAATACCCAGTTCATACAACGCCCGATTATAATTATCTCTTAGCATTTCACGAGCAAGACCTAACATTTCTGAATTTAAATCAACCATCGAACGCTCATAACCATCCATCATTCTCTCCCTCAAATATTTATGGTCAAAAGACTATAACAACAGATATTTAGGAAGAGAAGGTCTTAAAAAAACCTTAATAAATAGAATAACTGCAACAGATGATGCCTAGGGGAAAGCCGAGGATATCCTAGGAACAATGTCACTAAAAGTGACGACAATGATCCTAGGGTTAGTGAGACACATTATGACAAATTAAATCTTTGGTAAGGTTACTCCTCGCTGACCTTGGTACTTCCCACCTCGATCTTTGTAGGAGGTTTCACATACTTCATCTGATTCAAAAAAGAGTACCTGAGCCACGCCCTCATTAGCATAAATTTTAGCGGGCAATGGGGTCGTATTAGAAAACTCAAGTGTCACATAGCCCTCCCACTCCGGCTCAAAGGGCGTTACATTCACAATAATGCCGCATCGCGCATAAGTGGATTTACCTAGACATACCGTGAGAACATTACGCGGAATTCTAAAATACTCAACCGTTCTGGCAAGGGCAAAAGAATTAGGTGGAATAATACAAACCGGCGCTTTCACATCCACAAAAGAATTGGCATCAAAGTTTTTAGGATCAACAATAGTAGAATTAATATTGGTGAACAGCTTAAACTCATCGGAGCAGCGAATATCGTAGCCATAGCTTGAGGTACCATAAGATACAATTCTCTGGCCATTATGTTCTTTCACCTGGGCGGGTTCAAAAGGCTCAATCATGCCATACTCGCTCGCCATACGTTTAATCCAACGATCTGATTTTATACTCATCTCGCAATACTCGCCTTAGGTCTTTTGAATCACGATTTTAGGAAACCTGGTTGTCCTGTCCTCAGTTTTTTGCGCTATTTTAATAGCTACTTTTCTGGCAATAGCACGATAGTGGTTAGCAATATCGCCCTCAGGATCTGCCACCATAGAGGGTTTTCCCGCATCGGTTTGCTGACGAATACGAATATCTAAGGGTAAAGCGCCCAACAATTCAGTACCAAAATCTTTCACCATTTTAGCTGCTCCCCCCGCACCAAAAATGGATTCCTCATGACCGCATTGACTGCAGCGATGAGTACTCATGTTCTCCACCACACCAAAGATAGGGACGCCCACCTTTTCAAACATCCGGTAACCCTTGCGTGCATCCAGTAGTGCGATATCCTGCGGCGTGGTAACAATCACCGCACCGGTCACCGGTACCTTTTGAGCTAAGGTGAGTTGTACATCACCTGTACCAGGTGGCATATCCACAATTAAATAATCCACATTATTCCAAGCCGTATCGCGAATTAATTGCTCTAGGGCTTGGGTGACCATAGGGCCACGCCACACCATGGGTTGATCAGGGTCGATCAAATAGCCCACTGACATGGTCTGCAGTCCATAATTCATCAATGGACGCATACGCCGACCATCCTCGCTGGTGGTGGGCTTGTCATCAATACCTAGCATGGTAGGCTGCGATGGGCCATAAATATCCGCATCCAATATAGCTACCTGCGCCCCTTCATCTTGCAAAGCCAGTGCCAAGTTCACTGCTGTAGTGGATTTTCCCACGCCACCTTTACCTGAAGCGATAGCAATAATATTTTTAATTCCCTCCAAGGGCTTTAATGCTCCTTGCACAGTATGGGTAGCAATCTTCCAAGTTACCGTCACGGCTGGGGTGGGCAACGATTCCAGGGTTCTCAATGCCCCGACTACCAATTGGGTGAGCTCCTTGGACAAATGTTTTGCTGGATAACCTACTTCTAAGTGAACAGTCAGCGTACCCTCACCGAAGTTAACACTTTTTAAAGCTTTTTCTTGGCCAAAAGTTTTTAATGTAAAGGGATCTGTTAAACCATTTAATAATGCTTCAATACGTTGCGTATCCATAGAGCCATACCTAAAATTCATTAATAAAAAAAACTATTATAGTCCCTATATGGAAAATGGTCAGGACCTTGTTACACTATAGGATTAATTATCTGCAAGAGTTGATATTTTATGCCAAGAACAATGATTGTAACCAGCGCTCTTCCCTATGCTAATGGCAGCATTCATCTAGGCCATATGGTGGAGCATATACAAACGGATATATGGGTGCGCCATCAGCGCATGAATGGTCATACCGTTCATTATCTTTGCGCCGATGATACCCACGGCACTCCGGTGATGCTGGCGGCCAATCAACTAGGCATTTCTCCAGAGCAAATGATTGAGAAAGCTCGGCAAGAACACATGAAAGACTTTACTGGTTTTTTAATCGATCATGACTTGTATTACAGCACCCATACCCCAGAAACCGAAGCTTTTGCAAAGGATATTTATTTAACCTTGAAACAAGCAGGACTTATTGATGTTAAGCCTATTGAGCAACTCTTTGATCCTGAAAAGGAAATGTTTTTGCCCGATCGCTTTATTAAAGGCGAATGCCCACGTTGTCATGCCAAAGACCAATATGGAGACAATTGTGAAGTCTGTGGCGCTTCCTACAGCCCCACGGAATTAATTCAACCTGTATCCGCCATTTCAGGGGCCACCCCCATTAAAAAAACATCGGAGCATTATTTCTTTAAACTCAAGGAATGCGAGAGCTTTCTCAGACAATGGACGCGCTCTGGCACCATCCCAGAGGAAGCCGCTAACAAACTCGAGGAGTGGTTTAAGAGCGGGCTCACTGATTGGGATATTTCGCGAGACAAGCCCTATTTTGGCTTTGAAATCCCCGATGCACCCGGTAAATATTTTTATGTGTGGTTAGATGCTCCCATTGGTTATATTGGTACGTTTAAAAAATTTGCCGATACCAAAGGGTTGCCCTTTTGGGATTATTGGAAGGCAGACTCCACCACCGAGCTCTATCATTTTATTGGTAAAGATATCCTCTACTTTCACTCTCTGTTTTGGCCGGCCATGCTCTATGCTGCCAATCTGCGCACTCCCACGCGCTTATTTGTGCACGGTTTTCTCACGGTCAATGGACAAAAAATGTCTAAAAGTCGTGGTTCCTTCATTACTGCTCAAAGCTATTTAAAACATTTAAACCCCGAGTCTTTACGCTACTATTTTGCCGCCAAAATGAACAGTTCCATGGACGATATCGATCTGAATTTAGACGACTTCACGAACCGAGTAAACAGTGATCTGGTTGGTAAGTTTATTAATATTGCTAGTCGTACATCTGGTTTTATCACCAAACGCTTTAATGGTAAATTAGCCACTGGTTTTGATGAATTAGCACTGCCCATTATTGATCGTTTTTATACAGAAGCCTTAACGATTAAGACATTATTCGAAGAGCGTGAATTCGCTAAAGCTATCAGAGAAATTATGGCCTTGGCAGACCTTGCCAATCAATACATTGACCAACAAAAGCCCTGGGAATTAGCTAAGGATCAAAAACATCTTAATCTACTGCATCAAGTTTGCACCTCATGCCTCGAAATGTTTCGTTGCTTAAGTATTTATTTAAAACCCGTACTGCCAAAACTCACTCAGCAGGTGGAAACTTTTCTGAAACTTTCACCGCTTATGTGGAAGCATTTGGATAAAAAATATGCCATCAATGCCTGTGATATTTTGCCTTACCATCATTTAATTTCTCGCATTGAAACAAAACAAATCGAAGAGTTACAAAGTGAAAGTAAAAGCAGTTTAATCGACAAAACCAATCAAGATCATCACTTTCCTCCTTTGTCGGAAACCATTGGTATCGATGACTTTAGTAAGATTGATTTACGGGTTGCTAAAATCATTGATGCTGTCACAATCCCTGAGGCCGATAAATTATTAAAACTAACTTTGGATTTAGGTTTTGAGCAACGTACGGTTTTCGCCGGCATCAAAAGTCAATATCAAAGTGAACAATTAGTGGGCAGACTAACAGTGATGGTGGCAAATTTGAGCCCCAGAAAAATGCGTTTTGGTGAATCTCAAGGCATGGTGCTGGCTGCTGGCGATGGCAATACCATTTATCTCTTGAGTCCTGACAGTGGCGCTAAGCCTGGTATGAAAATCAAATAAGTCATTTATAGCGAATCACTAAGCGCCCTTCATTTAATGGACGTGCTAGGTGACTTAGACAAGTCTCTGATAAGGTGATTGATGGGAGACGGATCTCAGCACTAGCTAGTGGGTTGTTATAGCGCACTAAAACAGGCGTAGGACCTGGCTCAGATTCGCTTCTTAAGACTTTAATTAACTCTATGTCTTGACTCTCTGTGATTGTTATAATGAGTTCTTTGGCATAGAGTTGCCTTGCCTCGCTGACGGTATACACGGATTCAGCGGTAAGTCTTATACTCTGTGTGAAACCATCAAGAGTGGGTTTTCCGTGGATAATCAGAACCTGATCTTCCTTAAGAAGTGGCCGTGCCTCTTCGAAAATCTCATTGAAAAAAGTCACTTCCACACGGGCTGAAGCATCATCTAAGACCACAATCCCCATGCGTCCCCGACGGGTTTGCTGGATACGTGTACTCACTACAATTCCAGCCACTTTAACAAGTTCATTATGGGGTACAAGATCACTCAGTGAACGATCCACAAGTTGCGAGAGCTCTTGGCGATAAGAGCTAAAGGGATGGGCACTAAAATAAAAACCCAAGACGGCTTTCTCATAAGACAGTTGTTGATTGACAGGCCAAGGGGCGGACGCTTCTACAGCTAAGGAGTCCACGATCACACTTTCGTCCACCGCGCCAAATAAAGCACCTTGATGGCTATTGTTGGCCGCCTGTTCAGCCAGCTCAAAGGCAGGTTCAATGGCCTTAGATAAAGTAGAGCGCTCCTCCTTGGTGAAATCAAAGGCACCTGCTTTCACCAAGGCTTCCACTACACGGCGGTTCACTATACGTTTATCAGTTCTTAAACAAAAATCCAGCAGACTCGTGAAGACCCCTCCCTCATGTCTAGCGCGTTCAATTTCAATGGCTGCAGACTCTCCAGTCCCCTTGATGGAACCCAAACCATAGCGTATCTGTTTTTTGTTGATGGGGATAAAACGATAGACAGAATGGTTTACATCAGGCGGCAATATGTCCAAGGAATTAGCCTTGGCATCCTCCACAAAGACGGAAACTTTATCCGTATCATCCAAGTCGCCGGAGAGTGTTGCCGCCATGAATGCTGCAGTATGATGAGCCTTTAACCAGGCTGTCTGATAGGAAATCAAAGCATAGGCAGCAGAGTGCGATTTATTAAAACCGTATTCTGCAAACTTTTCCATTAAGTCAAACAGTTGTGTGGCAAGCTTAATGGAAATACCCCGAACACTGGCTCCTTCAATAAACTGGCTGCGTTGTTTTGCCATCTCCTCCGGCAACTTTTTACCCATTGCACGGCGTAATAAATCCGCCGCACCCAGAGTATAACCAGCGAGAACCTGAGCTATTTGCATCACCTGCTCTTGGTAAACAATGACCCCATAGGTGGGGGTTAGAACGGGCTCGAGCAGTTGATGGAAATAATCCACCTTAGCCTTACCTTGTTTACGATTAATAAAGTCATCCACCATACCTGATTGAAGGGGCCCGGGACGGTTGAGCGCCATCAAGGCAATAATGTCCTCAAACTGATCTGGTTGCAGACGTTTTTCTAAGTCCTTTGCAGTTCTAGATTCCTGCTGAAATACCGCTGTAGTGTTGCCTGAGCCAAAGAGTTGATAGGTAGCTGGATCGTCTAAAGGAATTTGATCGATCTTAAGATGCTTTTCTTCATCATTCTCTGCTATAAGATGAATAAAGCGCTCTGCCCAATCTAAAATAGTTAAGGTACGCAAACCCAAAAAGTCAAATTTAACCAGACCGACTTTTTCCACATCATCCTTATCAAACTGACTGACCACAGCCTGTGAGCCCTCCGCCGCATAGAGCGGAGTGAAGTCAGTCAGTTTGCCTGGAGCAATTAATACTCCCCCAGCATGCATCCCTACATTACGAGTAATTCCCTCAAGGATGCCTCCTAAGGTTAATACCTCGGCCACTTCCTCTTCCTCTTTAGCTCTTTGTAACAACTGTGGTTCTTGGACTTTGGCTTTCTCTAGGGTCATACCAATTT
Source organism: Ferrovum sp. JA12 (assembly GCF_001431705.1). Taxonomy (NCBI): domain Bacteria; kingdom Pseudomonadati; phylum Pseudomonadota; class Betaproteobacteria; order Ferrovales; family Ferrovaceae; genus Ferrovum; species Ferrovum sp. JA12. Next base: position 440,105 of record NZ_LJWX01000002.1, on the reverse strand, counting down.
CAAAAGGAATCAATTTGGCCAATTGATCCACAAAGCCGTAGGGTAAATCCAATACTCGGCCCACATCCCTGATCACAGCCTTAGCTGCCATGGTTCCGAAAGTGACAATTTGTGAGACGCATTGAGGGCCATACTTATGCCGTACATATTCAATCACCCGATCTCGTCCATCTTGACAAAAGTCCACATCAAAATCCGGCATAGAAACCCGTTCTGGATTTAAGAAGCGCTCAAACAGAAGGTCATAACGCAAGGGATCCAAGTCGGTAATACTTAAACAATAGGCCACTAGTGAGCCTGCCCCAGAGCCGCGCCCTGGACCAACTGGCACACCATTATTTTTTGCCCAATTAATAAAATCAGCCACAATCAAGAAGTAACCGGAGAACCCCATTTGGATAATGGTATTTAGCTCAAACTCCAGACGTGCTTGATAGGTAGCATATTCTTTATCGCGCAGTACAACGTCTGGATAGAGTTTTTCTAATCGCAAGGCTAAACCTTGTTGGGATAGGGTGATCAAATACTCATCTAAAGTCATGCCAGGCGGCGCAGGGAAATCTGGTAGTTTGGGTTTCCCAAGGGTCAACTCTAAGTTACAACGCTTAGCAATTTCAACACTGTTAATGAGTGCTTGGGGAACATCACTAAATAATGCGTTCATTTGCGCTTGAGTTTTAAAGTGTTGCTCACGAGTAAATTCATTGGGACGCTTGGGATCTGCTAGCAGATATCCTCCAGCAATGCATACCCTGGCTTCATGGGCCTTATAATCCTCAGGCATTAAAAACTGAATCGTTTGGGTGGCCACCAGGGCCACTTCCAATATAATAGCCAAATCAATAGTCTGCTCTACCCAAAGCTTTTCTTGCGATCGCCCTACTCGGCTAATTTCTAAATAGAAATTATCACCAAAGTATTTTTGCCAACGCCGTACACGCTCCGCGGCAAGGGTATTGTTTCCTTGTAATAAGGCCTGACCAATATCCCCCTTCTCGCCCCCTGACAAAATAATGAGGCCTTCACTCTCTTGCTCAAGCCATGAGCGCTCAATGAGGGCCACACCCTGCTCTTGGCCGTTTAAATAAGAACGGGTTAAGAGCTCGCAGAGTGTATGGTAGCCTTGGTGGTTTTTAACTAATACCACCACTTTAAAAGGTTGATCATTCTCTTCATCAGAGCGAATAGTGATCTCACAGCCAATAATGGGTTTAATGCCCTTTGCTCGAGCCTGCGTATAGAACTTGATGAGTCCAAATAAATTATTATTGTCCGTAATGGCCATGGCCACCATTTGATCATCCACCGCCGCCTTTAATATATCGCTGATGCGCACAATACCATCGGTAATCGAGTACTCGCTATGGAGCCGAAGATGCACAAAAGGAAGAAGAGAATGGCTATCAGACATAGGGACTATGACTAACCCCGTTTGTCATGAAAAAAAGATTTTAATAACTGGCTTGCCTCCGCCGCCATCACTCCCCCTTGACACAGCGTGTGATGATTAAGTTTTGGCTGAGCAAAGAGATTGACCACTCCTCCACAGGCGCCTGTTTTAGGGTCCGTGGCAGCAAACACTACACGAGGTAAACGAGCTTGAAGAATAGCTCCTGCACACATGCTGCAAGGCTCTAAGGTCACATATAAAGTGCAATCAATTAGGCGATAATTTTTAAGTAGGGCACCGCCCTGACGTAAAACTTGAATCTCAGCATGGGCACTGGGGTCGTGAAAAGCAATTGGCTGATTGTACCCTTGAGTAATGATGGTGTTATCGCGCACCAGTACGGCTCCCACAGGCACTTCACCCTGTTCTTTCGCTAACCGCGCTTGATAAAGAGCATGGTTCATAAAAAACATATCTTGAGTAGTACCGTGCTCAGTCATGAATGGAGGGAGTTTGAACTAAACTTTATTTATTAATTAACTTTTTAAGTTTAACATGCCCTATGCACTCCTAAATACACTCAAGCACAAAATTTTTTTAATTTATTAAACATCAATGGCTTGTTGTGAACCTATTTTTTTTCTCAATTCATACTTTTGTATTTTACCCGTTGAGGTTTTGGGAATAATATCAAAAATGATGGTTTTGGGTACTTTAAAACCAGCGAGATGCTGACGGCAATGATGCATTAACTCCTCAGGGGAGATTCCCACTCCGGCTTTCACCTCCACAAATGCACAGGGTACCTCCCCCCACTTTTGATCAGGCTTCGCCACCACAGCCGCTGCCAATACGGCAGGATGGCGATAAAGTACATCCTCAATTTCTATGGAGGAAATATTTTCCCCGCCTGAAATAATAATATCTTTGCTACGGTCTTTAATTTTAACGTACCCATCAGGATTAACCACAGCCAAATCACCCGTATGAAACCATCCTCCAGCGAAGGAGGCTTGTGTGACCTGTTGGTTTTTAAGATAACCCTTCATAGTAATGTTGCCACGAAACATAATCTCACCCATGGTCTCCCCATCATGAGGAACGGCTATTAAGGTAACAGGATCTAGTACTTGAATGGCCTCTTGAAGATGGTAACGCACTCCCTGCCGGGCGTTTTTTGCCGCTCTCTCGCCCACAGGCAAACTTTGCCAATGCTGATGCTTAACACATACCGCCGCGGGACCATAGGTTTCTGTTAACCCATATACATGGGTTAAATCTATCCCCATGGCCTCCATCCCTTCAATCATCGAAGCCGGTGGCGCAGCGCCGGCTACCATGGCCTTTATATAATTTGGTAATTCCTCTTTTAATCGTGAATCTGCATTAATTAGCATACTGTGCACAATGGGAGCAGCACAATAGTGGGTGACCTTCTCAGTTTTCATGAGGCGCAATATCTCACTGGCCTCTATACGTCGCAAACAAACATTCACTCCAGCCCGCGCAGCCAGGGTCCAAGGAAAACACCAGCCGTTACAGTGAAACATGGGGAGCGTCCACAGATAGATGGGATGCTTGGGCATATCCCATTCCAAAATATTTGACACAGCGTTAAGCGCTGCACCACGATGGTGATAAACCACCCCTTTAGGATTACCGGTGGTGCCGGAGGTATAATTCAAACAAATAGCATCCCACTCGTCCCCTGGCAGTTGCCAATCAAATTGAGGGTCTCCTAAGGCTAAAAAATCCTCATATTCAACGGCTCCTAAACCTCTCTTATCCCCAGTAAAGGCATTGTCCGCCACATCAATAATAATCAGCTTTTCGCTTGCAAAACCATACTTTTGTTGAGCTATCTCTAAGGCTTCTGTTACTGTGTTGGCATATTCATGATCTAGAAATAAAAGCTTAGCCTGTCCATGTTGTAAAATAAAAGCGATGGTCTCAGGCTCAAGTCGTGTATTAATGGTATTTAATACAGCCCCAGCCATGGGAACACCAAAATGAGCTTCCACCATAGCCGGAATATTAGGCAGCAGTGCAGCCACCGTGTCTCCCTGTTGAACCCCATAACCAATTAGGGCGCTGGCCAGCGCTCTTGTACGTTGGTAGGTTTCTCTCCAAGTACGCCTCATCTCACCATAAACAATTGCCTCTTGCTGAGGATAAATCTCTGCGCTACGTTCGATAAAGGATAAGGGTGACAAAGGGACGAAATTCGCTTGGTTTTTCTCCAGCCCGTGCGTGTACATGATGGATCCTCCCAACACTTTATTAATTTTTTATTACTATATATTTTTTTACTCTATTCTATAATTAATTATCAATCTGTTAACGGAGTTTTCTAAAAAACACCTATGTATAATTGGTTTACCGAAGGAGCCCAAGATTACGCCGCCTATCGCCCTCATTACCCAGAGCCAGTAGCACAATATTTAGCCTCCCTCCCTGCACAAAGATTTGTCGCAGTGGATGTAGGTTGCGGTAGCGGTCAATTTACCCAGCACTTAAAACAATACTTTGCTCTGACATTGGGTCTTGACCCCAGTTTTGAGCAACTTCAGGAAGCCTTTAAAACAAAGGGGATTTTTTATCATAATGCCCGAGCGGAACAATTACCCCTTAAGAATCAATCCGTGGATTTAATCAGTGCAGCTCAAGCGGCTCATTGGTTTGATTTAGATGTCTTTTACAAAGAGGTTAAGCGTGTACTAAAACCTGAAGCGGTGATTGCACTCATCAGTTATGGTGTACTAGAAATTAATTCGTCCGAGATCAATCAACGTGTTAAAGACTTTTATTATCATGACATGTCTTCCTATTGGCCAGCACAAAGAAAGCTTGTTGCTGAAGGGTATCAAACTATTCCCTTCCCCTTCAATGAAGTTAAAACGCCCTACTTTACGATGACTCTACAATGGGATTTGAACCAATTAATTGGCTATATTTTAACTTGGTCAGCCTGTAAACAGGCCCGTCTTCACCAACACAATGGGCTCCACCACTTTTTTCAAGAACTCACAGAGCTTTGGATTGACCCATCAGTACAATACTCAATTAGTTGGCCAGTACGTATTCGAGCAGGAAGGTTAATTGAATAAGATTCAACACAATACTCATCAATCACCAAATAGGTAATGATCACCGTTAAGTTGACAATATCGTCATAAGCCTTAATCCACGAAATTTTCAGATTCGTTTAAACGGATACTTATCATCGCAAGGAATAAGGTCTGTAACCTGAGGTTTAGGCGTGTGCTTGCGGTGTTTGGTCAGACTGCACCGCTAGGCGCAGGCCCATTGCTTTGAGAATGGCAGACAGGCTGCTAAGTACAGGATTCCCTTCTGGTGACAAGGTGCGGTAAAGTTGTGTCGTGCTCAAGTGAGCAGTTCCAGCTACGGTTTCCACCCCGCCAAAGGTTTTCGTCATTTTCTGGATCTTAATCGCAACCTTTTCCACTATCCCTGAGACACTAATCTTCAAAGTCTGAGGTATCACGTACCGCACCCTTATCAGCAGAAGTCGCAAATTTGGCATACACTTTGAGAGCAGTAGAGACTTTACGAGGTCTAGGTTTCACTGGCTTCCATCCCAACTGATTTTGTTCAATACGGCGTTGGTTTAATTCATCATCACTTACTAAAACATGAATACTACGCTGAGGGATATCGATACGAATTCGATCGCCATTTCTAACCAAACCAATTGCTCCACCTGCGGCTGCCTCAGGGGAACAATGTCCAATAGACAATCCTGATGTACCTCCGGAAAAACGTCCGTCGGTAAGTAATGCGCAGGCTTTACCTAATCCTTTTGATTTTATATAACTTGTTGGGTAAAGCATCTCTTGCATGCCAGGCCCACCCTTGGGTCCTTCATAACGAACCACCACAACATCACCTGCTTTCACTTTATCATTTAAAATATTTTCAACTGCCTCTTCTTGCGATTCCACAACATGTGCAGGGCCTTCAAATACGAGCAAACTGTCATCAACACCAGCGGTTTTTACTACACAGCCATCAAGAGCAATATTGCCACTTAATACCGCCAATCCCCCTTCACTACTAAAAGCATGCTCAACAGAACGGATACATCCTTGAGCACGATCGGTATCAAGAACAGGCCAGCGAGTATTTTGACTAAAAGCAACTTGACTTGGGATGCCAGCAGGTCCAGCTTTATAAAAGGTTTGTACTGCCTCTGATACATGCCCCATGATATCCCACTCTTTTAATGCTTCCCCCATGGTTGTTGCATGGATCGTTGGCACATCAGTATGTAATTTTCCGGCACGGTTGAGTTCAGCCAATATAGCCATAATCCCACCTGCTCGATGTACATCTTCTATGTGGTATTTATTGGTATTAGGCGCCACCTTACAAAGTTGTGGGACCACTCTAGACATACGATCAATATCTGCCATGGTAAATGGAATTTGTGCTTCTTGAGCAATGGCCAGCAAATGTAAAATGGTATTAGTAGAACCACCCATAGCGATATCTAGTGCAATAGCGTTTTCAAACGCCTTAAATCCAATTGATCGTGGAAGAACTGTATTATCTTCTTGTTCATAGTAACGCTTAGCGAGTTCTACAATATGCTGCCCCGCTCTATTGAAAAGTTGTTCACGGTCAGCATGGGTAGCAACCACCGTCCCATTTCCAGGGAAAGATAATCCCAACGCTTCTGTGAGACAGTTCATTGAATTAGCAGTGAACATACCAGAACATGATCCACAAGTTGGACAGGCAGAGCGTTCCACCTCAGCCAATTGTGCATCAGAGACTTGACTGTCAGCGGCCATCACCATAGCGTCTATTAAATCAAGTTTTTTGATTTCAACGGTATTGGTCGTTGGATTGGCAAGACGTACTCGCCCTGCTTCCATTGGACCACCTGATACAAAAATTACAGGGATGTTAAGGCGCATAGCAGCCATTAACATGCCCGGTGTAATTTTGTCGCAATTCGAAATACACACGAGAGCATCAGCACAGTGGGCGTTCACCATATATTCAACACTGTCAGCGATAAGTTCTCGACTGGGTAGACTATAGAGCATGCCATCATGGCCCATGGCAATACCATCATCCACGGCGATCGTGTTAAATTCCTTAGCCACCCCTCCTGAGCGCTCAATTTCGCGCGCCACCAATTGACCTAAATCTTTTAAATGCACATGCCCTGGGACAAATTGTGTAAAGGAGTTTGCAATGGCGATTATGGGTTTATCAAAGTCACCGTCTTTCATGCCTGTAGCGCGCCAAAGTGAACGGGCTCCAGCCATATTGCGACCATGAGTTGATGTATGGGAACGGTATTTTGGCATGGGTCTGTACTCAATTCTTAGAAATATTCAACCCTAAAAGATATCACGAAAAGTACTTCTATTGAGCATATTATTGCGAATTAGATTACTCTAGACATTGATAAGTTTAAAAGGGCCCCGGAGCTTAAATATAAAGATCTTGACCTTATTGAGTACGACCAAATAGATGGCCACGATGATCAGTAAGCCTATCACCATCAATGGGTTTACAGGTGCCATCAAAATACCCCGAGTAGATAACATCATGACGATCACTAAGTCTGTCAGTGTGCCCCAAAGCATCCAGCGTCTAGGACTTGAAGCCCAACAATGACCGCGCTCGCGAATTAAATAAAAATTACCCTGCCCTGTAGCCACCAACATCACAAAAACCAATGTTTGTAATTGTGGTAATGGCAGAGCGAAAAAGTTTTTCCCCAAAAAACAAGGTAAAAAAGAGTAACAATACAAAGCCAGCCATCATACCGCCCGTCAACATTAAATGACGAACGTTCCAGCGCTCTATTGACTTGACATAGCCCACATAATCCGTAGCGATGGACATGGTCACAAAATCATTTATAAAAAGAAATAGCATCACGAGTAATGGAGTAATAATAAAGGCCTTAATGAGAATCACTCCAATGGTCAAAAACAAAGAGATTTCTAAGGTTTTCATAATCTTATTGATCGTATAAGTGAGCATCCGCTGATATATGCGGCGACTGATTATGACGGCGTTCAGAACATCAGGTAAACCTGGGGCCGTTAACACCACTCCTGCCGAGGCACGCGCCACATCGATCGCCCCTCTCACTGCAATCCCCACATCAGCCTGACGCAGTGCCGGGGCATCATTGACGCCATCGCCGGTCATCCCCACTACGTGACCACCTTGTTGCAATAAACGAACTAAAGCGATTTTATCTTGTGGAAAAAACTGCGCGTGAATAGCAAAGTCAAGGGCCTGTTGGGGCGTCATGTTATTAATTTCACCCTGTGGCGCAAGCATAGCTGAGATACCCACTTGTTGGGCTATATATTGCGCGGTATCGGCATTGTCCCCTGTTATCATGACAACCTGAATGCCTAAACGGTGAAGCCCTGCAATTAACTGAGCAGAATCGTCACGGGGGGGATCTTGTAGCGCCACGAGTCCCACTAGGGTTAATTGATCTCGATGAGCGCCCATTGCCACAGCCAATAGGCGAGCCCCCGTTTGACCTAACTCATGAATCCACTGATCGAGGTTATCTGGCATTTCATCCAATAAGCCTGAAACAGCCTGAGGAGCGCCTTTGGCAACCCACTTTTCCTCTCTACCCCCAACGATAGCCTGCCAAACTATAGCGAGTAGAGGGTGGCCAAATCAGAGGCCATGGCGGCCCAATTAATCAATTGCGGGGAGGAAATATCGGAAAGTGTTTTCACTGTACCCAAAGTTAAATGATTTTGCGTAAGGGGATGACACGCTAGGCTCCAGCGCGTCGCACTCTCGCATTGGGGGTGATGCGAATTTCAATAAGCACTTTTTTGTGCAGGTTTACGTGCAACTGTAAAACCTGCGCCCAATAAAATCAACAACTTATTTTGTCGTGTGTCACTTTTGTGAAAGTTGCAAACCTATATAAATCAACAACTTATGCTAAAAAAACTACTCCCACTCGATTATCAACGGGCTCTGAAAACCCGTATGGATACTTGGTTTCAGATCTAAATGAATACAGTTTACCGTCTCTTTTACCGTCAAAAAAAGAGGGCTACACGTGAACTTGGCCGTTGCCCTATCTTCTACGCTGCATTTCGCCGCACTACTCATGTCAAGCGCCCTCTCCGCTCTGTTCCAGCAAGCTACGCAAGTTGCTCCGGACCGTCGTCGCGAACGTCGACGCCGACATAGCATGTAGGCGGCTCAGCGCTTCTACAACTACAGCCACATCGGCCGGCTTCGAAGGCCGCCCCGCTGTCTTGGTGAACGGACCATCCGTCTCAGTCAGCAGCCTGTCGAGCGGAATGGCGGCAACCATCGCTACATGTCGCTCATTATCCAACATAGAGGCGTTGATAGAGAAGTAGCAACCCATCTCGACAGCACGCTTCGCTTCTGCCTTGCTGCCGGTGAACCAGTGCAACACGACCCTGCCCTGACTCGGTGGCAGGTATGCCTCGATGTGATCCAGCACTGCCTTTGCCGCTCGGATGCTATGCACAGTGATGACCTTGTTACCCGCCTTGGCACAGCAACGCAGCACATGCTCGAAGACTTGCTTTTGCAGATCGAACGACTTGTAGAAACGCGGCCCCGCGTCCAATCCCACCTCGCCAACATAACGCGTCTCGGTGAGATGCGCTTCCCACAGCGGAAGCTCGCTCGCCCGTTCGGTGACAAGCTGTGGATGCAATCCGAGTGCGGCGCGCACATGTCGCGTCGCCTGAGCGAGTTCCTGGTTGCGTGACCAAGCTCTGGGCGTTGTTGTCACAGCAAGCGTGAAGACTCCTGCCTCCTCGGACTCTCGTACGATCGCCTGATGATCGGGGTACAGATCAAGATGGCAGTGGAAGTCGACGAGGCCACTTGTCGCAATCACGGATGCTCCGACATTAGCTTGGCCTCGTTTCCACGCCGTCGATAAGCTGCGCGACTTCTTTGAGACCGCGCCGATAGACATCGGCCAATTGGTCAAGCCGTGAGATCTCATCGGTCAGAGGTCCAGGTTTGTGAATGAGCAGCCTTGCCAAATCAGGTCTTCCACGCAGACGCTCGATCGCAACCTGAAACGAGCGCACCTGTTTGCCGATCGATTCACGTGTGTCTAGAGAATGAGCGCGGAGATCGGGCACGGTGTAGACAGTGGAATCACGCCCAGTTCCCCAAGCCGCGTCGAGCGCTGCGCGACGGATCAAACACGGAAGACAGTAGCCACAGTGCTCGATGCCGTGTCCTTGCCACCGGCCTTTGGAAGGTGATGAACATGACAAAGAGTCAGCAGCAAGCGTCTCTAACAGAGGGCCGTTTGCGCATGCGGACGCCATCTCGCCTTTGGTCCTATCCCAGTATGGGTTTTCGACGCGACCATCGATGCCCAGCTCGATCAGCAAGTCGTTCCATCTCGTCATGTAGAACGGGTGAGTCGTCCTCGTACTATTCGAACCCAGGCGCAAAGGGTCCAATGGGACATTGAGTGCGATCAGCCCGTTCTCCGGCACGCGCAACGCGAAATTTGAGCCAAGGCCGGTGCCAGCAAAGACCCCGAGCGCGAAGAACAGAAACGACCGACCGCGCGTCGTGCTCTCAGAACCAACGTCCTTTACCAAGCCATCCGGAAAGGCCATCCAAACCCGCAGCCGGTCAAAAGATGATCCGCTATAGTGATGTTTCAACTTGCCAAACAGTGAGTTCTGCGCATCGCTGGTTGCCCCCTCGCCCGCGTGGCTAACCAGGAGCGGCGTGCGACCGCTCTCTAAAAGATCGATGGCGCCAATCAAGCTGTCCAGTCCGCCGGAAAAGAGGCTTACCGCGTCGAAGGGCGGCGGAAGCAGCGTAGCCGGCGGCGTGGCGAGGCTGGCAAACCGTTCGGGCCGAGGTCGGAATCCCACCGTCCAACGATCCCCGGTCAAGAACCCCAATGTCCGCGTCAGCGTGAGAGCGGCAGCTTGCCAGCGATCGGGATCGCTGACCGGCACTACCAGCCTGATCTCACGCGTCCACGAATCCTGCGATTGTTCAGTTCGTGAGATTCGCGTATCGGCGGCGTGAACATGCGCCGCGAGAACGAGCAGATCAAGGCCGATCTCGGAAGGAAAAACTCCCAACGCTTTCAGGCTCGTCAGCGCGCCGCCGATGCCATGATCAAGGGACTTCTCACCGGCGACAAGCTGTAGATGCGTCACCTGTTCGTCGTCGGAGGTCGTAATCTCAATCTGATCGTCCGGGCCAAAACGGCCCGCGAGGAGTTGACGTTTCATTGGTCGGCCTCCGCATCACCAAGTGCCTGGAGGATGCCGAAGGCACGCTCATAGACTGTGTCGACGAACGATTGCACGCGATCCTGAGTCAGTGTCGGCGTCTCGGCGCGAGCTGAGGTCAGCGCATCACTCACGCCGTTGCGAATGAAATCGCGCAACTGATCCTGGACGCGAAGCGCCGCCTGCGCATCCGTGGGTGCGGTGACGAGCTTGGTCCCAATGTCGTTGCACAGACGCGCTTCGATCGCATGGGTCGCATACAGCTCGAAGACCGTCTGCATCTGGTCGGGCGTGAGCGCATCAAGGTCGGTCACACCGAGCGTGGTCAGCTCGATAATCGTCTCAATGAAGGCCTCCCTGGCGATGCCTGCATCAACAGTACCTTCACTCGGACAGATGTAGTCAGCCAACCCGACGAACACCTCATCGATTGGACGCCCCGCCAATCCATCCAGATTCAAGGAGCGCAGCGCTTCTGTAGCACCTCGTGCCTGTGCATCTGCAAGAAATCCCAGCAGCCGCGCTCCGGCTCCCCGCGATGCGCCCATGCGCTGGGCGGCATGGCGCGCACCTCCAGAAGAGGTGGAAACGTATCCCGAGACCGCACGGCCCAAGCTGGCACGATCAGTGCCCCCGGAATGTGCAAAGCGAGTGAAGTTGCCGCGTGCGGCAGTGAACCGGTTGGCATCCGCTGGCGCGGGTATTGCTGGTCGATTGGGCGGTGCCGCGGGGATGGGTGCGGGTGCTGCGGGATCGCCAGTCGGTACGCCATCGGGCGCAGGGGGTGCGGCGGGCGTAACGCCGGTGCCGTCTGCCCCGAGCCACGATGGAACCAGTGGCGTGCCTCCGCCGGGCCCTCCGTATGCAGACGATGTGCCCACTATCGGCCTCCCTTCGGCGTCTTGATCGCCGCCTCGGCGGCGACCCTCAGCATCTGGTTGTCCGTCACCTTGGACCAACCATCGAGCAGCCGACCCATGCGCGCGACCGCGTCCGCATCCTTGAGTGCACTTTGCCAACCGCCCAGAACCCACGGCCCGCACCGACTGCTGGGAAGCGCACGAAGGAAATCGATCAAGCTGCCTTGCAAGCTCGGCTGCGCTTTCACCAGCACGACCATGCCTTCGATCCCGGCGGGTTGTCTATCGAAGGCATCTCCACTCATGATCTTGGTTCGCACTGCCTCGAATAACTTCTCCGCCTCGGGCTGAGCAAGTTGTTTCAGCTCAGGCTCCAACGCCTGGACGGAGAGTTTGGGTCCGAATAGCTTCTCGGCAACCACAGCGAGATGGCCCAGCACCGACGCCGGGCCGAAGTAGTCCTTCTTGTCCTTTGTTGCGAACAGATAGGGGCGAAGATCGATCTCCGCCACCGGCGGCTGCACGCGCGCCCAAGCTAGAATGAACTGGGACGACTTCCATTCCGTGAGAATGGCACTCTCTTGGATCACTGCGGCAGCCGCCGTGACTTTGGGTTCTTTCCCGTCAGCCGCTTTCGTTTTCGTACTCGGGCTGGGTGGTGGGTTGGCGCCGTCCGCCGCACCGACCTTCTCCAACGCAGCCAAGTCCGTGCAGCGTCCCTTTGGATGCGTCACAGCAACAGTTGCGATCTGGTCAAACAGACTGGGTAAGAAGCGTTCGGCAAGCATCAGCTTCGCCAGTACCGGCAACTTGATCTCATCGCCGAAGCCGCGCGCATCTGCCGTCTTTTGCCTCAGCAGCAGCGTGTTGAGGAACCGCTTGATCTGCCGTGGGTTGCCCTTTGCGCCGCTCGCCAGAATGGGACCGATCTGATCACTGAGCATCAAGGCGTTGTGCGCCTTGCTGGCGTTTTCACCGAGCGCTGTATTCACTGCGGCGGCGTCCAATGGTGCGCTTTCCCATGGTCGCTTCAGCCGCGTCCGTGCCGCCTTAATCAGCTCCCCATACCCTGCGTCGTCCTCTCCCAGCTCCGCGCCGGCCAGCAGAAGCGTCACATAGATGCGGGTCTCGGTCTCACCCAGCGCCGGAATTCGAAACGGTATCTGGATCAGCTTCTCCAGATAGTTTCGCGCGTAGTCGCGTGGACCCGTTGTCTCCGGCAGGTCGGGGAAGTGTTTCCGCACCGCGTACTCGATCATTGCCTCGTCGGCGGCTACGACAAACGCCGTGCGTGCGGTGAACACAAACAGCCGTATCGCTTCGAGGGTCTCAATGGCCGTGTCCGGCAAACACCGATCGAGGTCGTCGATCAACACAACGAGTTGCTCAACGCCGGCATCTTTGAGCAGCTTGTCGAATGCCTTTCGAAACGCCTCCACCTCCTCCGGCACGTTCTTGGTTTCGGAAGGCTTCAAGATCGCCTTCACACCGTCGATCGCGGAGGACAGATTCTCCTTGGTGGCGATTTGGCCGGGGTTTGCGAGCACCCCTTCAAGGGTGCTCACGATAGCGCCGATCTGGTCCGGCGTCGGAATGCCTGTGAATGCGGTCAACGCGAGACCGCCCGCATTCTTCGCGACCTTCAGCCAGTCGATGCACGCGAAGACATCCTTCACCGCGCCTGCGGCTTTGGTTAGTGACGGCCGTTTCTCGACTAGGCCCGTGACTATGCCCTCGATCAGCGCGATCTTGGCATCTTCGAAACCTTGAAAGCGCCAACCATTGAACTTGAGACAGAGAACTTCGTCCTTCCCGGAAAGCCCGCCTTCGATCATCTCCAGCACACTGGATTTACCAGCACCCCAGTCGCCATGCACACCGATGGTGACGGGTCGATCAGGACGCTCACGCAGCAGGCCGATGATCGTTGTGGCGATCGCCTCGTTGTTCAGAAGATCTACCTTGGTTTCGTGGTCTGTCAGGATCATTGGCCCCCCCCTCCCTCGCATGAACGTTTCGGCAAAGCCAATAACACCGAGCGGATGGCAGCAGAGAGCGCATCACGCGGGCCTTGAAGCCTTAAAGACATCGTCATCTCGATCTGCACACCGATTCCCCGTCTACCGCGATTGCAAATATTCTTGGGATCGGTCGCCGGAAACGGGTGATCTACCAACAGCGTTTCGACACCGAAGGCCGCCATCGACTGTGCCACGACTGCCTTCAGCTCCTCGTCGAGTCCACCGATGAGCGCCTGTTGTGCCTCACCACCACAACCATGAATCGCCACAATATGGTCGCAGTTGGACAGCAACTCCAAACATCGCGGCTCGTCAAACCAGTGACTGGTCAGATGGAGCGCTGCATAGTTTCCAGAATGGCGGATACCCTCGAATAAATAGAGATTGAAATCCTCGCCGGCGATCGCACGCGCGATATCGGATGTGTACTGCTCGATGTGGCCGCCGTGCGGCACGATCACCGCCACCAATGAATCTGCCTTCGTGCGCACATAGACTCTGTAATCGGCTCCCTCAACTTGTGCTTTCGCGAGGTCGACGTAGCTCCTATAGTTGGCAGCGGAACCATTCATGTCGGCTTGATGCCCCATTTGACGAGAAAGTCGGCATCGCTAGAGATCGGCTTTGGTGCTGCCTCAGGCGTGGCAATAACAATTGGCAGCGGAGACGCGCCACCCAGGAGGATGGCCTGTCCACGAGGCAGACCAGGTAGGAATTTCAATATGTAGCCACCGCCGTGCTCCGTAGCGCTGGCTATCGATCGCTGATCCTGCTCATTTGTCAGCCTGAACACGCACCAGGTCCCGCATTGCGCCAGAACTGTGGGAGACAACTCCGATGGGCGCTGCGTGCTGACCAGCAGTGACAAGCCGAATTTTCGTCCCTCTTTCGCAAGTCGCTCGTATGCCAAGGCGTGCTGCCCTGTTTCGCTATCACCTGGCAACTGGCGCAAGTAGTGGTGAGCTTCTTCGAGAACCAGGAATGTGGGATGGGACTTGCCTGGCCCACGCTTGAACAACTCTGACGCGAAAAGCTCAAGCAACGATCCAAGCACAAATGGCATCAGATCCTGGGCGACATTGCTCATGTCGATGACATGCACTTTGAATGCCTTGTCGTCTTCAGGCGAACCAAACAACTTGTTGATCAATGTGGTGGCTTCATCGTCCAAGTTGAGCCCCGCGTTGCTTGGGGCACCACCCTCGATATCGACCACAGTCCGAAAGCGTTCGTCGTCAATTAAGCTCCGGATGCGGTTAACCAGCGACTGAATATGCCCGAATAAAAAGCTGGAGCGCTCGTAGCCACTTTTAGTCTTCTGGATCGCGTACCAATCGGATGCAAGGCACGACAGCGCACGCATGTGCGGCCATGCCTTTGCTTCGGTAAGCTTGGCCGGATCGCGCAGCCTAGAAATAACGTCCGTTGCATCCGACGCGTCGCCCCCACGGCAATCGTCGAACAGACTGATCTTTTCGCCGATGAGCCCGGCTCCTTCTGCATCCGTTTGAAGATATTTGAGTCGATCGATGGAGAACCGCAGTGCTGGCATTTGTGTCTTCTCGCTTGGCAGGAGAAGGCGTCCGAGCCCATGGCGACCAAGCGCGAAATACGGGATTCGCAAGAACTCCGCCTTCCCGTCATAGTCGTTATTAGCCTTTTCCTTCGTGCCGACTACCGAAATACGAAGCCCATCGTCCTGTATGTGCGAGAACGCATTCGCGTATTCGCCATTGATGTCGAAGATCACGATGCGGGGGTGCGTCAGCCTGTTGAGCAAGGTCTGCGTCAGTGACGCAACGAAGTTTGTCTTCCCTTGGCCAGTCGATCCCAACACGGCCAAGTGCCGCCCCAACAGCGTGGAAAGAGGGACTTCCACAGGAACCATGCCGGTGCGTGCATCATGTCCCAGCAGAATGGCCGCCTCCCCTTCAGGAACGGCAACGGTCGCGAGCTGCTCGACGCGGGTCAGCGGGAACGCGGCCGCTCCGAGCGCAGGGAGTCGCCATTCATGCGCTGAAAATGACATCCTCGCTGCGTCTCTGCTGAGGTATCCGACGCTACGCGCGCTGATCTGACGCAATGGCTCTTCGTAACCGTACATCCCTCCGACGCCAGCACTGTGTGCATGTTTCGGCTCCGCATACTGAATGGATGTAATGCGTGCCACGATCACGTCGGAGCCCGCGTCGATGCCGATAAAATCGCTGGGTTGCCCGATGAACGAAATTCCATCTGCATGCGCGGCAACTTGGCCACGATGATCGTCGTTAATATTCAACGTGATCTCGGTGCCGTTTACAGCCACCACATAGCCGATGGGAAGCCTACTAGTCAGCATGGCGATTTCTCAAACGGCGCCGGCCGCACTCGGCGGCGGCACTGCGGGCACCACGCCACTGTGGGCAACTTCCTCGAACAATCGCATGAGCTTTCGCGCCTGTTCAGTGCGATCATCCAGCAACGCTGGTGCGGGAATGTCCTCAACGAGCTTGTCAAAGTATGCGTCCTTGTCAGACCCAACCAGCGTCACTTGCGGCAGCGCCAGTTCATGCAATCGCCGTACAAACTCGTGCCCTGCTGTCGTCGGTGTTGCCAGTGCAGCCTCTAATTCTGGTAAATACACGATCATGTGTAGCGTTGGGTTCTGCAATGCAGAAAGTAGCACCCTGTTTAGGTGCTCGTCGCCAAACGAATAGCCGGACACCATGATGCATGTCTGGTTGCGTGACAGAAACTCGCTGAACTTCCGGATCAACTCGGCATATACGTAGCCGGTCGTGTGGACATATTTCGCCGCGCTCGGATAGATCATCAATCCAGGGGATTCCAGCGGCTTGGTGGACTTTAGGAACTCATCAATGCGCAATTTTGCGTAGTCCGCTGGAATCTCCCTGACGCGCTGCGCGCCCTCCGACAACCATGTCAGCGAGCCGTGCAGCTTGACTAGGTAGCAGTTGTAGACGCCGAATCGCGCTTCGCCGCGCCCGAGATTGTTTCGAAAACCAAGGTCGAAGTTATGCGCCGCGAAGGTGCGGTTGTGGAGCCCGGAAAACCCGTTGAGTACGAGCAGCCCAAGCGATTCGGCCGCCCACTCGATAGCCAAATCGTAATTTGTGGTGAACAGCCACGGAGCACCTTGCCCAGGCTGACGATTTCCGACCAACTTGATCAGTAACCGACGGTGATCGATTAGTTTGCTATCGTACATTGGTGCATCGGGTGACTTCCAGAAGTCTTCCGACAACTTCACGCCGTTGAGTACCGCGCGATACAAATTGTGTTGATGCTCCTTCAGTGAATCGATTTCAGCCTGAACACGTTTTCCCCGCTTCCATTCGATCAGCGCTGTTTCGATCGAATCGAACTTGTATTCAATATTGACTTTAGCCGCATCCGCATCCTCTTCTGGCGTGATGAAATAATTTGCTAGGAAATACGCGTAGGAATCAGTGTAGTCAGATTTGAAGGATTCCCATATGGCCTTGACCATCTTTCCGCCGGCGGACAACGAGCAGCCAGAACCGAGAAAGACGCCGACATTCTCCAAGCGTGCCGCACTGGCAATGTGCGCCTTCAACTCTTTGATGTCAGTAATTTCCTTCCCACCGCGGTACGCCTTCATATTTCCTCCTTATTGCGTATTATCTGATTTTGCTCGCACGCGAGTTTTTTTGGCTAAGCCTTCTTTTCTGCACCTGAGATCGGATGCACGTAGATGAGGCCCTTTGTTTGCGCCGCTTTCACCTTGCGATCTATCATGTCGCGAAGGTTCAAGTGTCCTTCCAACACCAAGATCAAATCTTCACCATCGACGAAGAGTGTCTGGATTTCTTTTCCCAGAATGAGGCTGCGGACGACTTCAGCACTGAAACCGTTGACAGAAATGAACAAACCACGCCCATAGAGCTTGCCGGCCACCTTGCCAGCGAACTGGTACACCGGTTCATTGCTTGCTGACTTGTCCTGCCATTTGGCTTCGATGAGGTAGTGCTCTCCATCGAACTTCACGGCACCATCGATCTGTTCACCAGCCACGCGAAATGCCTCTGTCGTCTCTAGACGGGAAAGCCGAGCAAGTTCGGCCAGAATGCGCTCCAACGCATAACCGCGCTGTTGTCGCGAAGTCTTGTTAGCCAGCAGGTCAAGATATTCAGTCCGTAGTTCATCCAGTGTGGCTGTCGCCTGTTGGCGCGCTGCGTCGTTAGTCGCTCGGCGCTCTCGATCCGCCTTGATCTTTGCGTCGCGGATTTCCTGCAACTGCCGTAAGTGCTCAAGATTTTTATTCGCTGCCGCGCGGTCTAACTTGCGAAGTTTGTCGAAGTAATACGGGTCGAAGTGCGACCATGCCAGCAGCGACTGCAGCATGGCGCGAAACGGCCCAAGCCCGTTGTCGGGACGCGCGTTCAGCGTATCGAAGAGCACGTCAAT
This sequence comes from Ferrovum sp. JA12, assembly GCF_001431705.1. Classification (NCBI taxonomy): domain Bacteria; kingdom Pseudomonadati; phylum Pseudomonadota; class Betaproteobacteria; order Ferrovales; family Ferrovaceae; genus Ferrovum; species Ferrovum sp. JA12. The sequence goes on along the minus strand of NZ_LJWX01000002.1, from coordinate 422,119 downwards.
GATCTCGTGCCGCTTGAGGCCACTCTCACCTTCGATTTGCAGGCTACTCACTTCGGCCTTCGTGCATCCGTGCTTCTCAAAAAAGCCGACGATGTCCTTGCGCGGCCAGAACAAGGACAAGATGCAGTCTTTCATGCACCCCTTGATGTCGGCAGGGAAACCCGTCTCGTTCCCCCTCATCAGCCAATCCTACCAAGGAGTTGGTCGATCACGTCGCTTGCTTGGCGCTGACGCAGCGCTCTTGCCTCGCGCTGCTCGGGTTCGTCGCTCTCGCCAAGTTCGAACTTGGCGACCGACACTGGGCCATCCTTGCGATAGCCCTCAGTCTTGTCGTCCTGTGCGAAGCGATTGCGCAGGATCGCCAGCGCGGCCTGAATCACGGCACCATGCTTGCCGCCACGCTCCTTGCGGAAGCTTTCGGCGACCGCGCCCATGCCCTCGGGCGCATGTTCGATGCAATAGATCAGGTCGTGTGCATCCTTGCGTTCGAAGCGCTGGTCAAACGCAAACGACTTCAAGCAAGTGAAGCTGACCAGATTGGCGTGCTTGATCTTCTCGGTCGCGACGCCGTTTCCGCCCAGCAGCTCGGCTTGAATCTCGGTGACCTGGTGGAGGTCAAAGACGATGGACGAGTGCGGGATGTTGAGCGCCGAGATCGTGCCCTCTGTCGGTAGCGGCTGTACCTTGCCGCCGGCGATGTCCGGCGCGTCGGCGAGCAGTTCGAGCACCATCAGTGCGCCGTGTTCGGTGCGGGTCTGCCAACGCCACGAGAGTTTTTGCTTCTTTTCGTTCTCAGCGCGCTCGAAACCCATTTTCTTGAGGTTGTCCTCCAGCGTGTGATACGCCTCGGTGTCGGCCAGGATTTGCAGGTCGATCACGATGTCAACGTCCAGAGTGCCCGCGTGTGCGGGCACGATGGGCGGTCGTGCGGCCACCAGATACCTTGGTGTAAGGCCGCCGACCAAATACACGGAGTCCTTCCACGGACCCAACCCGCGCAACAGCGTCACCAGGACGCGTTCGCAATCGATCGTGTACTGGTCGCTGTAGCCGTCGAAGGTTGCGGGCTTGGCCATTAGAAACCGATCCTTTCTTTGCGCAGATGCTCGGCCATTTCCTTGGTGCGGCCTTCGCCACGCAGCAGATCGAGGTAGACTTGGATAGGGCTGGCCAGCCAGATACCGCCAACTCGCTCGCGGAACAGCAGCTCGCCAGGGGACTTCGCTTCGATGATCGCGAGATTTGCACCTTCATTGACCACACGTGCGCCGAGTTCGCCGATGGCGGCATCGGCGGCAGTGCCGACCAGCACGCGGCAGCGCACTTGGGACACACTGGAAAGGAACGGTGCGTATCGCTGTGCAGCAGCTTCGTGGCTGATCGCGTACCCGACCTCATGGGTGGCGAAGACCTGCTCGATGTGCTCCAGCAGGGTGTCCGCTTTCATGGAGGGGACGTAGTAGCGGCGCAGCGCGGGGGGGCGAATGGAAGCGAGCTGCTTCACCCAAGCATCCAGTAGCGCCGCAGGCTCTCTGAGGTGACGCTCTTTGCTGGGGCCTTGCCCACGCGACACCAACCAGTCGAAGCGCTCCAGTTCCGTCAGCACCTGCGAGGCAGTTGCCGGCGACACCAAAGCTTGCTCGGCGAGTTCCTTGCCGCCGAACCAATCCTGATGACGCATCAGCAGGGTGTGCAGCACCTGCGCGCGCCGCCCGGAAAACAGGGATCGCACTGACTTTGACAGGGTCTTGGGTGGCGGCTTGTCGATGTAGAGAAAGGCGCCCGGCGCAGGCAGATACAAGCTGCCGCCGCTGTCGTAGTAGCCGACGCGTTCATCCCTGAGCAGTTCCTTGGCGCCCGGAGAGATCGACTCGGCGATCAGAAGCGATAGCGCCTCGTCGCCACTCTGCCCTTTGGGCCTGTTGTGACTGATTTCCCTGAATTGCCACAGAACCTGACGTACATCTCTCGGGTAGACGGCTTTTTTCGCTTCGATCAGCAAGATGAAGGGCTTGCCGGCGACCCTCAGGTCGATCTGGGCGTCGTGTCTGCTGTCACTAGCTAATCCGGCAGGCTCCCGGTGATCCAGTTCGGCGTGCACATCCGGCAGTGCCCGAAGGGTGTCGAGGAACTGTTCAATCAACTGTCGTTCGGTTGTAAGCGATTCAGGCATCATGGCTTATGTGGTTCTTTACTGTGCAGTGAATATTGACATTCTAGCGAATATTCAATTGAACAGCAATATTTACTGTGCAGTGAATATTGTTAGCTAGTTCCAGACGTCCCGGCGTTCCGCCGTCGGGCTCGCGGGCGGTTGCCCCACGCCTCGTGCCGAGTCGCGGCCATGTGGCTTTGATCTCTGACGCCTCCGCCCCTTCGGGCCTGCGCGCTGCGCTTGCCATGTTGGCAGTGGAGTGTGTGGGAGGCGGCCTTGCTGTTCCCTTTAACGTACCACGTCGTTCTCGCCGTCAAGGGCTACGCGCTTAGGCGCTTGCGTCCTGGCGGCCGTCTGCGACCCCTGACTGCTGCGCTGCGTCGTGTTTCGCCGGTTCCGGGCAATTCCGCCCGATTCGGACAGGAGCACGATCATGTCGCAACTTTCTCTTTCTCTCGATTCCTCCCTTCTCGTTCGCGATGTCGCGGGCGTCTACCGTCCGGCCAATGCCGACGAGGTGTTGCAAGCTGCGCGGCGTGTACTCGCCGGGCAGATGCGCGGCTGCGAAGCGCTGACCTCGCCGCAGGTGGTGCGCGACTTCCTGCGGGTCAAGCTGGGGGCGCTGGAACACGAGGTGTTCGCCGTCATCCATCTGGATGCGCAGAACCGGGTCATCGACTACGTCGAGATGTTTCGCGGCACGGTGAGCCAGACATCGGTGTATCCGCGTGAGGTGGTCAAGGAGGCACTGGCCAGGAACAGCGCTGCGTTACTGCTGGTGCATAACCACCCGTCGGGTGCAGCCGAACCCTCGCGGGCCGATGAGCTGCTGACGCAGACGCTCAAATCGGCGCTGGCGCTGGTGGACGTGCGGGTGCTGGATCACCTGATCGTCGCCGGTAGCGCCATCCTGTCGTTTGCCGAACGCGGGCTGTTGTAGCCCGAGGGGGCTTTGCCCCCTTTTTTTGCTGTGTCCTTGGTTTGGCGAAAAAGCTGCGCGCTGCGCTTGCCTCCAGGGGTCGGCTGACGCCCACCCCGCCGCGCAGGCTTGGCGCCCCGCAAGACCGCCGAACAGGCTGCGCCTGATCGGCCTGCGCACATTGCTGTTTTCGCGCTGCGCGCTTTGTCCACTCCCATCAAGGCGTGCCTGCGGCACGCAGCAGCGCTCGCCGCGCGGCGTTGGTCCGTCGATCATCTGGCCGTAAGCCGGTCATCCGTCTTTCCCTCTCCTTCATCACCAATCCCGCGACCGTAGCCAGCGGTGCCTGTCCGTCAAGGCGCGCAGGACCGTGTCCTCGCTGCGCTGCGGGCCGCACCACCCTGCGCTTTCCTCCTTGACCGCCAGACCCTCGCTGACCCGGTTGTTCGCGGGCGATGAACTCAGGAAAGACGGCGGCAACGGCGACCAGCCCAGGTCACTGCGCCGAACCCACCAAAGCCAACACCGGGCTCCGAATCTTGGAATCCGGTCAGCTTTGAAACCACAACCTGTAACCACTGGAGAAATACCATGCAACTCAGTTCCCGTTTCGCAAACGCTACACCCATCTTACGCGCCGACCATCCGTTATCGGATGATCAGATTCGCAGCGTAGCCCCTTCCATCTTCGCGGAGGAAAAGCACCAGAGCCGATCCGACCGCTACACCTACATCCCGACCGGAGAGGTATTGGGTGCCCTGCGAAAGGAAGGCTTCCAGCCGTTCATGGTTTGCCAGACGCGCGTACGCGATACCGGCAAGCGTGAACACACCAAGCACATGCTGCGGCTACGCCACGCAGCGCAGATCAACGGCGCGGAGGCCAACGAAATCATTCTGCTGAACTCGCACGACGGCACCAGCAGTTATCAGATGCTGGCGGGAATGTTCCGTTTCGTTTGCAGCAATGGGCTGGTATGCGGCGACACCATGGCCGACCTGCGCATCCCGCACAAGGGCGACGTGATCGGCCAGGTGATCGAAGGTGCCTACGATGTACTGGATGGGTTCGAGCTGGTGCGCGAACGTCAGGAAGGGATGGCCGCCATCACGCTGGACCACGGCGAATCGGAGGTATTTGCCCGCGCCGCGTTGTCGCTGAAATACGATGACCCGGTCAAGCCTGCGCCCATCACGGAAACACAATTGCTGCAGCCTCGACGCCGGGACGACGACCGGCCCGACCTGTGGAGCACGTTCAACCGCGTGCAGGAAAATCTGGTTCAAGGTGGGCTGTCTGCACGCACGGCCAACGGACGCAGGAACCGCACCCGCGCCATTCAGGGCATTGATCAGAACGTCAAGGTCAACCGGGCGCTGTGGATACTGGCCGAAGAGATGAAACGGCTCAAAGGCTGACATCCGAGGGGGCTTTGCCCCCTCACTTGGGCGCAACGCAACGGCGGAGGCATACAACGCCGCCGCGCCGCCCGGCCTTGTCAATCCGGGCGGCGCGGCAACAGTCGGAAAGCGACTGCCCGATGGCGAAATGACTTTCGCCATCCCTGTTTTTGTTCATCCGTCGAATGAGTTCGCCATGCTTTTGGTTGGGCATCCGATCCCAAAAAACGCGCCCCGCCGCTTGGGCGGGGCGCTGAGGACGACAGGCGTTGCCGCGCCGGGCTGTGCAATCACGCGCCTTACCCGACGCTGGCGGGCAGACTGCCATAAACGACGGCGGCTCACCGACAAGCCGTCCACCATGCCGAGACCTAACCACGCCGTGACCACTCAAATCCGCACCGATGAGAGAGGCGTTCATCCTTGTTCATCCGGAACTTACCTTGCCTGCGATGAGGTGCGTGCCGGCAACGCTTCTGTGCAGGGATGCCGGAGCCATGCTGCCTTTCGGTGAGGATCACACCCAACGGCGGCCTTGGCTTGTCGTGAATCCTGGCGAGGCAGCGGCTGCGCCTCGGGCTTCATGGCTGCAACCGTCCGGCCCAACAAATTTCCCCGGCACTGCGTGCCTTCCTCGCGAAGCAAATTTCTTGTTCCTCCCAGTCCTCCACTACGTTGCGGCCGCTGCGCGATGCAACCCGCCCGTACCTCGCCCTTTGGATCACCGACAAGGCCGCGATGGGCGCGACCTTGCACCACCAAAAGGAGATTCATCATGGCAAACATCGGCACCTTCACCGCACAGAACGACAGCTTCACCGGCACGGTTCGCACCCTGACGCTCAACGTCAAGGTCAAAATCGTTCCGAACGCCAAGGAAAGCGAGAACGCCCCGGACTACCGCATCGTCGCCGGCAACTTCGAGATCGGCGCGGCGTGGAAGAAAATCAGCAAGGCAGAGCGGCCCTACCTGTCGGCGACCCTCGACGATCCGTCGTTCCCGGCGACCATCTACGCTCGTCTGGTCGAAGGCGAGGACGGCGCGCACAACCTGATCTGGTCGCGCAGCAAGGGCGACTGATTGTCGCCCTCAGCGCCCCGCCCAAGTGGCGGGGCGCTTTCGAGTTCAGCGTCCGCGTTGGACGCATTTCCGTAAAAGCGCCATTACGGCTTCGTGCATCGGCGGCAAGCCGCTTTCACGAATTTGCGATTCCGTGGAACTCAGTCAATGCGCGGAGCCGGCTTCGTGCATCCGTTGTTTTTACAGGAAAGCGGTTTCGATATTTTCAGGGATCGAGAAACTCCGTGCGTCCACCGGCTGATGCCGGGGCGCGCTGTCGTGCTGCGCATCGAGCCACCCTTGGCGTCTCGCCCCTTCGGCTTCCATCACTGACGCCTGCGCGCTTCGCTTGCTGTAACTGTCAACGGTGGGGGCTGGCTTGCTGTTCCCTTCACCTTACCACGGCGTTCTCGCCGTCAAGGTCTGCGCGTGCCTTGCACGCTAAGGTCTGCGCGTGCCTTGCACGCTGGCGTCCTGCGGCCGTCTGCGAACCCTGACTGCTGTGCTGCGCCGTGCCTCTCGCGGTCTCGGGCAATCCCGCCCGGAATCCTTCCAAGGAGAAGACCATGACGAAGCTCATCACCGACGAACAACGCGCACAACTGCTAGCCAACGGCAGGCAGTCCCTCGAAAACGAAAACTTCGACCCACCACCCGTGGTCAAGCTGTTCACCCCTGACGCGGGCGCGACCTGGCTGCTCACCGAGATCGACCCGGACGATCACGACCATGTTTTCGGACTTTGCGATCTGGGGCAAGGTTTTCCGGAATTGGGCTATGTAAGCCTGGCCGAGCTGCAATCGGTGCGTGGCCGACTTGGCCTTCCGGTCGAGCGGGATCTGCACTTCATAGCGACGAAGGCGATCAGTGCCTATGCGCGTGAAGCGCGGCTCGCGGAGCGCATCGTGACGTAGCCGTCACGCGGGCGCTGCCGCTGGGCAACGCTCTTTTCTCGCCTACTTGCCCTTCTGGGCCTGGATGGCGGCCAGCTCGCGCCGCACGCGCTCGATGACTTCGCTCACCCCCTTGCTGTCGCCGCCATAGGCCAGCGTCAGCAGTGTGAGCGGATGCACGTCCATGACCTCGCACAGCTCGGCGACCTTGCTCAAGGTCGGGCTTTTCAGGCCACGTTCGAGCGAACTCATGTACGTGCGGCTCGACACGTCCGAGAAAGCTTCCTGGCTGAGGCCACGGGCTTTTCTGACTGTCTTGAGCGCCGCAGGGAATGAGTTCTTCGATGTCATCAAATCGTTTCATGCAAAACAACGATGACACCTGATCGCGCCCTATAGGACTACAATCTATAGTGTTCATTTGAAGTCTTCCCTGCTTGAATTTGTTGCGGGCGTGTCTATGCTGAAAGCCGCTTTTACTGACATCATGGCTTCCGTACTTACGCAATCGCCGATTCGTGTACCCACGGATTCGGTGGAATCCGCTTTGGCAATTTGGCGCAGAAGCGCACTTGTACATTCAAGTTTTGACTCATCGACACGTTTGCGCAAAACTGACACCGCGTTGATCGTAACCCCTTGCGCGCAGCAACCATGAAACCACTCATCAACGACGATCACCGCAACCAACTGCTGGACAACGGTGCTGCCGCCGCGCGCGGCGAGAAGCGCGACCCGCTGCCGGTCGTCAAGCTGTTCACCCTGGACGCACACGCGACCTGGCTGTTGACCGAACTCGATCCAGACGACGGCGATACCGCGTTCGGCCTGCTCGACCTCGGCATGGGCAAGCCGGAACTCGGTTATGTGAGGTTGTCCGTCCTGGAAGGCATTCGCGGGCCGCGGAACCTGGCCGTTGTACGTGATCTGCATTTCACGCCAAAGCGACGACTGTCTGAGTACGTCCGGCTGGCGCGAACCGATGGATCAATCAACGATTGATCGATTCCTGTTGGCCTGCTGGTGGCGGGCCACTCCATGCGATGACATAAAGGCTCGCATTGCGTCTTCTTGGGTCTGAGTCCAGACATTGTTTGTATTGATCGTTACTCAGTCCTGCAGCGGCGCAACGCGGTCGCAAATAGTGCGAATGTCCGGCCCGTTGTTGGCCACCTTGCCGACGCAGACTGATGATGGAACTTTACTACCCCATCGTCATCAACTTATAACCTTGCGTTTATTGTGATTAACTCATAACAGTCGAAGACCGAGGCGGTCTTGCCCACCGTGTCCCCCGTGGCGATTGGTTTCTTTCTAACCGAGAGGAGGTTTCGCCATGGCAGATTCGAGCGCCGTTCACTGGCATCCCAGCGCTGCATACCTGTACGTCCTGCATCTGGACGGCCCCGCGCTGGCTTGGGAATACCTGCGGCGCAACCCGGAATACAGGCTCGCCTGGCAACACCACCGGCACCGTCCGCAACACGAAGCGCAACGCTGGGGCTTGCGCCTGCTGGAAGACCCCACGCGCGATGCACGCGACGCGCACCCCGACTGGTTCCCTGATCCTTCTTCGGTAGTCCAGGTCTATCCCGATGCCGATCCCACAGCCGATGCGCTGCCGTTCCAGCTCTGGTGCTTCCCCGGCCGCAAGCACCTGACGCACGACGGCAAGCGCTTGGTGCTGACCACCCAGCTCGTCGACCACATGCTGCGCATGGCAATATCGCCCGCACTGGAAGACGGCATGGCTTACGCCTATGCCGTCCGCGCCGGTTGCCAGCTCCGCGAGCGCTGGCGCGCAATCGAAGCCGAGCTGGCGGTGCTCGACGCCGCCAACGCACGCCGCGCCGCGATAACAACGAACAGGCCAAGCCGCGCGGCTATGCTCCACATGCGCACCCTGCAGGCGCTCGACGGCACGCTGGCGGGTGCCTCTCAGCGCGGCGTGGCCGAAGTGTTGTTCGGCATCACCGCCGTCGCCGAGCGCTGGTATGACGACAGCGATCTGCGCGCCCAGGTTCGCCGCTTGATCCGGCGCGGGCAGACGCTCATGGCTGGTGGATACCACCGCCTACTCTAACTCGGCAGGGCCGCACAGGGACGTTAGCGCAGCAACGCAAAACGTCCCTGCGCAGAACGCCTGACTTTCCCGAGACTGCTTCCATCCGGCGGCGATTGCTTCGTCGGCGATCTTGACCGATGGAGGCCCATGCCATGAGACCCGCACCGTTACGGCAGTATCCCGTACCCGCTGCTACCCAGCAGCCTACCCTGACCACGCAGTCTGTGCGCTACCTGACTAACAACGAAGCCGCTGAGTTCCTGCGGCTGTCGCCGCGCACGCTGGAGAAACAGCGCGTCATCGGCGGCGGGCCGCGCTTTCGCAAATTCGGCCGGCGCGTGATGTACGCCGTCGCCGACCTCGAAGCGTGGGCCGATGCACGCAGCTTCGAGATGACTTCCGACCCCCAATACACCGAACAACACGCCGCGCGCCGTTCCGGCTCGCGCTGATCGGCGATGGACACCTTTGTCGATGGCCATCGGGCGCGACCCGCAGCGCGAGCAGCTCGAACTGTTCCATGCTTTCTCGGGCGAACTGCCGGCGCGCGATGCGCAAGACCTGATGGCGTACCCGTTCTTTTCGCTGGCCAAGAGCAAGCGCACGGTGCCGATCGACTTTCGCACCAGCAGCGTGACGGTGCGGGTCGAAGGCACCGCCGAGCATGGCCTGGCGACGATCTGGGATGCCGACATCCTGATCTGGGCCGCCAGCCAGATCGTCGAGGCACGCGATGCGGGCATCCGCTCGTCGCGGCTGATGGCGGCCACACCCTACGAAATCCTGCGCTTCATCGGTCGCGGCACGTCGCTGCGCGACTACCAGCGCCTCAAAGCTGCGCTGGATCGCTTGCAGTCCACCAGTGTTGCCACGTCGATCCGTCAGCACAATGCACGGCGCCTGCACCGCTTCTCGTGGATCAACGAGTGGAAGGAGCGCGCGGACGGCCAGGGCCGGCCGCTGGGCATCGAGCTGATCCTGCCGGACTGGTTCTACGCCGGTGTGCTCGAAGAGAGCCTGGTATTGACCATCGACGCCAACTACTTCCGCTTGACCGGCGGCATCGAGCGCTGGCTGTACCGCCTGGTGCGCAAGCACGGCGGCTGGCAGCGCGACGGCTGGCGCTTCGATTTTCCGCAGCTGCACCGAAAATCCGGCAGCCTGGCGCGCTTCACCGACTTCGCCTACGACCTGCGCCGCATCGTGGCGCGTCAGCCTTTGCCGGGCTACACGCTTGCCATCCTGCGGCCGAGGCATGGGCCGGAAGTGTTGACCTTCCGCGCCGTGCCGTCCACGGCACCGCTGCGACCCGGTGGCAGCTTTGGTGCCGGCCAGGGTGTCATCAGCGTGCCTGTGGAAAAGCGGTGAATCCGCTCGTGCTATCGGGAGTAGAAATCCTCGTGCTATCAGGCGCAGCGCTGTCGTGCTATCAGGAGTACGAACAGGCCGCAAAGTGTTGTGTGGCGCGGGTCTCTGCGCCTCTTAACTTAGTTTCTAACTTTGAATCTATAAAACTAACGATAAGAAGAGCCCGCGCGCTGTGGATAAACCGGTTCGCCGGAGGCCACGCATCATGATCATCGCGCTGCTCAACCAGAAAGGCGGGGTCGGCAAAACGACACTCGCCACGCACATTGCTGGCGAGCTGTCCTTGCAAGGCAGCTCAGTGATCCTGCTCGATGCCGATCCGCAAGGTTCGGCACTCGATTGGACCCAGCGCCGTAGCCAGAATGGTTTGCCAAGATTGTTCAGCGCTGTCGGTCTGGCAAGGGAAACCCTGCATCAGGAAGCGCCAGAACTCGCCAGGCGCTGCGATCACATTGTCATCGATGGCCCACCCCGAATTGCCGCCCTCGCGCGCTCCGCGTTGCTCGCGGCGGACCTGGTGCTGATTCCCGTTCAGCCCAGTCCCTACGACGTATGGGCCAGCGCCGAGATGGTGTCGCTGATTCGCGAAGCGCAGGTGTTCCGGCCAACGCTACGCGCGGCCTTCGTCATCAACCGGCGGGTCAGCACCACGGTGATCGGGCGCGAGGCACGTAATGCGCTCACCGATCAACCGTTGCCATCGCTGTTGTCGGAAGTTCGCCAGCGCATCGTGTTCGCCGACAGCGTGGCCAGGGGTCAACTCGCCCACGAACTCGACGCAGACAGCAATGCCGCACGCGAGATCGCGGCGCTCGCTGCTGAAGTGTTGAGGATGGCGCCATGAAGAATGGGAAACGGGTTGCCATCGGTGCACGCCCACCTGCCAATCCACACGCTGATGCCTGGGTGCGCCAGGGTGATGGTGCAGACATCGGAAAAACCGATCTCTACACCGCCCGGTTGACCCTCGATGTGACGCCGGCGCTGCGCGCCCGCATCAAGATTGAAGCCTTCACAAGCGGCATCACGGTCGCCGAGATGCTGCGTGCGCTGCTGGAACATGAATTCCCGGAGAAACAGCCATGAGTGCGCTGCCGCAGGCGGCCAGCAACGTACCACCAACACCACGTCCCGTGCTATCAAGCGTTACGAACAACACGCCGCTGACGCGCGTGTCGCTGGCGTTCGTCGAACGTCGGATCAACCTCTACCTGCGCTTCGGCCATCCGGTGCGCGAACTGCGGCTGGACCGCTGGCGGCACAGCGCGATCTTCACACCGGCGGCAGTGTTCTGCCGGGTGCGCTGGGAATCCAACGACTACGGTACGACGCGCTGGCAGCTCATGATTTTGCAGGCCTGCTCACCGCTCGATGACATTCAGCGCATCGCCGGCATCCGACCGGGCGCGCGTCTGCTGCTGCGCGCCGAGGGCGAACAGCAAGTGCAGTCAGTGCTGCCACATATCGACGCCATCGAAACGCTCGGCATCGATCCGGTGGCGGTGTCACCCGCGTACTGGCGCACGCTGGGTAATCGACTGTCTGCGCGTTTGCCGCTGCCGGCTTACACGGTCGAACGGCATGCCGCTTACCTCGCGGGCGAGGTGTTGCGATGAACACCCGCGTCCATCGCTGGGCCGTCGTACTGTTCACCGTCCTCGGCATCGCTGCGCTCGCCTGGCCGTTGGTTCATACACCTGTTGCGCGCCTCGTCTATAACCCGAGTGACAGCGTGCCACGCGGCTGGTATCGCATCGGCCTACCTGACTCGCTGCACGTCGGCAGTATCGTGCTCGCCCGGCTTCCGGCTGACGCCGCCGCACTGGCTGCACGGCGTGGCTACCTGCCTGTGCACATCCCGCTACTCAAGCGCGTCGGCGCTATGTCACCGCAACAGGTGTGCATCAAGAAGCACATCGTTCGCATCGACGGCGTGGCGGAAGCTGTCGCCCGCACAGTCGATGGTCGTGGCCGTCCACTGTCGGCCTGGCAGCAATGTCGGCGGCTTCATGATGGCGAGTTGTTCCTGCTCAGTGCGACGAATCCGGCGTCATTCGACAGCCGGTACTTCGGTCCCATTGCTGTCTCCGCCGTGATCGGCAGCGCGCAGCCCTTATGGACGTGGGGCACGCCATGAACGTGCAGCCCCACTGCATATCGCTTGCACCACAACCTGCGGTTGCGGTGCTTCACCCGTGCAGACAATCGCAGCCTGACCGTCTGGGCCGGTCGCGTCAGCGATCGGAAAAGACGGAGGGCAAGATAAAAGGACGCGGCACTTCGTCGCGTCGAAAGCCTTGTCTGCACGTGGGTTGGCGCGGCACGCGCTTTGTGTGGCAATGTGCCGTGTGCGGCACGAAGTCCGCGCCAGCACTGATCGAATGGCGTGCTTTGTCCGCTGGGCTTGGCAGTGCTGCGCTGGAGTTCATGCCATGAGCAAGCAGGACGATGACCGTTTCCGCGTCCGCCCCAGCGCTCCCAAGAACCGACAACAGAAGTTCGTCTCGCAGGTTTTGAAGGAGGTCAGCAAGGCTGGCGGCAAGTCGGTGCGCAAGTCGGGAACCCGGCCCGGCGCACGCCTTGGTCGCGGGCATGTAGCCGCCAGTTTCACCGGCCGCTCCGCGCAGCCTGGCTCACGGCGCGTCACCATCAAGACCCGGCTGGTGAACCTCAAACAGGCCGGGGCACGCTCGACTACCACGCATCTGCGCTACATCGAGCGGGAGGGCGTGGGCCGCGATGGCGAACCGGGCCAGGCCTATGGATCAACAACGGACAACGCCGACCTGGTCTCCTTCGAGGAACGCGGACGGGAGGATCGGCACCAGTTCCGCTTCATTGTCTCGCCCGAGGACGCCGAGCAGCTCGACGAGCTTCGCACCTACACCCGTCACTTGATGAGCCGCATGGAAACCGATCTGGGAACGAACCTGGACTGGGTGGCGGTGAACCACTGGAACACCGACAACCCGCACACCCACATCGTGCTGCGCGGCAAGGACGATACGGGCAAGGATTTGATCATTTCCCGCGACTACATCGCGCAAGGGATGCGCGAGTGCGCCGCCGAACTGGCGACCGAATGGCTGGGGCCGCGCACCGATCTGGAGATCCAGCAGAGCCTGCGGCGGGAGGTCGATCAGGAACGCTGGACCAATTTGGATCGCACGCTGCAACGTGAAGCGCAAGGCGGGCTGATTCACATGAATCAACCTGCCAGCGATCCATCGCACAGGCAGCAACGCGTGCTGCTGATCGGCCGACTGCAACGCTTGCAGCACATGGGGCTGGCGCACGAGTCATCGCCCGGCGTGTGGGCCGTCCACGCCGATGCCGAACAGGTTCTGCGGGCGATGGGCGAGCGTGGCGACATCGTGCGCACGATGCAGCGGGCCATGAGCGGTGTGCCGCGCGACTTGGCAGTGTTCGAGCCGGGCGATAACGCACGCTCTGTGGTCGGCCGGGTGGCGGCCAAGGGTATGGCGGACGAGTTGTACGACCGTGGCTATCTGGTGGTCGATGGCACTGATGGCAAGGCCCACTACGTCACCCTGAATGCCAAGGTGGAGCTGGAGCAGTATCCGGTGGGGGCGATGGTCGAAGCACGCGGTTCAGCCGAGTTCCGGGCGGCCGACAAGAATATCACCGCGCTCGCGGTCGATGGCCTGTACCGCACCGACCATCACCTGACGATGGCCACGGTCCAGGCCACGCCTACGCGCGACCCCAAGGAGGTGGTTGATGCCCATGTGCGCCGACTGGAAGCGCTGCGCCGGGCGGGCATTGTCGAGCGCGTAGCCGAAGGGGTCTGGCGGGTGCCGACGGACCTGCCCGAGCGAGGTCGGCAATACGATGTGCAGCGGCTGGGCGGCGTGTCGGTGGAACTGCGTTCGCACCTACCCATTGAGCGGCAAGTCCGCGTGATCGGCGCAACTTGGCTGGATCAGCAGTTGATCGGTGGCGCCAGCGGTATCGCCGACAACGGCTTCGGCGGCGAGGTGCGCGAAGCGCTGCGGCAGCGGTCGGATTTCCTGGTCGAACAGGGCTTGGCCGAGCGGCGCGGACAACGCGTGATTCTGGCGCGCAATCTGCTGGGGACGTTGCGTGGACGCGAGATAAATGGTGCAGCCAAAACTATCGCTGCGGAAACCGGCCTCACACATCGCCCCGTTGCCGATGGGGGGCGCGTGACCGGCACCTATCGCCGCGATGTGCAACTCGCCAGCGGGCGCTTTGCGATGCTCGACGACGGCATCGGTTTCAGCCTGGTGCCGTGGAGACCAGTGGTGGAACAGAGGCTGGGGCAGACCATAACTGCTGTCGTCCGTGGGTCATCGGTCACCTGGGATATGGGGCGACGGCAGCTTGGCCGGTAGGCGTAGGGCGAATTGGAAAATGGTGGCCGCCGTTGCCAACAATGCATGTGCACAGCTAACAGTTGGGGGCTTCAATATTGGTGGTGGAACAAAAAAAACCGAACCCGCGTCCGCATCCTGAACAGAATGCAACGTTTCGGCCTTGAGGACACGGTTTCGATGATTTGTCCAGGCTGATTGCTTGCTCGGAATAAAGCGGTGGCGCATAATATCACTCAACTTTAGACATTCAGCATCAAAATAACGGCCACTAAGGCGGTAGCAAAGCATTAATTTTGGACGTAAAAATATTCACGAAATGAGCAAAAAACACTTGACAGAAGGAACGATTCGCGCGGTCGCCGCCCTGCACGCGAGGGTTTTTGTCGTGTGCAGGGCGGCGACCAATGAGGCGTTTTTTACCCCTCGTTTTGTGTCCCATGACCTACGCTCAAACTGCCCGTCTCTGCTTGTCAAGTTGGATTACCCATCTGCTCACTGCCGTACCACCCCGTTCACGCGCCACTTTTATCGAGCTGCTGTGCGGCTGCCTGATTTCTCCGGAAGGATGGGTGACACGCGCGATCAGCGCCATTACCCGACGACGTCATTGGACAACCTATTACAAGCTGCTGGAGCGCGGCAGCCTGAGGACGCTGCGTCTGGCGCGAGCCTTGTTCGAGTTGGTAGCCGAGACGCTGCCCGAGGCAATACTCAATCTGGTGATCGACGACACGCTGATTCTGCGTCAGTCCAAAACAGCGCCGGGCAGTGCCATTCGGCACGACCATGCCAAAAAAACCAATCAAACACAATTCGTACAGGCGCAATGCTGGGTGACCTTGGGCATCAGCGTTCTGGGTGGTGCGGGTCGGAAGTATGTACTGCCGATAGTGTCCCGTTTAGTGCCCGCCACTGGCAATCGGAACAAGCTGACCATTGCGTTGTCCCTGGTGCGCGGCCTGGCTCCGGTGATGAAGGGCAAGCCTGTCCGGATACTGTTCGACGCCTGGTTTATGCGGGCGCGACTGGTGTTGCCGCTGCTATCTCGAAAGATGAGAGTGATCGGTCAAGCGCGGCGCGACACTGCGCTATTTCTGCCGCCCGTCTTATTGAAAAAACGTGGGCGAGGACAGCCAAGAAAATACGGCGTAAAAATGACACCGGAAGCGATCCTGGCTTTGCCAGTATCCGAAGTAAAATTGACGTTGTATGGCAAGGAACAGTTGATACGCCTGCGCTCAGTGATGGCGATGGCACGCTTTCTCAAAGGCACGTCGGTACGCGCAGTATGGTGCGAATTTTACGATGTGGACAAGCAGAGTTGGTCAAAGGCGCGACTGTTGTTGGCGACCGAAACGGAGCTGAGTGCCGAGGAAATCTTGCGCCTGTATGCCCGTCGCTGGGGTATCGAACCGTTGTTCCACAACCTGAAACGCTGGTGGGGCGTCAACAATCTGTGGCAGCAAAAACGCATCGTACTGGAACTGTGGATGCAGATTCGATCCACCGCATGGACACTGGTTCAGCTACTGAGTTTGGTGGTGGAAGAAAGCTTCCCTATCGGTGCCGTCGCCCCTTGGCGAGACAAGCAACCGCTGACCGGCGGTTTGGTGGCGCAGTGGCTGCGCATGGAATTTACCGGACTTGCGTTTCGGGACGGTTTCAACCGGAAGTCCGCGATATTCACCTTTCCGGAACAGCGCGGCGACCCAAGATTGCGAGTGTAGTACCGCCATCAGCAGCACTCAGTATGCGTTTTAATCGTTTCGGACTCAATTGTGTCACCGCTCCGGTGACGCAAGGATGAGGACTGAATGTCTAAAGTTGAGTAATATCATCAATTTGATGATATAGACAGCCTCACCATGAGCAACAAATCCGTGTCTTTCGGTCTAACCGTCGTTTCTTGTGGATGAGGAGCGCGGTTATGCACCCCCAACGCGTTGAGAGCTTGAGCCACGCCCAGCGGGAGCGGTTGGCCTATATCGACTTCCGTCTGTACTTCATGGGTGAGGTTGGGCGACCTGACTTGGCTAACCGCTTCGGCGTGGCACCTGCGGCGGCTACTCGGGACTTGGCACTGTATCGAGAGGTGGCGCCACAGAACATTGAGTTCGATGGCAGCAACAAGATCTACCGAATTGGCAAAGCGTTCGCGCCCTTGTTCGATCATGCCCCGCAGCGGGTGCTGTCAGCGCTTTCGCTTGGATTTGGTGATGGTGTGAATGGCGAGTCACAGCCAATGCTCCCCTGCGAGTCACCGGCTGCGCTGAGCAGCCCTCGCATGGATGTACTTGCTCCAATTTGCCGTGCGATCCATGCTAAGCGTCCGGTCGCCATTCGCTACCATTCGGTGAACAGTGGAGAGTCCAAAAGGGTAATTGTTCCCTTCGCTCTCGTCGACAGCGGACTGCGTTGGCACGTCCGAGCGTTCGACCGCAAGACCGGAGAGTTCCGCGACTTCGTGATCACCCGGATCGAAGCGCCCAGGATGCTCGACGAGGACCCCAAAGTTGGCGAACGTCCAGACGACGACATCCAGTGGACACGGATTGTCGAGATCGAACTGGTTCCGCATCCAGATCAGCCTAGACCTGAAATCACTGCACGCGACTACAGCTTCACTAGCGGCGTGCTGGCGCTGAAGCTCCGGGCTGCCATTGCGGGATACATGCTCCGGCGCTGGAGCGTCGATTGCTCCCCCGACCACCGTCTGCGTGGCCCCGAATACCGCCTGTGGCTCAAAGACCATCTGGCACTTTACGGCGTGAAGAACGCGCTGCTTGCTCCTGGCTACGCCACGTCTCCAAAGGCGGATTCTTGATGGAACTCATCGACAACATCAACCGCTTGCTCGGCGACGACCTCAAACAGACGCTCAAGCCCGGTTCCCGCCTGAAGATCGCGGCCTCCTGCTTTTCGATGTACGCGTTCGAAGCACTGAAAGCAGAGCTGGAAAAGATCGACGAACTGAACTTCATCTTCACCTCGCCAACCTTCATCGCCAACGAGGTCACCGACAAGATTCGCAAGGAGCGCAAAGAGTTCCACATCCCGAAGATTGACCGCGAACGAAGCCTGTACGGGAGTGAGTTCGAGATTCAGCTCCGCAACAAGCTGACCCAACGCGCGATTGCAAAAGAATGCGCCGACTGGATGCGACGCAAGGCGACCTTCAAATCCAATCGCAGCAAGGCTCCTATGCAACAGTTCGCCTGTGTGCAGGCCGCCGACACGGACGCGGCCTACATGCCATTGCATGGCTTCACGGCCGTTGATCTTGGCTACCAACAAGGCAACGCTGTCTCCAATCTTGTCAACAAGATGGACGAGCCGACTTTCACGGCTACCTACCTCAGCCTGTTCGACCAAATCTGGAAAGACCCGACCAAGCTGGAGGACGTCACCGCTCAGGTTTGCGACCACATTGCGTCGGTGTATCAGGAGAACTCTCCCGAGAGCATCTATTTTCTGATGCTCTACAACATCTTCAATGAGTTCCTGGATGACATCGATGAAGACGTTCTGCCTAATGACCGCACAGGTTATCAAGACACCCTGATTTGGAACAAGCTCTTCAACTTTCAGAAGGATGCGGCCACTGGGATCATCAACAAGC
Source organism: Ferrovum sp. JA12 (assembly GCF_001431705.1). Classification (NCBI taxonomy): domain Bacteria; kingdom Pseudomonadati; phylum Pseudomonadota; class Betaproteobacteria; order Ferrovales; family Ferrovaceae; genus Ferrovum; species Ferrovum sp. JA12. The sequence goes on along the minus strand of NZ_LJWX01000002.1, from coordinate 404,281 downwards.
TCGAAACGTACAGCGGCTGCATCCTGGCGGACAGCGTCGGCTTGGGGAAGACGTTCACGGCCTTGGCCGTGGTCAAGTACTACGAATTGCGCAACCGCTCCGTATTAGTGCTCTGTCCCAAGAAGCTGGCGGACAACTGGCTGAACTACAACCGCAATCTCAAGACCAACATCTTTGCCCGCGATCGGTTTAATTACGATGTGCTGTGCCATACCGACCTCAGCCGCACCAGCGGCGATTCATTTGGCACGCCGCTCAACCGTATCAACTGGGGAAATTACGATCTTGTCGTCATCGACGAATCTCACAATTTTCGCAATAACGATGCCTTCAAAGAAAAGGAAACCCGCTACCAGAAGTTGATGAATCAGGTCATCAGGCAGGGCGTAAAAACCAAAGTGCTGATGCTCTCAGCAACCCCGGTCAACAACCGCTTCAATGATCTGCGCAACCAGCTGGCGCTGGCCTACGAAGGCGATTCGGAAAACCTGAACAAAAAGCTCCGAACCAGCAAGACTGTTGAAGAAGTCTTCCGGAATGCGCAGGCAAGTTTTAACGCGTGGGCGAAGTTACCGATCGAACAGCGCACGGCTTGCGCCATCCTAGATTCGCTGGATTTCGACTTCTTCGAATTACTGGACAGCGTCACCATCGCGCGCTCGCGCAAGCACATTCAGACGTTTTACGACACGAAGGACATCGGCCCGTTCCCCGAGCGACGCAAACCTTTGTCATTCCATTCGCCGCTCACTCAGCGTACTGATGTAATGAGTTTCAACGAGATTTTCGAGCAGCTCTCGTTGCTCAGGCTCGCTGTATATGCGCCGATCAGCTACATCTTGCCAAGCCGACTAAAAAAGTACGAAGAAATGTACGACACGCAAGTGGCCGGTGGCAAAAGCAAGTTCAAACAAGTTGATCGCGAGAGAAGCCTGCAGGCGCTAATGACCACCAACCTGCTCAAGCGACTGGAAAGTTCCATTGAGTCGTTCCGGTTGACCTTGCAGTCACTGCGCACCAACCACACCAACACGCTAACCAAGATCAGCACCTTCAATCAGGGCGGCAACACCGCCAGTGTTGACGATTTGACGGATCAGTTGGAGAGTTTGGATGCCGACGACGATGACTTGCCAGCCATTGGCGACAACGAGATAGGCGGTAAGGTAAAGATCAGTCTGGCAGACATGGATCTGCCGTCTTGGGAGCGCGAACTCAAGGCGGACATGGAAATCATTGATGCCCTATTGGCATCAATGAACAAAATCACGCCCGCCGACGATGCGAAGTTGCAGAATTTGAAGTCGCTCATTCTGGGCAAGCTCGCCGCACCGATTAACCCGGGCAACAAGAAGATACTGCTCTTCACTGCCTTCGCGGATACCGCCGACTATCTCTACGCCAATCTGGCCCCGGACTTGTTGGCAATCCAGCACTTGCACAGCGCCAAGGTGACGGGCGGCGCGGCACCCAAATCCACCTTGAAGAAGAGTTACGACTTCCAGGAGTTGCTCACCCTCTTCTCGCCGTGCTCCAAGGAGAAGGCTGTCGTGCTGCCGAATGAACCGGCTGAGATCGACCTGCTGATTGGTACCGATTGCATCTCCGAGGGCCAGAACCTGCAGGACTGCGATTACCTGATCAACTACGATATTCACTGGAACCCAGTTCGCATTATCCAGCGCTTCGGTCGGATAGACCGCATCGGCTCAACTAACGCCAGCATCCAACTGGTCAACTACTGGCCAGACATTTCGCTCGACGAGTACATCAACCTCAAGGAGCGGGTTGAGAGCCGGATGATGATTGCCGACGTCACGGCCACCGGGGACGATAACGTACTGAGCGCCCAAGCCAACGACGTGTCCTACCGCAAGGAGCAATTGCGTCGCCTGCAAGAGGAGGTGATCGAGCTGGAAGACCTGAAGACCGGTGTGTCGATTACTGACCTGGGGCTCAACGACTTCCGCATGGACTTGCTCAACTATGTCAAGGCCAATGGCGAGTTGAACAACGTGCCGAGCGGCATGCACGCCGTTGTGCCTGCCAAGCCGGAGCTGGGCCTGCGCCCTGGTGTGATCTTCACCCTGCGTAACCGCAACCCGAGCGTCAACGTCAGCCAGCACAACCGGCTGCATCCGTACTACCTCGTCTACATCAACCGCGAGGGAGAGGTCATTCACGACCACACCGAGGTCAAGCTTCTGCTCGATCTGGTGCGCAGTTGCTGCAAGGGGCAAGCCCAACCTATTCCGGATGCCTGCCGCCTGTTCAACAAGGAAACGGCCGATGGCCGCAAGATGCAGGTGTACTCCGACCTGCTTGGCAAGACCATCCGCTCGATGATCGAGGTGAAGGAAGAGAAGGATCTGGACAGCCTTTTCAGCGGCGGCAAGACCACCGCGCTGGTCAATACCATTGCCGGGCTGGACGACTTCGAACTGATCACCTTCCTCGTGATTCAGGAGGCCGGATGAGTCAGCCCGCCCGATTCGAGTCGAATGCCGCGTTCATCAACTACCCGAAGCAGACCGCCTTTGGCCGCACCCTGCCAAAGAACAAGATCTACGAACACAGTGGTGCCAATACGAGGCTGAAGGACTTGTTCGTTGAACAGGTGGAGCAGATCGTCTGGCAATACAAGCTGGCCCCGGAAACGATCAACCTGCCCGCCAAGCCGGGTGTGCCAGAGCTTCAGATTTTCACCATCCAGCTCAAGACGGCGGAGCTGAATCTGGACGTCTTGCGCTGCATCGATGGCGCGGTGCAGTTTCCCATCATTTACGAGCTGAGCTTTGATGGCCGAACACAGGTGATTGCCGCGTACAAGCGCCCAAACGAGTCAGACGCCAGCCGTTGGGTCTTGAGCGACTACTTTGCGACGGCATGGTTACCGAGCGATGTCGAGCGCGCCGCCATGCCGTTGGCGCTCGACTTGGGTAGCTTGTACGAGCAGGTGCTTCACCGCCTGATTCCCACGCCCGCGCGCCAGCAAGAAGGCCTTGCTGACTTGGTCGCCCGCGTCGAACAGGTTGCGGCGAAGCAGCGTGAGGTCGAAAAGGCCGCCAGCAAACTTGCCAAAGAAAAGCAATTCAACCGCAAGGTGGAGATCAACGCTGAACTTCGGAAGCTAAAAAAGAGCTGGAGGAGCTCAACCAGTGACAGATAACAGGTCAAGGAGTCAAGACTGAAATGAAGATCCGATCCGTTCACATCAGGAACTTTCGCGCGTTAAAAGACGTGACGATCCCCTTTGATTCCGTCACGACTTTTATCGGGCCTAACGGAGCCGGCAAGTCAACTGTGCTTCGTGCGCTCGACTGGTTCTTCAATGGCAAGCCTGGGTCGCTGACGGATAAGGATTGCTCATTTGGCGCGACTGACGAAGACATCGAAATTCAGGTCACATTCGCTGAGCTTACCGAGAATGACCGCGAGGCACTTGGCAAGTACGCGCCGGAAGGTGTTGATACGTTCACTGCATGGAAGCGCCGATTCCCTGATGGCTCTGATGAACTCTCCGCCAATGCAAAGGGCTTTCCAGAGTTCAACGCGATCAAGGCGGCAAGCGGTGCTGCAGCGAAGAAGGATATGTACACCGCTCTTCGGCTTAGCCAACCATGCCTGGGCCTCCCGGCGGCGAACACCGGCGCTGCCGTTGAACAGGCAATGACAGCATGGGAGGCATCTCACACTGATCATCTTGTCAACGCTCCTGAACCACTGAAAACTGACTTCTTCGGTTTCAACAGCGGCGGCAAGATGAGTGGTCTTTTCGACTTCGTTCTGATTACTGCCGACCTTCGGGCGAGCGAGGAGTCGATTGACGGGAAGTCGAGCATCATTGGCCGAATTCTTGAGCGTTCGGTCGATCGTGCAGCAGCTGATGAAGCGATCGCAGAAATCGTCGAGGAGTCACGCGCGAAGCAGCAGAAAGTCTACGAGGAGAAGTTCAAGACGCAGCTCGATGCCATGACGACGCAGCTCAACGAGGTCGTCGCGTCTTACTCGCCTGGTCGGGCTGTTACGGTTTCCCCTGCTGAGGTGGTACTCAAGGCCCCTCGGACCACATTCGAGGTGGCAGTGCTCGATGGCACAACCGAGACTCATGTTGAGCGACAGGGACATGGCTTTCAGCGCACGCTTCTAATCTCGGCCCTCCAGCTCTTGGCGCAGTCAGGCGCAGCGTCAGCAGAAGGTATCATCTGTCTTGCGATCGAGGAGCCGGAACTCTTTCAGCACCCGATCCAAGCCCAAGCGTTCGCAAAAGTGCTACGGTCTCTCACCGAGGACGCCGATATGCGCATTCAAGTGACTTATGCAACTCATAGTCCCTACTTTCTTGAGGCGCGGCACTTTGATCAAGTCAGACGGCTGACAAGGTCGTCTGATGAGACCCCAGTGGTCTCTGTTCATTACGCAACGGTTGCTGACGTAAAGGCCAAGCTGCACGGAATTGTGGATGCTGATGTGGTTGATCGAAGACTTGACCACAATGTGGCCGATCAACTCGCTATCGCACTCTTTGCGAACCGAGCATTCCTTGTGGAAGGACCGACAGAATCATCAGTGTTCTATGGCATTGGAGATAGGTCTGCACCCGGCTCGCTTGAAGCGGCAGGTGTATCCATTGTCTTCGTAGGTGCCAAAACGTCGATCCCACTCGCACATGCGATCCTGACCTCGATTGGCGTGCCTGTTTACGCACTCTTTGATGCGGATGGCGAGTTTGAGGCACGCGCCAAGGCCAAAAACAAGAAGCAAGAAGATATCGATAAGGAGCGGAACAATCATGCAGCAGAGAACCGCAAGCTAATGCGGTATTTCGGGCTACCTGAAGAAGACTTCCCGTCCGCCACCGTTACTGATAAAGCTGCAATTTTCGAGGATAACCTTGAAGCGTTCCTGTCGACAAACTGGCCAGAGTGGGTCACGGCCTGCAACGACGTCGAGGTTGCCGCAGGGATAAGACTTAAGAAGAATCAACTCGCCTACCGAACGGCAACACTCAAGGCCGAGGGCGAAGTGCCTGAGATGCTTTTAAAAATCTTGACCAAAGTGGGAGGTAAATAACTATGCATGAAATTATCTGCCCGCACTGCGGTAAGGCATTCAAGATTGATGAGGCCGGGTATGCGGACATCCTGAAGCAAGTTCGCGATAGCGACTTCGAGAGGCAGTTACATGAGCGGCTTGAGCTGGCTGAGCAGGACAAGCGCAACGCCGTCGAACTCGCTCAAGCAAAAATCGCCAACGAATTACAGAAGGCTGTTTCTGACAAGGATGCCGTGATTCAGGAGCTGAAATCCAAGATCGATGCCGGTGAGGTTGCACGGCAACTCGCTGTAGCCCAAGCCTTGAGCGCAGTGGAGAAAGAACGCGACGCGCTTGCAAACGAGCTTGAGCAGGCGAAGCATGACAAGCACACCGCATCCAAACTCGCTGAGGCCAAACTACTGAACGAATTGCAGAAAACTGCTGCGACCAAAGAGGCAGAGATTCAGGAGCTGAAGGCGAAGCTCGACGCCAGTAACATCGCACAAAAACTCGCGATCACCGAGGCAGTCAGTTCAGTCGAAAAGGAACGCGACGAGCTGAAGAACGGCTTGCAGCGGGTAGAGCTTGAAAAACATCTCGCCGAGAAGTCCCTGAAGGAAAGGTACGAGACGCAGATCAAAGATCGCGATGACGCGATCGAGCGCCTTCGAGACATGAAGGCGCGGCTATCGACCAAGATGGTCGGTGAAACCCTTGAACAGCACTGCGAGACCGAGTTCAACCGAATCCGTGCCACAGCGTTTCCCAGGGCGTACTTCGAAAAGGACAACGATTCGCGAACCGGCAGCAAGGGCGACTACATTTTTCGCGACTCGGATGAGGCTGGCACCGAGATAGTCTCGATTATGTTCGAGATGAAAAACGAGATTGACGAAACGGCTACCAAGAAAAAGAACGAAGACTTCTTGAAGGAGCTCGACAAGGATCGCATCGAGAAGGGGTGCGAGTACGCAATTCTGGTCTCCCTGCTCGAACCCGACAGTGAGCTATACAACTCCGGGATTGTCGATATGTTTCATCGCCACCCAAAGATGTACGTCGTCCGCCCGCAGTTCTTCATTCCCATCATCACGCTGTTGAGAAATGCAGCGATGAATTCACTCAAGTACAAGTCGGAGCTGGCGCTCATGAAAGCGCAAAACATCGACATCACGAACTTTGAAACCGAGCTTGAGACTTTTAAGACTGCATTCGGGAAGAACTACGACCTTGCCGCCAGGCGCTTCCAAACGGCGATTGATGAGATCGACAAATCGATTGACCACCTGCAAAAAACGAAGGAGGCGCTGCTCGGCACCGATAAAAATCTTCGTCTTGCGAACGACAAGGCGCAAGACGTGACGATCAAGAAGCTGACTCGGGGCAATCCGACGATGGCGGCCAAGTTCGACGAACTTAAGAATCAAGATTCGTCTGATAAAGAATGAGGCTATCTATTCCAACCGCTTTTACGGGTAGAGCAGAGAATTCGTCGCCCCGCCAAAACCGTAGCACGGACCAAGGATACTAACGATGGAAAAAATGAAAATGCACTCGCCCAATCTCACGCAGGACAACATCGCCCGCATTCGCGAGCTGTTTCCGGGCTGCGTCACCGAAGCCAAGGGCGAAGATGGCGTTGTGAAGCTCGCGGTGGATTTTGACCAGCTGCGGCAGGAGCTGGCTGAGTCAATTGTCGAAGGGCCACAGGAACGCTACCACCTGAATTGGCCGGGTAAGCGTGAGGCACTGCTGACGGCCAATGCACCGATTGCCAAGACACTTCGGCCTGTGCGCTCCGAAAGCGTGGACTTCGATACCACGAAGAATCTCTTCATCGAGGGCGACAATCTCGACGCGCTGAAGCTGCTTCAGGAAACGTATCTCGGCAAAGTGAAGATGATTTACATCGATCCACCATACAACACGGGAACTGATTTGCTTTATGAAGATGACTATTCGGAGAGCAATGACTCCTACCGAGTCAAGTCAAACCAACAGGATGAGATGCGCAGAAAGCTAACCCTGAATACGGAGGCCAATGGCAGATTTCATTCGGACTGGTTGTCTATGATTTACTCAAGACTCAGGCTCGCATTGAACTTGTTAGCCGAAGAGGGCGTCATTTTCATTTCCATAGATGAAAACGAGGTTACTAACTTGCGGAAGGTATGCGATGAGGTGTTTGGGGAGAAAAATGCCCTTTCGCCATTTATTTGGTCGCTACCTCGTGGCATTAATGCAGGTCACATTTCAAGGTCACACGAATACGTTGTTGGTTACGCGAAAGACAAGTCCAAGCTACCCTTGTTCAATAAGCAGGGTGATGCTGAGCACTCAATTGACAGATGCAACAAGAAAGTTGACCGTCGGCATCCGGCATCGGAAATTAGCTTCCCAGCTGGCGTACGGTACGAAGGCACGGATCAGATATTGACGGGGGAGTTATCGGGCACGGAGTCGGTTGAGATCGTTGGGCAAATGGTATTTAAGGACGGTGCGCTGCAAAGTGCCGTTACGCTTAAAGCCGGTTGGACAATGAAAAACATGATCCAAGACTGGCTTGATGGCAAGAAAGTGTACGACACAAAGGGCCAAGAAATTCTTGAATTTTTCTTCAAGGAAAACGGGAAGTTATATTCAAAGAAAAGGGTGGAATTCGAGTCGCCTAAGTCGATTCTGTCCGATGTTCCAGACACCCAGATCGCACGAACACAAATTGCGGAGCTGCTTGGCAATCAGGATATTTTCCCGTACCCAAAGCCATCAGCGCTAATTGAGCGCTTGGTCAGCCTCACTACTGAGCCGGGCGATATTGTTTTGGATTTCTTCGCGGGTTCAGCAACGACCGCGCAAGCCATCTTTGACGTAAACGTAATCAAGTCTCCAGGAAGGCGCTTCATACTGGTTCAGTTACCTGAGCCATTGGATGAAGGTAACGTAGACAATGCCGCCGCGATCGAATTTTGCGAGAGCATTCGGAAGCCTGCCAACATTGCAGAAATAAGCAAGGAGCGCATTCGACGAGCTGGCAAGAAAGTGAAAAAGGACAACGCTCAAAAGGCAGGGGGCGACAAGCTAGACATTGGCTTTCGCATTCTTAAAGTTGACGCTTCCAATATGGCTGAGGTCTATTACGCACCTGATGCGCTTGACAAGACCAACCTCGACCTGTTCGTTGACAACATCAAGCCCGACCGCACGTCTGATGACCTGCTGTTCCAGGTGATGCTGGACTGGGGCGTCGATCTGGCCCTGCCCATTACCAAGCAGTCCATTCAAGGCAAAGACGTGTTTTTTGTCGATGGCAATGTGCTTGCCGCCTGCTTCGACGCCAGCGGAAGCATCGACGAAGCCTTCGTGAAGGAACTGGCCAAGCAGCAGCCGCTTCGTGTGGTGTTTCGCGACGCAGGCTACAAGAACAGCGCGGTGAAGATCAACGTCGAGCAGATTTTCAAGCTCTTGTCGCCCGCCACCGAAGTGAAATGCATCTGAGGGGCGCGCAATGAAACTCAAATTCAAGACGCAGGCTTATCAGACAGCGGCGGTGCAAGCCGTGGTCGACTGCTTCAAAGGGCAACCGCCTGCAACGGCGGAGGCCATCAGCTACCGCATCGATCCGGGCAAGGCCAAGAAAGGGGTCGAAGACCTGTTTGCGGAGGGCGGGTTCAAGAACGCCGACCTGAAGCTGACCGATATTGCGCTGCTGGAGAACATCACCCAAGTTCAGCATCAACAGAACTTGCCGCAGTCGTCCGAACTGGTGAAGACCAAGGTTAGCAGGGTCAATCTTGATGTCGAGATGGAGACTGGCACTGGCAAGACCTATTGCTACATCAAGACCATCTTCGAGCTGAACAAGCAGTACGGCTGGAGCAAGTTCATCATCGTGGTGCCCAGCATTGCCATCCGCGAAGGCGTGGCCAAGTCACTGGAGATCACGGCAGAGCACTTTCTGGAGACGTATCACAAGAAGGCGCGCTTCTTCATATACAACTCCAAGCAACTGCACCATCTGGAGAGCTTCTCTTCGGACGCGGGGGTCAACGTGATGGTAATCAACGTGCAGGCGTTTGCCGCCCGTGGCGCTGATAACCGGCGCATCTACGACGAGCTCGATGATTTTCAGTCGCGCCGCCCGATTGATGTGATCAGCGCCAACCGGCCGATTCTGATCCTGGACGAGCCACAAAAAATGGAGGGCTCGGCAACCCTGAAGTCCTTAGAGGAATTCAAGGCACTGATGGTGCTGCGTTACTCGGCCACCCACAAGACCACGCACAACAAGATCCATCGGCTGGACGCGCTGGATGCCTACAACCAGAAGCTGGTGAAGAAGATTGCGGTGCGCGGTATCTCGGTAAAGGGGCTGGCCGGTACCAATGCCTACCTGTACTTGCAGTCCATCGAGATTTCGACCAAAAAGCCACCCGAAGCCCGTGTCGAGTTCGAGCAGAAGCTGAAGTCCGGCGAGATCAAGCCTGTGGTGCGCAAACTGGTGAAGACCGATAACCTGTTCGACCTTTCAAACGGGCTGGATCAGTACCGTGGCTATGTGGTGTCGGACATCAACGCCAACACTGACACCTTGAGTTTCACCAACGGCGTGGAGCTGTTTGTGGGCGAGGCTGATGGCGACGTGAATGAGGCGGCCCTGCGTCGCATCCAGATTCGGGAAGCCATCAAGGCTCACTTCGATAAGGAGCTGGCCCTGTTCCAGCAAGGCATCAAGGTGCTGACCTTGTTCTTCATCGACGAAGTCGCCAAGTACCGTGACTACTCAGCGGCCGACGAGAAAGGTGACTACGCACGGATTTTTGAAGAGGAGTACCAGAGCTACCTCAACGAGGTGCTGGACCTGGATGAAACGCCGTACATCAAGTACCTAAGGGACATCGCCCCAGCCAAGACACACAAGGGCTATTTCTCCATCGACAAGAAGACCAAGCGTGACGTTGACCCCGCAGTTGCAGCCCGTGGCGAGAGCGCCGGGTTGTCTGATGACGTGGATGCTTATGACCTGATCTTGAAGCAGAAGGAGCGCCTGTTGTCATTGCAGGAGCCGGTGCGCTTCATCTTCTCGCACTCGGCCCTGCGTGAAGGCTGGGACAACCCGAACGTGTTCGTGATCTGTGCTCTCAAACACAGCGACAACACCATTTCCCGGCGTCAAGAAGTGGGCCGTGGCCTGCGTTTGTCGGTCAATCAGACTGGCGACCGGATGGATCATCCCGCCATCGTCCATGACGTCAACGTGCTCACGGTCGTGGCCAGCGAGAGCTACAAAGACTTCGTCTCTGCACTGCAAAAGGACATTAGCGAGTCCTTGTCGGTCCGCCCCAAGGTGGCAGACGAAGCCTACTTCACCGGCAAGGTGCTCAAGACCGCGACCGGCGATGTCGAGGTCACGCCGCAATTGGCCAAGCAGATCTACAAGTACCTGCTCAAGAACGACTACAGCGACGACACCGACCGTATCACCGGCACGTACCACGAGGCCAAGAAGGAAGGCACCCTGGCACCGCTACCACCGGAGCTGCAGGCTCATGCCGAGCAGGTGTACCAACTGATCGACAGCGTCTTCAGCGACAGCCAGATGTTTGAGATCAGCGACGACCGTCGCCCGAAGAAGAACCCGCTCAACAGCAACTTCGACAAACAGGAGTTCAAGGAGCTGTGGAACCGGATCAATCGCAAGGCAGCTTACAGCGTTGACTTTGATTCAGCGGAGTTGGTCACGAAGGCCGTCAACGAACTGGACAAGAGTCTGCGCGTGACACCGTTGCAGTACACGATTCAGACCGGCGAGCAGGCTGCCCAGGTGACCTATGACGGGCTAAAGGATGGCGAAGCCTTCGTGCTCAAGGCCACCGAAACCGAAAAGAATGTGCATTCCATCCACTCGGCCGTGAAGTACGACCTCATTGGGAAGGTCGCCGAAGGGACGCAACTGACCCGGCGCACGACGGCAGACATCCTCAAGGGGATCAGCGTCGCGGTGTTTGCACAGTTCCGCACCAATCCGGAAAGCTTCATCGCCGAGGCCGTTCGACTGATCAACGAGCAGAAGGCAACGATGATCATCGAACACTTGGCCTACGACCCGGTCGAGGACAAGTTCGACCTCGACATCTTCACCGCAGGCCAGACCAAGCAGGACTTCAGCAAGGCTGGTGACAAGCTCAAACGGCACATCTACGACTACGTGATCACCGATTCCGGCATTGAGCGGGAGTTCGTGAAGGAGCTGGATACCTGCACTGAAGTCGTCGTATACGCCAAGTTGCCTCGCGGCTTCCTGATCCCCACGCCAGTCGGTGACTACAATCCCGACTGGGCCGTCACGTTCAAGGAAGGCACGGTCAAGCACGTGTACTTCGTGGCCGAGACCAAGGGGTCGATGTCGTCAATGGTGCTCAACGAGATTGAGAAAACCAAGATCAAGTGCGCCCGGAAGTTCTTCGATGAGATCAACAGGAAGTACGCCCCCGAAAACGTCAAGTACGACGTGGTCAACAGCTTCGGAAAGTTGATGGAGCTGGTGAAATGATCGTCTGGCATGAGTGCTTCACTTGCGATTTTCAATCCATGGGCGATTACCCACTTGAACTTCAGGATTCGGCTGTGCTAACGGTGCTGCAACAGGCCGAGGAGTTGTCGTTGGGATGGGCCGTTGTGTCCAGACCTGGAACGGGAGGTGGTAATGGCTAAGACTAAACGGTCGTCGTCCCTTAAAGCTGCGAACGGAAAGGCCATATGGCTTCTGGTAAGCGCCGACATTGTTGTAATTGTTTTGGTGTTTACTGGTTTTGCGTTTACTCAAGCATCGCTGACTGAGCTTGCGCAGTCCGCACTCATTCGTGGAGTATTGCTGGCGACCGCTGGCCCAATCATGGCCGTGTTTTTGAATGACCTAGTGCCATCAAACGCGAAGGCTTCAATCGTGTTTTGGCGTTTCAAAGACGCGTTGCCTGGACATCGCGCGTTTAGCGAACACGCAGAAGCCGACCCTAGAATCAATATGGCAGCCCTAAAGAAGAAGATAGGAGAATTTCCGCAGAGTCCAAGGGATCAAAATACCTGCTGGTATCGGTTATTCCAGGGACATCAATCGAATGTCATCGTCGGCGACGCACACAAGCGGTTTCTCTTGTTTCGCGATTCATCCAGTCTAACGCTCTTGATATTGGTGATTACTGGTATAGCTACTGCGTTGTCAGGTGTTCGGCTCGCCCTTCAATCAATGCTCATCGGCGGGCTAGCGGTGCAATTTCTTTGGCTTTCCTTATCTGCTCGGAACACTGGTATACGGCTAGTGCAAAACGTCTTGGCGCTTGAATCCACCAATGATGGGGCGAAAAAGAAATGACCACTCGATCCATCGTGACGCGATTCCGTGCATATCAGCTTGGCAATGCCGGTGCTTCCTTTTCGGTCTTTGCCGACGACACGTTTACGTTAATCGAAGCGCGGCTTACCGATCTCAGTCGCCCGAACCTGAACCAAGAATTAGCGCAGTGTGGAAAGACCTCCATTGACGTACTGCACATTACCGGCTGGGACCAGGATCATTGCGCCATAGCTGATCTTGAGGAAATACTATCAATCTACAAACCCGCGAAAATTGAGTATCCAGGATATCGGCCGCATAGTGATACCGCAAATGAATGCTTAAAGATAATTCTGAACTATAGGACGACGAATTCGAACAAGGGGCGGTCGGTAAAATGCATCGCTGTCGATCCAGACTACATCAAGGGGCTCAAAAATGCAGAGGATCTGGCATATCGAGACACTCTGTATCACCCGCGTGCCTTATTCGATAGTGAATCAAACAACAATTCGACGATCAAGCTGTTTCGTCAGGGTTGTTTTAACATCGCTAGCCTAGGAGACGTGGAGGATGCGAATATCGGCGCCTACCTTCGGCGCTGCAAGATCTTTAAACGTGAAGTGGATGTCCTATTGCTTGCGCATCACGGAGCGGATTGCCCCACCAATTCGAAAACGTTCTTTGAAATAGTCCGGCCAAGGATCGCCATCTGTTGTAGCCAGTTTGACAACCAGTTCGAACATCCCAAGCCCGATGTTCGCCAGAGACTCTTTGATCTGAACATTCCGATTATGACGACCAAAACGGGTGATGTGCTAATCCGGTCGCTTTCGCCGCATTCGCATAAATTCCGTGCCACTAATCTAATCGCCAATTCGACGAAAGTTTCAAGTGAGCTTGATTTTACGGCGCGAAAGAGCCACTGGCTTTCAATGAATGCGGACACACTTAGAAACCTCTATCGACCGGGCTTCAAGGGACTTCGCTGATGGTGCTCAATAGAAATGGGGGGGGGATGGAGCCAAATGTAATCAATTGCGCGCATGTCACCAGCGCATTGCTTAGAGGCTGACACGATGGCCACCGTACACTTTCTCAATGTGGGTGAGGGCGACTGTATTGTGGTTCAACACAACAGTGGCAGGATCACGATGATCGACATCTCGTGTGGCAACTTGACCACTCTGAATGAGTCCACCAATCGACTAATGAAATTAGCAGGCCTCGCGGGCTCCGACACGGGCGGCAACTTTAACATGAAGGCCTATCCAACAAGGCCGCAGTCCTACTTGTCCAATATCGGGATCAACTCAATCTGGCGCTTCATCCTGACCCATCCTGATATGGATCACCTGGACGGGTTCAATGCCTTGATGGACGAGTTGGCCATCAGCAACTTCTGGCACTCGGGCGCCGACAAACCCAAGCCTGACTTCAATGGCTACAATGGCTATAAGGAAGAAGACTGGGATCGTTACGCGAAGGTAAAACAGGGCAACGAGCAAGGCACCACAACGCTAAAAATCCTTGCTGGCGACATTTTTAAGTATGCAAACCAAGACGATATCGGCGAGGGTGCCGATGGGCTCCAAGTGATCGCACCAACCAGAGACCTGGTGGATAAAGCCAACGAGAACGAAGATTTCAACGACTGCTCCTACGTGATTGTCTATCGCACGGCCGGCTTCAAGATCATCTTCACGGGCGATTCCCATGACGCGACATGGGAGCACATCTTGGACAATCATATTGAGGATGTCGCGAACTGCGACCTGCTGATTGCTCCGCACCACGGGCGCGATTCCGGTCGCTCATGGGATTTTTTGGATGTATTAAAGCCGCGCTTGACTCTGTTCGGTGTAGCCAACTCGGACCACCTAGCTTATGACGCTTGGAATCGACGTGGGCTGGATAAGATCACCAACAACCAAGCGGGCAATGTAGTCCTGGACATAGACGGTGATCGTATGCATGTCTATGTCGAGAACGATGTGTATGCTGAATCCATGAACCCGGGAAATGCCACGCGAAACGTACTTGGTTACCGAACACTGGGCTATCTGACGGCTAGTTGATCACGCGTTAGCATAGCAATGCTGACTCTGCTAACGGCACGCAGATAAGCCGCATGGCGGAAATTGTTAACTACGTGATCAATACGCCAGCCTTTTGAAATCGTTTAGTTGCAAGTCGACTGCTCAAACCGACGAACGATCAGTACTGAACGTAACAAAAATAATCATCGTTGTACTCCCCTCTTAGCAGCCCTTCGCCGGAGCAGGTTCTCTCATACTCGCGGCGCCCCCAAACTTGCGATGTCTAAAGCGGTGCCGGATCGGTGCCGCTTCGAACCTTGACGATAGGCCAATTCTGATTCGCGGGTACCGCGCTGACGGCACATCGCAATGGACTGAATCGAGTAATCCACATGAGGGGGTGCGGCATGGTGCCGACCGGCGTGTTGACTGGCCAAATCATGATGGTTTTTACCATCGTATTACTGGGAATATGGAGTGCCACCCAGTGGACGGCGGCTGCACTGGGCTACCAGCTACGCCTGGGCGCGCCGTGGTTCGACCTGCTCGGTATGCCGGTCTATCACCCGTGGAAGCTGTTCGAGTGGTGGTACTTCTTCGATGCCTACGCCCCAGACATTTTCCTGCGCGGCGGCGCCATCGCGGCCTGCAGCGGCTTCGCCGGCGCCATGGCGGCCATCGCCATGTCGGTGTGGCGCGCGCGTCAATCCAAGCTGGTCACGACCTACGGTTCGGCACGCTGGGCGCTCCCCGCTGAAATCCAGCGTTCCGGCCTGACCGGACCCGCCGGGGTTTTCCTGGGCCGCAAGGATGGCGACTATCTCCGCCATGAAGGCCCCGAGCATGTGATGGCCTTCGCGCCGACGCGATCCGGCAAGGGTGTCGGCCTGGTGGTGCCTACACTGCTTTCGTGGCCCGGCTCCGCCGTGATCCACGACATCAAGGGCGAGAACTGGAACTTGACCGCCGGTTGGCGCTCGCGCTTCTCGCACTGCCTGCTGTTCAACCCGACCGATGCGAAATCGGCTGCCTACAACCCGCTGCTCGAAGTGCGGCGCGGCATGCACGAAGTACGCGACGTACAGAACATCGCCGACATCCTGGTCGACCCCGAAGGCGCGCTGGAGCGGCGCAATCATTGGGAAAAGACTTCCCATGCCTTGCTGGTCGGCGCGATCCTGCATGTGCTTTACGCGGGCGAAGACAAGACACTGCGTGGCGTCGCCAATTTCCTGTCCGATCCGGCCTGCCCGTTCGAAGTCACATTGCACCGGATGATGACCACAAAACATCTTGGCGATGCTCCGCACCCCGTAGTCGCCTCCGCCGCACGCGAGGTGCTGAACAAAAGCGAAAACGAGCGCTCGGGTGTGCTGTCCACCGCGATGAGCTTCCTGGGTCTCTACCGCGATCCCACGGTAGCCGAAGTGACATCGCGCTGCGACTGGCGCATCGCCGACCTGATCGACGCTGCTCATCCCGTGTCGCTGTATCTGGTAGTGCCGCCCTCCGACATCAGCCGCACCAAGCCGCTGATCAGGCTGATCCTGAACCAGATCGGGCGACGCCTCACCGAGTCGCTCGATGGATCAGACGGCATCGCCCGCCGCCACAAGCTGCTGCTGATGCTTGACGAGTTTCCGGCGCTGGGCCGGCTGGATTTCTTCGAGTCGGCTCTGGCCTTCATGGCGGGCTACGGTCTGCGCGCCTTCCTGATTGCGCAATCGCTCAACCAGATCGACAAGGCCTACGGCCAGAACCATTCCATCCTCGACAACTGCCACGTACGCATCACGTTCGCCACCAATGACGAACGCACCGCCAAGCGCATTTCAGAGGCCCTTGGCACAGCCACCGAATTGCGCGCGCAACGCAACTACGCGGGCCACCGGTTGGCGCCGTGGCTCGGACACCTGATGGTGTCGCGCCAGGAAACCGCACGGCCGCTGCTCACGCCCGGCGAAGTCATGCAGTTGCCGCCCGACGACGAAGTGGTGATGGTGTCGGGCCATCCACCGATCAAGGCCCAGAAAATTCGCTACTACCTGGACGCGAATTTCAAGACGCGCATTCAGGCGCCGCCGCCATTGCGGCCTGGGCATTACGCCGATGTCCCGGCACCACGACCCGACGACTGGACCGGACTGGCCATACTCGCTGCACCGATTCCTGGTCTGGTCTTCCCCGCACACGGTGAGGCCATCGACGACGGCGGTCGCCAGCAGCAGCCGGAACTGGCCGAAGTCGCGTTCATGCCGGAACCCGAACACGCGGTGGACGATCTAGGCCTGCTCGATGACGACGACCTGCCGCTACCCCTGCCCGCCCAGCTCGATCCACGCCTGCAACGCACCGCGCGGCTGGCGGCCCTCGACCCTGACGATGGAATTGCGCTATGAGCCGCACCCGCCTGAACCTCTTCATCGAACCCGAGCACGCCAGGCGGCTCGACGAGCTGGCGACCATGAAGGGCTTGTCCAAGTCTTCGATCATCGCCGCCGCGCTGGCTTCGTTCCTGTCGCCCGATTCCGGCGACCAGCGCGAGGCGGCTATCGCCAAGCGGTTGGATCGCTTGTCTCGCCAGCTCGACAAGCTGGAGCGCGACCAGAACATCCTGATCGAGACGCTGGCGCTGTACGTGCGTTATTTCCTCACCGTCAGCACCCCCGTGCCGGAAGCGCATCAGGAAGCGGTGCGCGCCCAGGGACGGGCACGCTTTGAGCAGTTCATCGAACAGCTCGGTCGGCATCTGCTGCGCGGGCGCAGCCTGGTCAAGGACGTGGTCGAAGAAATCCAGCCCGATCAGAGCCAGTTCTTCGCCCAGCCGGAAAATGTTCCCGCCGCAGCGCCTGCCGACGAATCAGAAGGAGTGCCGTCATGAGTAGCGCGCCGCACGATCAGAGCTTGTCAGCCTCGCTGGAGCGTCGCGTGCTCATGCTGCGCACGGCGATGGGGTCGGACATCGCCAAAGCTTTGAACGACCCCGACGTGGTGGAAGTCATGCTGAACCCGGACGGTTCGCTGTGGGTGGATCGACTGGGCAGTGGCCGCGAACCGCTCGGTGTCAGCCTCACGCCAGCCGATGGCGAACGCATCATCCGCCTGGTCGCAGCCCACGTGGGCGCCGAGGTGCATGCGGGCAAGCCGCTGCTGTCCGCCGAGTTGCCGGAGACCGGCGAACGTTTCGAGGGTGCGCTGCCACCGGTGACGCCGGGGCCGGTCTTCGCGCTACGCAAGCGCGCGGTCGGCTTGATCCGGCTCGACGCCTACGTGGCCGACGGCATCCTGACCGAGGCTCAGGCGGAATTCCTGCGTAACGCGGTGCGCGAACGCCAGAACATCCTGATCGCGGGTGGCACCAGTACCGGCAAGACCACGTTGGCCAATGCCCTGCTCGACGAGGTCGCGGCCACCGGCGACCGCGTGATCGTGCTCGAAGATACGGTGGAGCTGCAATGTACGGCACACGACCACGTCCCGCTGCGCACCCGTGCAGGTGTCGTAACCATGGCCGAGCTGGTGCGCTCGACATTACGGCTGCGCCCAGACCGCATCGTCGTCGGTGAAGTGCGCGGTGCCGAAGCGCTGGACTTGCTCAAGGCCTGGGGCACCGGCCATCCGGGCGGCATCGCCACCGTCCATGCCGGTTCCGCTGCGGGCGCGCTGCTGCGCCTGGAACAACTGATCCTCGAAGTCGCGGTGACGCCACCACGCGCCCTGATCGCCGAAGCGGTGAACGTCATCGTCTACATCGCCGGTCGCGGCCATGCACGCCGCGTGCAGGAAATCGCCCGCGTCATCGGCTTCGACAGCCACGGCTACCAACTCAGCGCCGAGCTGATGCCTTCCGTCCCTTTACTTTCATCAACTCCAGGAGAACCGTCATGACGACTTCACGCATTTCCGTAAAACCTGCCTTGCAATTCGTGGCTCTCGCCGCACTGCTGCTGGCCATCGCCATTCCCGCGCATGCCGCAGGCTCGAACATGCCGTGGGAAGCGCCGCTGCAATCGGTGCTGGATTCGATCCAGGGACCAGTGGCCAGGATCATCGCGGTGATCATCATAATTGCCACCGGGCTGACGTTAGCCTTCGGTGACACCAGTGGCGGCTTCCGCAAGCTGGTGCAGATCGTGTTCGGTCTGTCGATCGCGTTTGCCGCCTCGTCATTCTTCCTGACCTTCTTCAGTTTCAGCGGCGGAGCGGTGCTGGCATGAACGCGCTACCTGCTGACGCATCCGGCTTCGAGGTGCCGCTGCACCGCTCGCTGACCGAACCCATCCTGTTGGGTGGCGCACCGCGCACCGTGGCGATTGCCAACGGGACACTGGCCGCCGCCGTGGGGCTCGGGCTGCAACTCTGGCTGCCCGGCATGGTGCTGTGGATTGTTGGGCACTCGCTGGCCGTGTGGGGCGCGCGACTGGATGCGCAGTTCATGGCCGTGTTCGCGCGGCACATCAAGCACCGGCAACTGCTGGACGTGTGAGGACGATCCCATGATGCACCTCGCCGAATACCGCAAGCGTCCCGCGCTGTTGGCCGATTGGCTGCCCTGGGCAGGGTTGGTCGCGCCCGGCGTCGTACTCAACAAGGATGGCTCTTTCCAGCGCACAGCACGGTTTCGCGGGCCAGACCTGGACAGCGCGACGCAAGGCGAACTGGTCGCAACCTCTGCGCGATTGAACAACGCGTTGCGTCGGCTTGGTTCCGGCTGGGCGCTGTTCGTGGAGGCCGAACGGCGCGAAGCGGCGAACTACCCGGAATCGGTGTTTCCCGAGCCGCTGTCCTGGCTGGTCGATGAAGAGCGCCGCGCCGCATTCGAGGAGGCCGATAGCCACTTCGAGAGCGCGTACCACCTGACGCTGCTGTATCTGCCGCCCGAGGAATCGACTGCCCGCGCCGCGAAACTGCTGTACGAGAACAGCAAGGTCGAAGGCGTGGATTGGCGTGAACGGCTGGAGGGCTTTGTGTCGGAGACCGAACGCTTCTTCGGCTTGCTTGAAGGGGTGATGCCCGAGATCCTCTGGCTCGATGATGGCCAGACGCTGACCTATCTGCATGCCTGCGTGTCCACGCGGCGGCATTCGGTGGCCGTGCCCGAGGTGCCTATGCACCTCGATGCGTTATTGGCCGATGAACCACTGACCGGTGGCCTTGCGCCCATGCTTGGCACGCAGCATCTGCGCGTGGTGTCGGTGCGCGGCTTCCCGACCTCGACCTGGCCGGGCTTGCTCGATGACCTGAACCGCCTGGGCTTTGCCTACCGCTGGAACACACGCTTTCTGTGCCTGGACAAGGCGGAGTCCGAGCGCGAATTGGGTCGGCTGCGTCGCCAGTGGTTCGCCAAGCGCAAGAACATCGCAGCACTCCTGCGCGAGACCATCTTCCAGCAGGAAAGCCCGCTGGTTGATTCGGATGCGTCGAACAAGGCGGCCGATGCCGACGCGGCCTTGCAGGAACTGGGCAGTGACCAAGTTTCATTCGGCTTCGTCACCGCAACCGTGACGGTGCTCGATGTCGACGCCACCGCCGCCGACGAAAAGTTGCACGCGGTGGAGCGGACGATCCAGGGCCGTGGCTTCGTGACCATTCCCGAAACCTTGAACGCGGTCGATGCCTGGCTGTCGTCGATTCCGGGACATGCCTACGCCAACGTGCGCCAGCCCATCGTCTCGACACTGAACCTCGCGCACATGATGCCGGTCTCCGCCGTGTGGGCAGGACAAGAGCGCAATACACATCTCGACGGCCCACCACTGATCGTGACGCGCACCGATGGCGCGACACCGTTCCGGCTGGTCACGCACATCGGCGACGTGGGCAACACGCTGGTGGTCGGCCCCATCGGCATGGGCAAATCGGTGCTGCTCGCGACGCTGGCAATGCAGTTCCGCCGCTACGCCGGATCGCGCATCTTCGCCTTCGACATGGGGCGTTCGATTCGCGCCACCGTGCTTGGGCTGGGTGGCGAGCATTACGACCTGGGTATTGATGGTGCCATCGCCTTCCAGCCGCTGGCCCGTATCGACCAGGACGGTTATCGCGCCTGGGCGGCCGAATGGGTCCAAGGCCTGTTGATTCACGAAGGCGTGGTTGTTGGGCCGGCCGAGAAGGAGTCCGTGTGGTCGGCGCTGAACAGTCTCGCCAGCGCGCCGCTCGGTCAGCGCACCATGACCGGCTTGTCTGTGCTGCTGCAATCGAACGCACTGCGACAGGCCCTGCAACCTTATGTGCTGGGCGGCGCGCACGGCAAGCTGCTCGACGCCGACCATGATCGGCTCGGTTTCGCCGACGTGCAGGCGTTCGAGATGGAAGAACTGATGCACAGCAAGGCGGCGGCGCTAGCTGTACTGCGCTACCTGTTCGCGCGCTTCGAGGAACGCCTCGACGGTGCTCCGACGTTATTGATTCTCGATGAGGCCTGGCTGTTCCTCGACGACCCGGTATTCGCCGCGCGCATCCGGCAGTGGCTCAAGACGCTGCGCAAGAAGAACGTCTCTGTCATCTTCGCCACGCAGTCACTGGCGGACATCAAGGATTCCAGCATTGCGCCAGCCATCGTCGAGAGCTGCGTGAGCCGTATCTTCCTGCCCAACCCGCAGGCGACCGAGCCGCAGATTCGCGTCATCTATGAAGGATTCGGTCTCAACACGCGGCAAATCGAGATCGTGGCGACCGCACAGCCCAAGCGCGATTACTACTACCAGTCCAGGCTCGGCAACCGCGTCTTCGACCTCGGGCTCGGGCCGGTGACGCTGGCGTTTGCTGGTGCGGCCAAGCCCGAGGACCAACGCGCCATCGACGCCGTTTCCGCGTCGGCGCCACCTGAGGACTTCGCAGCCGCCTGGCTGCGCCACTGCGGCCTCAATTGGGCCGCAGAGCTGATTGATCGCTATCCACCAGAAGGAGAAACGCCATGAATCTCAAGTCTTCATTCAAACAAAAAATTGCCGTCCTGATTGTCGCGGGCACGATGGCTGTCGGCGTGGTGCAGCCTGCGCACGCCATTTTCGGGGTCGGAGACATCGTGCTCGATCCTTCAAATCTGGCTCAGAACATCATGACGGCCGCACGCGCGCTGGAGCAGATCAACAACCAGATCAGGCAGATCCAGAACGAAGCGCAGATGCTGACAAACCAGGCGAAAAACCTGACAGGCCTGAATTTCAGCGCGCTCAATGAACTGCGCTCGGCGCTATCCGCGACGAACCAGTTGATCCAGCAGGCACAGGGGCTGGCCTTCAACGTGTCGCAGATGGAAACCGAGTTCGCGCGGCTTTATCCCGATGCCTACACCGCCTCCGCCTCGGGTAGCCAGATGGCCACCGATGCGCGCACACGCTGGCACAACTCGTTGGAGGCGTTGCGCACCGCGACCAAGGTGCAATCGCAGGCGGTGCAGAACTTCGCGTCCGACGAGCAGACCTTGACCGACCTCGTGAACAACAGCCAGTCGGCGGTCGGCGCGTTGCAAGCCACACAGGCGACGAACCAGTTGCTGGCTTTGCAAGCCCGGCAGGCGATTCAGGCGCAACAGCTTCAGATCACGCAGGACCGTGCTACCGCCCTGGAACAGGCACGTCAAGTCGCGGTGCAGGAGCGTGCCCGTGAAGTGCGCCGCCGCTTCCAGGGCGGCGGCACGCCCTATACGCCGTACACCGTCAACTACTACGGCAATTGAGAAAACGTGATCATGAAAACCCTCCTCATCGCTGCCGCCTGCACCGTGCTGCTGGCCGCGTGCGGCAAACCGGAACCAGCCGAGTCCGTCGAATCGCTGATGACCAGTCCAGAACGTCTGAAGGAAGTCCGCGCGCAGTGCAAGGCCGACCACGACAAGGCGGGGGACGCCCAATGCAACATGGCCGCCGAAGCCACGCGGCGGCGCTTCATGGGCAGCGGCACGCCGTACACGCCCGCGCCATCGGCTGCACCCGCTTCTGCACCGAAAGACTGAGCCATGAACGACCTGTCGGTCATCGACCACTTCCTTGATGTCTTCTCACACTACATCGACTCGGGTTTCGGCCTGCTGCATGGTGAGGTGGCGTTCCTCACCGCCACATTGGTGGTGATCGACATGACGCTGGCCGGGCTGTTCTGGGCCATGGGCGGCGAGGACGTGATCGGCAGGCTGATCAAGAAGACGCTCTATGTCGGCGCTTTCGCTTTCATCATCGGCAACTTCAACAACCTGGCAGGCATCCTGTTCCACTCGTTTGCCGGACTCGGACTGGTGGCGTCCGGTTCCACGCTGACAGAAACGCAGTTTCTGCAGCCGGGCCATCTGGCCAAGGTCGGCGTCGATGCGGCGCAACCGATCATGGCGCAGATCAGCGACCTGACCGGCTTCCCCGAGGTGTTCGCGAACCTCGATGTCATCGCCGTGCTGTTTCTCGCCTGGCTGATGGTGATCGTGAGCTTCTTTGTGCTCGCCGTGCAGCTCTTCGTCACGCTGATCGAATTCAAGCTGACCACGCTCGCGGGTTTCGTACTGGTGCCGTTTGCGTTGTGGAACAAGACCGCGTTCCTGGCCGAGCGGGTGCTGGGCAACGTGGTGTCATCGGGCATCAAGGTGCTGGTGCTGGCGGTGATCGTCGGCATCGGCACGGGACTGTTTGCACAGTTCCAGGTGCCGCCCGGCACTGAGCCCTCTATCGATCTGGCGCTGACCATCATGCTGGCCTCACTGGCAATGCTGGGGCTGGGGATCTTCGGGCCGGGAATTGCCACCGGACTGGTAGCCGGCGCACCTCAACTCGGAGCCGGTGCGGCGGCCGGCACGGCGTTGGGTGCTGCTGGTTTGGCTGTCGCCGGTGGTGCCGCTATCGCGACAGGTGGCGCGGCGGTAGCGGCGGGTGCGCGCATGGCGCCAGGCGCTGCGCGCGCGGCCATCGGTGGCGCTGCATCGGTCGGGCGTGCGACCAGCTCAATGGCAAGCGGCGCGAAGACCGCCTACCAGGCTGGCGCAGCCGCATCGGGTGGCGGTGGAGTTCGTGCTGCTGGCGCAGGCCTTGCCAATGTAGCCAAGAGCGGTGCCGGGGCCGTCGGCCAGCGCGTCGCCGCCAGTGCGAAAGCGGTCAAGGATCGCGTAGCCAATTTCGTCGCGGAAGCTGCTGCGCCTGCGGCGGCCGCGAGTTCTACCGAATCGGCCGATTCGACCGAAGCCAAGCCATCAACGGCAGAGCCCGCCTGGGCCAAACAAATGCGCCGCAAACAGCAGGTGAGCCATGCGGCCACGACGGCGGCGCACACCCTGCGCTCGGGCGATCACGGCGGCAGCGGGGCCAGCCCGAGCCTGCGCGACGATTCGAACCACTAAGGAAGCTTAACGGAGATCAGTTCATGCGATTCAAACGACCCCAGGTGAAGTACTCGGAAACGCCCGAGCCCGTCACCCCCTACCAGGCCGCCGCGCAGGTCTGGGACCAGCGCATCGGCAGTGCGCGCGTGCAGGCGAAGAACTGGCGGCTGATGGCCTTCGGCTGTCTGTCGCTCGCGCTGCTGATGGCGGGTGGGCTGGTGTGGCGCTCGGCGCAGTCCATCGTCACGCCTTATGTGGTCGAGGTGGCCACCGGCGGTCAGGTACGCGCGGTGGGCGAGGCCGCCACGCCATACAAGCCGAACGACGCGCAGATCGCCTACCACCTGGCGCGCTTCCTCACCGACGTGCGCTCGCTGTCGATTGATCCCATCGTGGTGCGGCAGAACTGGCTCGAAGCCTACGACTACACCACCGATAAAGGTGCGGCCACGCTGAACGACTATGCGCGCGTCAACGATCCGTTCGCGCGCATCGGCCAGACCTCGACGGCCGTCGAGATCACCAGCGTCGTGCGCGCCAGCGAATCCTCGTTCCAGGTGCGCTGGATCGAGCGCAGCTATGTGAACGGTTCGCCCTCTGGCGTCGAGCGCTGGACGGCTGTGCTGTCCATCGTACTGCAACCGCCGCGCACCGAGGAGCGACTGCGCAAGAACCCCCTAGGAATTTACGTGAACGGCCTTTCCTGGAGCCGTGAACTCGACGCGATCGAAGGAGCCAAGAAACCATGAAAACCAAAATCCGTATTTACGCTTTGCCGTTGATCCTGAGCGCCACCTTGGTGACTGTCAGCGGCTGCGCCACACACGGCAAGCCGCCGCCGGACATCACGCTGGACGAACCCGTCGCGGCGCACGCGCTGCCGGAATTGCCCAAACCCATCGAGGTGGTCGAAGTGCCCAAACCACTCCCGCTGCCCGAACAGTTGAAGCCGCTGGCGAGCTCGCCAGAGGACAAGCCAGTCGCCGAATCGCCCGACGAGAAGGTTCGTGTGGCGCGCGCCAATGCCGAAGCCCGCGTGGCCCCCAGCCGCGAAGGATATATAAACGCGATCCAGGTCTGGCCCTATACGGACGGCGCGCTGTATCAGCTCTACACCAGTCCGGAGCGTGTCACTGTTATCACCTTGCAGCAGGGCGAGGAACTGGTGACGGTCTCGGCCGGCGACACCGTGCGCTGGATAGTGGGCGACACGGCCAGCGGCGCGGGTGCCAGTCTGCGTGTGAACATACTCGTGAAACCCACCCGCGTCGGCTTGAAGACAAACCTGGTCATCACCACCAACCGCCGCACCTACCTGCTCGAAATGTCGTCGACGCCGCAGGCGTGGATGGCCTCGGCTTCGTGGGATTATCCGAAAGACCGCATGCTGGCCTTGCAGAAGCAGGCGCAGCAGGCTCAGGCGGCAGCGCCAGTGGACTCAGGCTTGTCGCTGGAGCAGATCAAGTTCCGCTACGCGATCACCGGCGACAGCCCACCATGGAAACCGCTGCGCGCGTTCGATGACGGCGAGCGGGTCTATATCCAGTTCCCTGCTGGCATCGCGCAGGGCGAGCTGCCGCCGCTATTCGTGATCGGGCAGCAGGGCGATGGCCAGCTCGTGAACTACCGCTTCCGCTCGCCCTATTACGTGGTGGATCGGCTGTTTGGTGCAGCCGAGTTGCGGCTAGGTGCGGACAAGGCCGCCGTCGTTCGTATCGAACGCACCGATGGCGTTGGCAGCACGGCGCGGAGGTATTGAGCATGAGCACGTCCGCCACACCGCAGACGCCGCCGACGGGGACAGATAAGGCCGACCCGGACACCTTGGCTCTGCGCGCTTCACCGCGTCCGGTCACGCGACTCAATCGGCGCATGCTGGCGGTGTTTGCTGGGGCGCTCGGCATCATCATCCTGGGAGCCACGCTCTGGTCCTTGCAGCCACACAAGCGCGAACGCAACCCGGCCACCGAGCTGTACAACGTGGATCGCGTCTCACGGGCCGATAGCCTCGACCAGTTGCCCAAGGACTATACCAAAGTGGTGCCAATGGCTAAGCCTGTGGTGCCGATGTTGGGTGAGCCGTTGCCGGGCGACTTGGGGCCGGCCATCGTGCATGCGCAGAACCACGGGAACACAGGCGCATACACTCCAGCGCAACCCGGCCGCATCGCTCAGCCGGGCGATGCCGAGGATGCGGCGCGTTCGTCAGTGTTCTTCCGCAGCAGTAGTGCAACAAAGGCGGCACCGGCAACCACCGCAGCCGCAATCCAGCCCGAGCAGGCATCGGGCAATCAGGCCTTCAATCCGATGGCAATGGCATCGACACAGCCAACCGATCCAACAGCTGTGCAGAACCGGCAGGATCAGAAGGAAGCGTTCCTCACGAATGGCGGCGACACCACCACCCGCAATCCGGCCAGCCTGCAATTGCCGACATCGCCCTACCAGGTGATGGCAGGCACCATCATTCCGGCGGCGCTGGTGACGGGCATCAACTCCGACCTGCCGGGACAGGTCATTGCCAATGTGACGGAGGCGGTCTACGACACGGCCACGGGTCGCTTCCTGCTGATTCCGCAGGGGTCGCGACTGATCGGCCGCTACGACAGCCAGGTGGCCTTCGGTCAGCGACGGGTACTGCTGGTGTGGACGCGCTTGATCCTGCCCGATACCTCGTCGATTTCGCTCGACCGTCTGCCCGGCATCGACCCGGCTGGTTATGCCGGGCTGGAGGATGGCGTCGATTGGCACTGGGATCGCATCATCGCCGGTGCCGCGTTGTCCACGCTGCTCGGAGTCGGTGCCGAGCTGGCAGCACCCAACAACAGCGGCAGTACCGGTGGCGTGACCGTCGCCGTTCGCCAGAGCGCGCAGGACACCGTGAACCAGGTCGGTCAGGAGATCACCAAACGCAACGTGAGTATCCAGCCGACGCTCACCATCCGGCCCGGATTCCCGATGCGGGTAATGGTGAACAAGGATCTGATCCTGCGTCCGTACCAGCCGCTGTTCTTCCAGAGGGGATCGTCGCAATGAATATGCCCACCAGCAAGCTGCGGCTAGGGCCGCTACCTAAAACCGAGACTGTAAAACTCACTGTCTCACTAACGGTCACGCTCAAGGCCGATTTAGAGCGTTACGCCGCGCTGCATGCGCAGACCTACGGCGAACCGGTCGATGCCGCCACATTGATCCCGCACATGCTGGAATCATTCATGGCACGGGATCGGGGATTCAGGAAGACCAGGGCGAAGTGATTCACAGCGATGCCGCATCAGCACAATCGCAATACGCCCATGTACGCCTGAGCGAGTTTTCGATAGATGCCGGAAAGATCACCATCACAGGACCGCATTTATACCGGCCGTTGCGATGCAACCAGCAATTGCCCTGATGATGGAGCAGATCATGTACAAAACAGATCGAAGCCTGGTGGCTGCGCGGCCAAACGACGACTCTGATACAAACGAACCGCACGACATGCAGCTACCACAACTGGTCGCGACGAATACCTTGCCGTTCAGACGCACAATCCGCCGTACCGAGCTGCGACAGATCGTGCCGCTGGCCGATACCACGATCTATGACATGGAGCGCCGCGGAGAATTTCCGCGCCGGTTCAATCTGACCGCGCGCTGCGTGGTATGGGACTTGACGGAAGTAGAAGCCTGGCTCGACGCACGTCGGCAAGCTTCCGATAGTGCACAGTTGAAACGGGCGCCTTCACCGGACGTGCGTCGGCGCAAGCGCCGCCCCGTCAAAGCAGCGCCTGTGTCGTGATGACCTTCATCGACGGTGGCAGCAACGTCGGAGTGTGTGACTTGCCGGCCACCCAAGCATCAATCATGTCGGCCCATTCTTGCAGCATGTGCCGGCGCTGCTCTGCGTATTCGGCCTTGTTGTAGACACCGCGTGATGAACGGCCATCTTCGTGCGCCAAGCACTTCTCAATCCAATCGCTGTTGAAACCGAGTTCGTTGAGGATGGTCGAACCGGTGCGGCGCAGGTCATGCACGCTGAAGCTTTCGATTGGTAGACCCTTCGCTTTCGACCGCTCGACGACTATCTGCGCGACGCGATTCAGCGTGGCGTTCGACATACACTTGTCGCCGTCATAGCGCGAGGGCAGCAGGTACTTCGAGCCACCGGCGCAGGTGCGCAGCGCGATCATGATGTCGAGCGCCTGCTGCGACAGGTAGATGTTGTGGGCCTTGCCAGCCTTCATGCGCGTTTTCGGAATAGTCCACAGCGCGTTCTCGAAGTCGATCTCGTCCCACGTCGCATGGATGAGTTCGCCCTTGCGCACCAGCGTGAGCAGGATCAGCCGCAGCGCCAGTTTGATGGTCGGGTACGAAGCCACGTACTCCAACTCCTTGTGCAGGACGCGTATCTCCGTAGGCGACAGCGCCCGATCTCTCGGCACGAAGGTGGCGATCGACGATGGCCCCACGTCGTCGGCAGGGTTGGCCACCTTCTCGCCGTGCAGGATAGCGAAGCCGTAGATTTGTTTGATGATGTCGCGGACGTGGATCGCCGTTGCTGGCGCCCCCCTGTCCTTGACCTTGTTGCACAGGTCACGCAGATCGTCGGGGCTGATCTCGCTCAGCAGACGGCTTTTGAACACCGGCAGAATGTCCCTGTCAAGGATGCTCTTGCGCATCGACCGGGTGCTATCGGCCATCCTGGCTTCCTCATACCATTTGTCGGTAAATTCCTGGAAGGTTTTGGCTTCGGACAGACGCCGTTTCTCGCGCTGCTTTTCCTGCGCCGGGGACTGGCCTTCCGAAACGGCTCGCTTCGCGTCGATGCACTTTTCGCGCGCCCGAGCCAGCGATAGACCGCCCGGCCCGTAGCGCCCAATCGTTAGCGTCTCGCGCCTGCCATTGATCCGGTAGTCATAGCGGAACGTGACGGTACCCGCCGTCGAGATCGTGACGTACATGCCGTCCCTGTCCGTTACCTTGTAAGGCGTGTCCTTGGGTTTGAGGTTCTTCAGTGCGGTGTCGGTAAGCATCGGCTCTTCCTCCTGATAACGGAAATTTTACCGTCAACGGCTTGAAAGTGACATGATGCTCCGAAACCCCTATGAATACTAGCTTTTCACGCTATTTTTTACCGTCACCACTGAAATCAGTCAGACGGTAAAATATTTCTGGTGATTGGCCTAGCTTTCATTACCGACAGGATTACCGACAAAAAGTTTTGCTTGTCGTCGATAGATGCCGATACATGTCGGCATGTAAACTTATATAAATCAATAGATTAACTTGTTTTTTCGATAGTCCCCGAAAGCTGCCGAAAGACCTAAAATTATTCCCACTCAATAGTTGCGGGAGGTTTACCGGAAATATCATATACCACTCGGTTGATACCACGAACTTCATTGATAATTCGGTTAGATACTTTACCCAATAAATCATAGGGTAATTCAGCCCAATGAGCAGTCATAAAATCACTGGTGACCACTGCTCGCAAAGCCACCACATATTCATAGGTTCGTCCATCACCCATTACCCCTACAGACTTAACGGGTAGAAAAACAGCAAAAGCTTGTGAAACTTCGTCGTACCATGCCCCTTGCCTAAGCTCATCAATAAAAATCGCATCGGCGCGCTGCAGTAGATCAACAAATTCAGGTTTCACTTCACCTAAAATTCTAACACCCAGACCCGGCCCTGGGAAAGGATGACGGTAAACCATTTCAGAAGGTAACCCCAATGCAACACCTAGGGCCCTGACTTCATCTTTAAACAGTTCACGTAATGGTTCTAATAGTTTTAGGTGAAGAGTATCAGGCAATCCACCTACATTGTGGTGAGATTTGATGGCGTGAGCTTTACCACTTTTTTTAGCGCCCGCTGATTCAATCACATCAGGGTAAATAGTGCCTTGAGCCAACCATTTAACTTGTTTTAACTTGTCCGACTCTTCTTGGAATACTTCAACAAAAATACGGCCAATAATTTTACGTTTTTGCTCCGGATCTGTAACGCCTTGAAGCTCTTTAAAGAAACGCTCCTTAGCATTCACGTGAATAACTTTTACACCCAAATGTTGAGCAAAAGTAGCCATTACTTGTTCAGCTTCTTGAAAGCGCAACAAACCATGATCCACAAATACACAAGTGAGTTGTTGGCCAATGGCTTGATGAATTAATGCTGCTGCAACGGAGGAATCCACCCCGCCTGAGAGTCCTAGCAATACTTCATCTTGTCCTACTGTTTGGCGAATATGGTTAACTGCTTCGCTGACATAATCAGGCATAGCCCAAGAGTTATCGCAACCACAAATATGGTGCACAAAGCGTTCAAGAATCGCTCTGCCTTTTCTGGTATGAGTCACTTCAGGATGAAACTGAACGCCATAAAAGCCTCTTGTTTCATCTGCCATCCCTGCAATAGGAGTCGCCGCATTGTCACAGATCACTTTAAAGCCTGATGGTAATTCAGTAACCTTATCTCCATGACTCATCCACACTTCAAGTAAGCCATGACCTTGATCATTCATATGATCTTGTATATCTTTTAGTAATTCTGAGTGACCTCTGGCGCGAACTTCAGCATAACCAAATTCACGGTTGATAGCATTCTCGACGCGTCCCCCCAATTGTTGTGCCATGGTTTGCATGCCATAACAAATACCTAAAACTGGTACACCTAACTCAAACACTACTTGAGGTGCGGAAGGTGGAGTACTCTCAGTCACCGATGCCGGTCCGCCAGAGAGAATAATTCCCTGAGGCTTAAATTCACGAATAAAGGCTTCACTGACATCATAGGGGTGCAACTCGCAATACACCCCTGCTTCACGAACACGTCTTGCAATTAACTGCACATACTGTGCACCGAAATCAATAATCAGAATTTTTTGTCGAGACATAAACTATTAATCAATATGGTAATTAGGAGCTTCTTTCGTGATATGAACATCATGCACATGGGATTCACGAATGCCAGCATGAGATATTTCCACAAACTCGGCTTTAGCATGAACGTCTTCAATGGTCGGACAACCCAGATAACCCATGGAAGCTCGTACGCCACCCATCAATTGGTGGATAACAGCGAGCACTGAACCCTTATAAGGCACCCGCCCCTCGACACCCTCTGGAACCAATTTATCAGCGTTGTTTTCACTGTCTTGAAAATAGCGATCACTGGAACCTTGTTGCATGGCACCTAAGGATCCCATTCCACGGTAGGATTTGTATGAACGTCCTTGAAAGAGTTCTATTTCCCCGGGCGCCTCTTCCGTACCAGCAAAGAGCCCCCCTACCATGACGGTGCAGGCTCCCGCAGCAATAGCCTTAGCAATATCCCCAGAGTAGCGCACGCCGCCATCTGCTACACAGGGTACGCCAGTACCTTTTAAAGCCTCAGACACATTACGAATAGCTGTAATCTGGGGTACTCCAACGCCGGCTACAATTCTTGTGGTACAAATAGAGCCAGGGCCAATCCCTACCTTAACGCCATCGGCACCCACAGCAACTAAAGCACGGGCCCCCTCGGCAGTGGCAATATTGCCACCAATCACTGGGATTGCCGGAAAATGAGTTTTCACCCAACGCACTCGGTCTAATACCCCTTGACTGTGGCCATGGGCAGTATCCACCACAATCACATCTACACCTGCTTCCACTAAAGACGCTACACGTTCATCAGTGCCTTCACCCACACCCACCGCCGCCCCCACCAGCAAACGACCACTGGAATCTTTGGATGCCAAGGGGTGCTCGGTGGATTTCATGATATCTTTGACCGTCACCAAACCACGCAATTGGAATTCATCATCCACCACCAACACCCGCTCTAAACGATGCTCATGCATGAGCTTCATGGCTATATCCCGAGATTCACTCTCATGCATGGTGACCAAACGTTCACGGGGAGTCATGACATTTCGGACGGGTTGATCTAAACGATTTTCAAAGCGTAAATCACGGTTAGTGACAATACCCACTACTTTCTTCCCCTCAAGAACTGGCAGGCCAGAAATACGATGCTGACGAGTGAGAGCTATGACGTCTCTCACCGTCATATCAGGAGTCACCGTTATGGGATCCTTAACCATGCCGGATTCAAAGCGTTTTACCTTAGCCACTTCCCGAGCTTGCTGTTCGATCGAAAGGTTTTTATGGACGATTCCAATTCCGCCTTCCTGCGCTAGGGCAATGGCCAAACGGGATTCCGTCACGGTATCCATGGCAGCGGAAAGGAGGGGAAGATTCAGTGTTAATTGACGAGTGAGTCGGGTGCACAAGGATACGTCCCGTGGCAACACCGTTGAGTGTGCAGGCAATAATAACACATCGTCAAATGTGAGTGCCTTTTCAACTACACGCATGGCAAAACCTCTTGGCAAAACAATATTATACGCAAGAGTACCCTCTTCTTGAAGAAAAATTATACTTTTTTGGTAATTGATCAGCGCAGGATAATTTGATTGTATGGCGACTAAACTTGCTGCCGACGCTGTTCTTTAGGATTCACCAGACGCGGGCGATACACCTCCACCCGATCACCTTCTCGTAACAGTGTCATAGATGGTTTTACTCGGCCATTAATGCCGAAAGATAATTGTGATCTATCCTGTGGCGCAACATGATTTAACACTTTGCTCAGGATGAGTGCTTGTTCCAAGGTGCAAACCTCAGGCGCGTTTAGCGATATAAACCATTGCCTATCGCGTAAGGCATAGACCACTTTAATATCCATCTACCCCTCGTTGATTGAGTTCGTCGGCGCGGGCCACAAAGGCATCGACCATGGTGTTCGCTATATGCTGAAAAACAGGGCCTACCACTCTTTCCAATAGAGCACTTGAAAAGGTCCACTCTAAAATAAATTCGATTTTACAGGCATCCTCGCGCAGCGTTTTGAACACAAACTCACCACGTAAATGCTTAAAGGGGCCCTCCACCAATTCCATGAGAACACTTTCCCCCTTAATGGAAGTGTTTTGTGTCGTAAATTGTTGTTTCAAGCCATGAAAATTAATAAATATAGTGGCTTTAGTATGCTGTCCCTCACGTTCGTGAATCTGTGCATGACTGCACCAGGGCAAAAACTCCGCATAACGTGGGATATCTTCCACGAGTTGCCACATGGACACAGCGGGGTACAGGACTAAAACACTTTTCTCAACACGCGTCATTGCACTCCAATTGAGTTAAAATAGTTTATTAAACAGCATAAGATACCTCTAAATGAGTATTATCGACAACCGTAAAGCGTTTCATGACTATTTTATTGAAGAGCGCCTTGAGGCAGGGATTGTTCTTGAGGGCTGGGAAGTAAAAGCCATTCGTGAGGGCCGCGCCCAAATTAAAGAAGCCTATATCACTGTACTGAGTGGTGAACTGTGGCTATTGGGCGCCCACATCAGCCCCCTTGCCACCGCCTCAACCCATATCAAGCCAGATCCCACACGGACCCGCAAACTACTGTTGCATAGCAATCAAATCGCCAAACTAATTGGTCAGGTGGAGCGTGCGGGCTACACTTTAATTCCTGTTAATATGCACTATTCAAAGGGTAAAATTAAATTAGAAGTTGGGTTGGCTAAGGGTAAAAAACAATATGATAAACGCGAAGCTGAAAAACAAAAGGATTGGGAAAGAGAAAAACAACGCTTACTGAAACAAAGTTAATCTCTCTTACTCCAACAAATTAAAAACGTCCACAGAGAAATGGTTGGACATTTATTCAACCAAACAACTACTTCGCGCAGGCTAGACAGACCCTCTGTCTACAAAATAAGAAAAACTGATACCTAACATCAAAAACTCTTACTTTACCTTATAGTTTTTTGTCGCTATTGTTGTTGTCATAACAACTTAAAACCCACTGAGTAAAAAAACGTGGGATTATATCTTTAGATTGAATCACCATTGAGGAGAGATACCATGGCAGTAAAAAAGTATAGCGCCGGCGTCAAAGAATACCGTAATACTTATTGGGAACCAAATTATTCCATTAAAGACACTGATATATTAGCGTGTTTTAAAATTACTCCCCAAGCAGGGGTTGACCGTGAAGAGGCCGCGGCAGCTGTAGCGGCAGAATCCTCCACCGGGACTTGGACCACCGTTTGGACCGATTTATTAACCGATCTTGACCACTATAAAGGTCGCGCCTATCGTATTGAAGACGTACCTGGAGATGACACCTGTTTTTATGCATTCATTGCCTACCCTATCGATCTGTTTGAAGAAGGATCTGTGGTCAACGTATTCACATCTCTTGTGGGTAACGTCTTTGGCTTTAAAGCTATTCGCGCATTGCGCCTCGAAGATGTGCGTTTCCCCATTGCCTATGTGATGACCTGCGGTGGGCCACCCCACGGTATTCAGGTTGAACGCGATATCATGAATAAGTATGGCCGTCCATTGTTGGGCTGTACCATTAAACCTAAACTAGGGTTGTCTGCGAAAAACTACGGACGAGCTGTTTACGAATGTCTGCGTGGTGGACTAGACTTCACGAAAGATGATGAGAACGTGAACAGCCAACCTTTCATGCGCTGGCGTCAAAGATTTGACTTTGTTATGGAAGCCATACACAAAGCAGAACGTGAAACCGGTGAGCGTAAGGGTCACTATCTGAACGTTACTGCCCCCACCCCGGAGGAAATGTACAAACGTGCTGAGTATGCTAAAGAAATCGGCGCACCGATCATTATGCATGACTATATTACCGGTGGATTTTGTGCCAACACGGGACTAGCTAACTGGTGTCGTGATAATGGCGTGTTATTGCACATTCACCGCGCCATGCACGCAGTACTAGATCGTAATCCCCATCATGGTATTCACTTTAGAGTATTAACCAAAATCCTGCGTCTATCAGGAGGCGATCACCTGCACTCAGGAACAGTGGTAGGTAAGCTTGAAGGAGACCGTGAAGCTACCCTAGGTTGGATTGATTTAATGCGCGAGAGCTTTATTAAAGAAGATCGTTCCAGAGGTATTTTCTTTGATCAAGACTGGGGTGCCATGCCCGGCATTCTACCTGTGGCTTCAGGTGGTATTCACGTCTGGCACATGCCAGCATTAGTGAATATTTTCGGTGATGATTCTGTACTTCAATTCGGTGGTGGTACCTTAGGTCACCCATGGGGTAACGCTGCGGGAGCCGCGGCTAATCGTGTGGCATTGGAGGCTTGTGTTGAGGCTCGTAACCGAGGTGTTGCCATTGAAAAAGAAAGTAAAGCGGTATTAACGGATGCTGCAAAACATTCTCCAGAGCTACGTGTAGCCATGGAAACATGGAAAGAAATCAAATTTGAATTTGATACCGTGGATAAATTAGACGTAACCCATAAATAAAATACCATCAAGGAGAAAAAAATTATGTCAGAAATGCTCGATTATAAAAGTCGTTTGAGTGATCCAACTAGCCGTAAGTTTGAAACCTTTTCCTACTTACCCGCCCTCACCCAAGAACAAATTCGCCAACAGGTGGAGTACATTGTTAAAAAAGGCTGGAATCCAGCCTTGGAACATACCGAACCTGAACATTTAATGGATACCTACTGGTATATGTGGAAATTGCCCATGTTTGGCGAAACTGATGTGGATGCCATTTTGGCTGAGGCCGAGGCATGCCATAAAGCCAACCCCCATAATCATGTGCGCCTCGTGGGCTATGATAATGATAAGCAGTCGCAAGGGGCATCGATGGTCGTTTTTCGTGGTAAAACGGTCTAGAGGTTAAGGCCCATGACTGATCCACTCGATCAATACCGCATCCGCAAAGAGCCCTATTACCGCTCTGTTGCGGATGAGGTATCACTATATGAAGCGGCTTACTCAGTTCGCATGCCCATGATGCTCAAAGGTCCCACAGGTTGTGGGAAAACCCGCTTTGTTGAATATATGGCCTTTCAATTAAATCGACCCTTGATCACTGTGGCTTGTAATGAAGACATGACAGCCTCCGATCTCGTGGGACGTTTTTTATTGGATCGTGATGGCACGCGCTGGCAAGATGGCCCTTTGGCACTCGCTGCAAGATTTGGTGCCATATGTTATTTGGATGAGGTAGTTGAAGCGCGCCAAGATACCACGGTGGTCATTCACCCTTTAACCGATAACCGGCGCGTGCTTCCCTTAGAAAAAAAGGGTGAATTACTGCAAGCACATCCCGACTTTCAATTGGTGATTTCCTACAACCCAGGTTACCAAAGCCTAATGAAGGATTTAAAACAATCCACCAAACAACGTTTCGGTGCCTTGGACTTTAACTATCCAGAGCACGATATTGAACGCGATATCGTGGCCCATGAGACAGGTGTAGAGAGTGGGGTAGCAGATAAATTAGTAGCCATCGCAGAACGTGCCAGAAACTTGAAGGGACATGGACTAGATGAAGGTATTTCAACGCGTATGCTGGTCTACGCAGGCAACCTCATCGCTAAAGGGGTGGCGGCTCAAAGTGCTTGCCGAGTGGCTTTAGTGCGTCCTATTACCGATGACCCTGATATGCGTGATGCTCTTGATGCGGCTGTGACTACCTTTTTTTAATTAACCATGACCCCCACCCACGGCGCACAGCAGGCACTCATCTCTGAACTTCCGGAGCGTGTGCAAGAATTAATTCATGATCACTGGCATGAGGCGTGCCGTTCTCTTTCAGCCCAGGGCTTACAGATTTATTTACAGGGAACTCTTTCGCTACATCACTTAAAGCGTGGTGATGAAGTTGTCTATGCATGGCTTGAATGTTGTCCTTTAATAAGTAAAGAAATTGGAGATGAGGTGCTTGAGGACTTGATTCACTGCGCCCTCAGCCTCTCCTCTAAAACGTCCGGTGCCGTGGTAGAACGCGTATTAAGTACCAGCTCGGTTGCTGCTAAACGCCTTAACGATGCTGAGCTGTTCCTTCAGTATCTACAATTTATCCAACAACTCTCCGCCACGGTCCCACGGGGGATTCGCCCTATGTTGGAGAACCTGGAAACTCTCTTTGAACAACTGACCTTAGGGGGGTTGCGACGCTGGGCTCTATGGGGAGCCTCTGCTTACAAAACCCAATTTGATGAGCAGCTAAACTATTTTTCTCTACAAAGTCGCGAATCCTTAGCGGTCATCCAACAGGAAAGAAAAGGCGTACTCTTGGTGGATGTACAACGTCGGCTCAATATGTATTTACGAGCACTCTGGGGACGAGATTTTTTTATGCGCCCCACCGCAGGTGACTTAGATTCTCGAGAGGGACAGCAACCCTTCATAGAGGATTATTTACTGCATTTACCTGATGCTTTGGATGATATTGAGGGCATTCCTGCACTCGAACTCTATCGCGCGAGCGCCGCTCACTGCGCAGCCCACATAGTGGCAACTCTCACACCACTCTCCGCTGAAGCCCTTAACCCACTTCAAATGGCGTTAATTGGCCTCATTGAAGACGCCCGGGTTGAAAGTCTTGCCATTGCACGCTTTCCGGGTCTTAAAAAATTATGGGGCGCCTTCCATGTCGTTAATGAACACGCTCATCAATCAGCAAAAGATTACTTTGCTCGCTTAGCGCGTTCTCTCATTGATGAGAGTTATCATGATACGGACCCTTGGGTTAAGGAAGGAAAGCTTCTCTTTGTCACCCAACAGCATCGCTTGGAAGATAATCAACTTTCATGGGACATTGGTGTGACCCTAGCGCACCGTTGGTTAGAAAAGAAAATAAGTTTTAATCCGCGGCAAGACGCCTTCATTACCCCCTACCGCGATGACAACCGTTACTTTTGGCACTTTGAGGGCTTTGACTTTGAGCGTGCATGTCACGCCGGTTACGACGCCGTTAAGCAAGTCAGAAAATATGTTAACGTCATGGCCATGGCCAATGAGGTGGATGTGGAAACAGCGGGCGAGGATGCCCAGGAGATTTGGGTGTTGCCCACTCAGCTCTTCCCCTATGAGGACATGGGAGTATCCTTTAACGACAGTATTGGCACTCCACCCATTTCTGATCCTTTTTACTACAGCGAATGGGACTACCACATTCAACTGGAGCGTCCCTCCTGGAGCACAGTATTTGAAAAACACGCCAAGAGTGATGACCCTGAAAAAATCAATACCATCACGGCTACCCATAAACGTCTTATTTCACGCATGAAATATCTGTTTGATGCATTGCAACCCCAGGGTGTAACACGCTTGAGAAAGCTAGAAGATGGCGACGAAATCGACTTAAATCGCGCCATGGATAGCATGATTGAAATCAAAATGAATATGCAACCTGACCCACGCATCATGATGCGCTCCGTGAGAAAAGTCCGTGATATCGCTATTTTAGTATTACTTGATCTCTCTGAGTCTACCAATGAGACAGTTAGTGGCAGCCAGCAAAGTATTCTTGACCTCACCCGCGAAGCGGCGGCCCTTCTCTCTGATGCCATTGACAAAGTGGGCGATCCCTTTGCTATTCACGGCTTTTGTTCTGATGGACGCCATGAGGTCAGCTATTATCGCTTCAAGGATTTCACCCAAGACTACAATGACACGGTGAAAGCAAAGCTTTCTGGTATGTCAGGGCAATTGTCCACCCGAATGGGTGCGGCACTGCGGCATGCCGGCCAACACATGGCACAGGTGAACGCCCAAAAAAAATTAATTTTATTAATTACCGATGGGGAACCCGCTGATGTGGATGTTCGCGATCCACAATACCTGCGACAAGATACTAAAAAAGCGGTAGAAAGCCTTGGCAGACAAGGTATACAGACTTTTTGCATGAGTCTTGACCCACGCGCTGATCACTATGTGGCACGCATATTTGGCCAAAAAAATTATATGGTGGTAGACCGAGTGGATCGTTTACCTGAAAAATTACCTTTACTCTATGCGTCATTGACACGCTGACGTATTACAATTAGAAAAAAGAAGAATAAAAAAATAATAATAATGATAAACAATTGATTACAATAATTTTTACATTGGGGAGGCAACACCATGCATCTGGGAAGAACAACCTTATCAAAATTTCTCATTGAGAACGTTAGCGGCACACCTGACGGTGCTGCCCTGGCAGCACTACTTGTGGATGTGGCGGCGGCGGTTAAAGCCATCTCAGCATTGAGTTCCAAGGGTGCCTTGGGCGGGGCTACAGGCACCTTAGACACCATTAATGTTCAAGGAGAAACACAAAAGCCGTTGGATGTCTTATCCAACACAGCCTTTGTCAACACCTTTGAGTTAGGGGGGCTTGTAGCAGGAGTGGCTTCCGAGGAAATGGATGACCCCTTTCCGATTAAACCTCCTCATACCCGCGGTCCTTTTTTAGCTATCTTTGATCCCTTAGATGGTTCCTCTAATATTGACAGTAACGTTTCAGTAGGTTCTATCTTCTCTATTCTAAAGGCCCCTGAACAGGGCGAGCCTGTACTCAAAGACTATTTACAGCCGGGGGTAGAACAAGTGGCGGCTGGTTACTCCGTTTACGGTCCTGCCACCTTAATGGTGATCACTGTGGGTAACGGTACCCATGGCTTTACTTTGGATCGTGAAGTAGGTAACTTCATTCTCACTCACCCCAATATGAAAATTCCCGTAGACACCAATGAATTTGCGATTAACACCTCCAACGAGCGGTTCTGGGAACCCCCTGTAACGCGTTATATCAATGAGTGTAAAGCGGGTAAAACAGGGCCCCGTGAGCGCGACTTTAATATGCGCTGGATTGCCTCCATGGTGGCTGAAGTGCACCGCATCATGATGCGGGGAGGTATTTTTATGTATCCCCGAGATACAAAAGATATGAGTAAACCTGGGCGCTTACGCTTAATGTATGAGGCTAACCCTATGGGCTTTATTGTGGAACAAGCGGGAGGAATGGCTTCCACTGGGCGTGAGAGAATTATGTCTGTAAGACCGGACACCATTCATCAGCGAGTCCCAGTGATTTTAGGCTCACGCAACGAAGTGGAGCGCGTCATTCATTATCACGCTCAATATGATGCCGGTACCGACCAACCCTTTGAGTCGCCGCTCTTTAATGAGCGTGGTTTGTATCGTCCTTAATAATTAACCATAAATATACCCATTCAAGCGAGGTTACTATGTCACGTAAACACCCCATTATTGCTGTTACCGGCTCATCGGGAGCTGGCACCACTACGGTGATGAATAGTTTTAAACATATTTTTAGACGTGAAAAAATTCAAGCTCAAATTGTTGAGGGAGATTCCTTTCATCGTTATGACCGCAAAGCCATGCGCGCCGAAATGAAAGCGCAAGAAGAAAAAGGTAACATGAATTTTAGCCATTTTGGTCCCGAGGCTAACCTGTTAAAGGAACTTGCCACATTATTTAAGGCTTATGGCGAAACCGGTACAGGTAAAATCAGAAAGTATCTTCATGATGCCGGAGAAGCTGAACCCTTCAAACAAGACCCGGGCACTTTTACGCCATGGATGGATGTAGAGCTTGGATCTGATTTAATGTTCTATGAAGGCCTTCATGGCGCATATGCAGATACTGAAATCAATGTGGCTTCTCACGTTGATTTATTGGTAGGGGTGGTTCCTATTATCAACCTTGAGTGGATACAAAAGTTACATCGTGATCAAAAATTACGTGGCTATTCACAAGAGGCTGTCACTGATACGATTTTGCGACGCATGCCTGATTATGTGAGCCATATTTGCCCGCAGTTTTCGAGAACCCATGTGAACTTCCAGCGTGTACCAACGGTGGACACCTCCAATCCCTTTATCGCCAATGATATCCCCTCGCCCGATGAGAGTATGGTGGTCATTCGCTTTGCTAACCCGAAGGGTATAGATTTTCCGTATCTCTTGTCTATGCTCGATAACTCCTGGATGACAAGACCTAATACCTTGGTAATTCCTGGTGGTAAGATGGGGCTTGCCATGCAATTAATCTTCACACCCATGATCATGAAACTCATGGATATAAAAAGTAAGTCTTTTTAAATGATGACCCTTAAATATATTTTTTTTGATTTGGATGGGACCTTAATTGATACCGCAGCCGAGATTACGGAAGCCACCAACCGGGCTCTGGCCGTCGATCAGATTGCCCCTCTGCCGCGCCAAGCAGTACAAAACTGGATTGGTAAAGGTACTGCTTGGTTATTCACTCAAGCGCTCAACCATGCTACTGGTAAGATAAGCGAGGAAAGTGAGCAGTTCAAGCGTTTGTATCCCGAATTTTTACGGCAATATCAATTGGTGACGGGACAATTTAGTGAGCCTTTCTCCGATATGGAAAAAGTACTGTCCCTTCTTAAAAAAGAAGGTCTAAAACTGGGTGTTGTGACCAATAAAGAACGCGCGCTAACCTTGCAATTGTTGGAACATCTTCAACTCATGCACTACTTTGATGTGGTGGTAGCAGGAGGCGATGCCAAGCGTGGTAAACCCCATCCTGATCCCCTTATTCTGGCTCTTGAAAAGGCGGGGGTCGTCGCTGATGAAATACTGTTTGTGGGTGATTCAATTAATGACATTGAGGCCGCCAGAGCCGCACATATTTCTATCTGGGCCTTCACCCATGGCTATAATCATGGTGTACCCATTATTGAAGCCCATCCAGATCGCGTCATTAACGGTTTTAATGATTTATATATACAAT
Organism: Ferrovum sp. JA12; assembly: GCF_001431705.1. NCBI lineage: Bacteria > Pseudomonadati > Pseudomonadota > Betaproteobacteria > Ferrovales > Ferrovaceae > Ferrovum > Ferrovum sp. JA12. The sequence continues at coordinate 362,978 of NZ_LJWX01000002.1, read as the reverse complement.
TAAAAACAACCTTTACTTTTTCACCAATACATTAATTTAAGAGGTATTAGAATATGGCACTCATCTCCTTACGTCAATTACTTGATCACGCAGCTGAACATGGCTACGGCTTACCCGCCTTTAACGTAAATAATCTGGAACAAATTCAAGCGATCATGGAGGCGGCTAAAGCCACCAACAGCCCCGTGATTATGCAAGGATCCGCCGGTGCCAGAAAATACGCAGGGGAACCTTTTTTACGCAAACTCATTGAAGCAGCCGTAGAAATGTATCCTGAAATCCCAATTTGTATGCACCAAGATCATGGAGCTAGCCCCTCCGTGTGCCAGCGCTCTATTCGCTCAGGTTTCTCCAGCGTCATGATGGATGGCTCTCTCATGGAAGACATGAAAACCCCCTCAAGCTTTGACTACAACGTGGATGTCACTCGTCGGGTGGTGGACATGGCCCATGCTGTGGGCGTCTCTGTGGAAGGCGAATTGGGATGTCTAGGCTCCTTGGAATCGGGCATGATGGGAGAAGAAGATGGTCATGGTTCTGATAAACAACTCAGTCACGATCAGCTCTTAACTGACCCTGAACAAGCCGCAGATTTTGTGCGTAAAACCGAGGTTGATGCCTTAGCTATTGCCATTGGAACGAGTCATGGTGCGTATAAATTCACTAAGGCTCCTACAGGAGACACTCTTGCTATCTGGCGCGTGAAAGAAATTCATGCTCGTATTCCTAATACTCATCTTGTTATGCATGGTTCCTCTTCAGTACCGCAAGAGTGGTTAGAAGTAATTCGGGCCAACGGTGGGGATATCAAAGAAACCTACGGCGTACCTGTGGCTGAGATCGTGGAAGCCATTAAGTACGGGGTACGTAAAATCAATATTGATACGGATATTCGCCTTGCCATGACAGGTGCCGTCCGTGCCCACCTCTTTAAAAACCCAGGTGAATTTGATCCCCGTAAATTCTTAATTGATGCCAAAAAGGCCGCTGTAGGGATTTGCAAAGATCGCTTTGAAGCTTTTGGCAGCGCTGGTCAAGCGGACAAAATCAAACCGATCAGTTTAGAGACCATGAGTGAGCAATATGTCAAGGGTACATTAAAACCTCAGGTCAAATAAAGATTACAAAAATTAAGGGAGAGGAAAACCATCATGACACAAGTGAGCACCAGCCAGATGGCTAATGCTATACGGGCCTTAGCCATGGATGCGGTACAAAAAGCCAATTCTGGGCATCCAGGAGCGCCTATGGGTATGGCCGATATGGCCGTTGCCCTGTGGGCAAAACATCTCAAACATAATCCTAAAAATCCACTATGGGCAGATCGCGATCGTTTTGTGCTATCCAACGGTCATGGGTCCATGCTGATTTATGCTCTACTCCATTTGACGGGTTATGACCTACCCATTGAGGAAATTAAAAACTTCCGTCAATTACATAGTAAAACCCCCGGTCACCCTGAGTACGGCATCACAGCTGGCATAGAAACCACCACAGGACCTCTTGGTCAAGGTATCACCAATGCCGTGGGGATGGCGTTGGCTGAGCGCATGATGGCTGAGCAATTCAACAAACCTGGGCATAGCATTGTTGATCATTACACCTATGCCTTTATGGGTGATGGGTGTTTGATGGAAGGCATTAGCCATGAAGCTTGTGCCTTAGCGGGTACCCTCGGCTTAAATAAATTAATTGCCTTTTGGGATGACAATGGTATTTCCATTGATGGTCATGTGGAAGCCTGGTTCGCCGATGATACACCCAAACGTTTTGAAGCCTATGGTTGGCATGTCATCCGTAATATTGATGGCCATAATGTGGTAGCGCTCACCCAGGCTATTGACAACGCTAAACAAAGTGGACAGCCTACTCTTATTTGTTGCAAAACCAACATCGGCGAGGGTAGCCCCAATAAAGTGGGCACCCACGACGTACACGGCGCACCGCTAGGTCATGATGAGATTGCCGCCACCCGCGCTAAGCTTAACTGGCCCCATGAACCCTTTGTTATCCCTCAGGAAATTTATGCTGCCTGGGATGCCACTGACTCCGGCAAACAAGCTGAACAGGCTTGGCAGGAGAGGTTTAACGCCTATGCAACAGCCTATCCTCATGAGGCAAAAGAATTCTTACGACGTATGGCTGGAGATCTACCCCAGGCTTTTGAATTAACGGTCATGGAATTTATTGCCAAGTGCTGTGATAAGGGTGAGAGCATTGCTTCGCGTAAGGCCAGTCAAAATACGCTAGAGGCTTATGGTCCAATTTTGCCAGAGTTCTTTGGTGGCTCTGCCGATTTAACCGGCTCCAACTTAACCAACTGGAGTGGCTCAAAGCCGCTTAAAAAAGGAGTGCCTGGTAACTACTTAAGCTATGGCGTCAGAGAGTTCGGCATGAGCGCAATCATGAACGGTGTAGCCCTCCATGGTGGTTTTATTCCTTACGGCGGCACTTTCCTAACCTTTTCAGATTACAGCCGTAATGCTTTGAGAATGGCTGCTCTCATGAGAATCCGCACCCTTTTCGTGTTCACCCATGATTCTATCGGTTTAGGGGAAGATGGCCCTACTCACCAATCCATTGAACAGGTTTCAAGCTTAAGACTGATCCCTAACATGGATGTATGGCGCCCTGCCGACACCACGGAAACTGCTGTGGCTTGGGCACAAGCCATTGAACGCAAGCAGGGTCCCAGTTGCTTAATTTTTAGTCGCCAAAACCTACCCTTTCAGTCACGTACGCCTGAGCAAATCGTTAATATTGCGAAGGGAGGCTATGTGTTAAAAGAGTCCGAAGGCATGGCCCAAGCAGTGATAATTGCCACTGGTTCTGAAGTGGGTATTGCGGTGGAGTCACAGCAACACCTCCTCAAAGAGGGCATTCCTGTCAGGGTAGTTTCTATGCCCTCCACCTTTGCCTTTGATCAACAAAGTAAGGAGTATCAAGAGAGCGTATTACCCCCTGGTATTCCTCGTGTGGCCATTGAGGCAGGATCCACTGCTTTGTGGTGGAAATATGGAACCAAAGCGGTTTTAGGCATTGATACCTTTGGTGAATCAGCTCCTGCTGGCGCACTCTTTAAACACTTCAAATTAACTGCTGAGCATTTAAGCTCAACGGTCAAATCTATCTTGTAATGAGTGCAACGCAACAACCAGTTTCTTGGTTGTTGCGTAATATTCACTTACCCGTTCTTATCTGTAACATTTTAGCAACAATATATTGACAATAGCTTGCATTCATTCAAAATGGTGATGCGGTATTAAGTCTTCAATTCTGTCTAAATGAAATACAAAAGTTGTTAATAAATACTTGTCTGCAAAGTAAGGGCAGGATTTGAGGGATTCATTAAATTATTAGGGGGTTTTCACAATGAAAATGATAAGCTTTTTATTTAAAGCTCGAGGTGCTTTATTAGCCCTCATGGGAGGGTTGGTATTACTCTCCTCATTGGACGCCAATGCTATTCCTGTGTTTGCACGTCAAACCGGGTTTAAGTGTGTGGCCTGTCACGTGGGTGGAGAATATCCACAATTAACAGCGTTAGGTCGTTATTTTAAACTGACGGGTTATACACAAGGTGATGCGAAAGATATCTTTGGTGAAATGACTACCAATTTAGATCGCGCACCATTTTCTGTGTGGTTACAAGCTTCAAAACAATGGTATGCCAACACTCAACCAGGTGGCATTAACGGAAATGCGCCTACATCTCAATTTTCAGGCCAAACCATTAGCTTATTCACTGGCGGTCATTTAACCGATCATGTTGGTGCCTTTATCCAATGGACGGCAGCAAAATATGATGGTTTAACTACCTCTTCAACTGGTCCAACAGCTCCCTTAAACTGGACAGTATCCATTGATAACTCTGAGGTTCGCGTTGCCGATCACAGAATTAATAAATCTGGAGATTGGATTTATGGTGCTTACATAAACAACCGTATTACTATGTCCGACGTGTGGAACACACAAGAGAACTGGACATCTGACTGGATTGGTTATTTTAATGCTGGCTTTAATGGCGTTACTGGATTAGCTCCTACCACTGAACTTCAGAGTGGTTCAACCCAACACAATAACGTTGGTGTAGGGACTTATCTTTATAAAGATAAAACCTGGTATGGTGAACTGGCCGTTTATAGAAAAGTATCTAATGGTCCATTGTCGGTATTCACAGAAGGCGTTGATGCAGGTTCAGCTCCCACTTTGAATAATAACCTATATACCCGTTTTGGTTACAATAAAGAATGGGGTCCACATGAACTATTCATTGGTCTTCATGGTTTATTTGGTTCAGGTGATCCCTATGGAGTAAATATTGGTACTACGGCAAATCCTATTACCTTCTATAGTTCAGCTAATAACCAAGCCACCTGGCAAGACATGGGGGTTGATGCGCAATATCAATACATTTTAGATCCTCATTATTTTTCTGCACACTTCCGTTTAACTCATGAAAACATGCAAAACAGCGCTCCTTTAATTGGAGGAACTGTAGCAAATGCCAACAATAATCTTAATGAATATTGGGCTGACATGACTTATATTTACAAAGCTAAATATGGTGCAATGTTATTCTTCCATGGTGCCAGAGGAAGTAGCGATACTGTTTTATATTCAAGCGGCGTAAGTGGTAGTCCTGACTGGGATTCAATCATGCCTAGCATCTTCTGGTCCCCTTACCAAAACATTCGTATTGGTTTGATGGAAACTTTTTACACGCGCTTAGGTGGTACTACAAGTTCACTGATTACCAACCCAGTGGCAGGAAGTGGCAATCTGAGTCCACACTCCTTTAACACCACGATGCTTTACGGTAGCGTAATTTATTAATCTGGAGAGGAATGACTATGAAAACTATCACAAAAATCATCTCACTCTCAGCCATGACATTGGCGCTAGCCTCCTGTTCTGATTTGGGTTCAAACCCAATGCACTCAGCTGAGAGAAGTCGTAATCTTGACAATCCTAAAGTCACTGGAGAAACCTATGCACAGCAAGTTTGCTCAACGTGCCATGGTTTAAACGGTCAATCTATTAATCCCACTTTCCCAAATCTAGCTCACCAGACGAAGGAATACATAGCTACTGAACTTCATGAGTTAAAGGATGAAACTCGTCTTGATCCAAAAGCTCAGCAGTTTATGTGGGGAGTTGCCCGAAACCTGACTGATAAGCAAATTAATGAACTTGCTGACTATTACTCCAAACAACCTGCCCCAGTGAACACCAACTACGCTGATCCTAAGTTGGCAGCTGAGGGTAAAAAAATCTGGCAAGAAGGTAACCTCTCACAAGGAGTTCCCGCATGCTCAGGTTGCCATGGAGAAAATGCTGAAGGTGCGGCTAATATTCCACGGTTAGCAGGTCAACATAAAAACTACCTTTATAAACAATTAATGGTGTTTAATGATGATTATGAATTAGTTAATGACCACAAAGACATTCAAAGCAATTTGGAGTTACCTGGTACACAAGAAAATGGTCAACCATGGCGAGCTGGTAACAACGGTGCAGTCATGGAATTAATGGCTCATGGTTTGAACGATGAACAAAAAGAAGCAGTAGCTAACTATTTGCAAACTGTTCGTTAATCAAATAACCCTGTACTTAAAACCCCGCTTAGGCGGGGTTTTTTTATGTTGATGATTTCAAGTTGCTAAACAAAAGTAATCTAGGTAAAGTAAACTAATATTAATTTTTTTATAAAGCTAATGATGATTAAAAATGTATTCCTTAGCCTAGCTTTTTCACTGGCCTTAATCTCTTGTGCCAATAACTCAACCACTAGTTTTGGAACCAGTCAAGGTGATGCAGTGGACCCTGTTAAATCTCAGCTCTTTGGTGACATGCCTCTCCCTCCCGGAGTAAAACTGAATAATGATCGCTCTATGATTTTAGGCGGAGGAAACAATTGGGTGGGTCATGTGGAACTTAATGGTAATCAAAATCTAACGGATACCTATGTTTTCTTCAAGAATCAGTTCCCAAGTTCAGGGTGGCAATTAGTCTCCGCAACCAAATCTAAGACAAGCTTACTGGTGTTCATTAAAGGCGATCGAACTGCTACCGTTGAAATTACCGATGGCGGAGATTTAATTGGCAACAGTTCAGTGATTATCATAACTGTAGCCCCCAAAGACACACTGGACTCAACTGGTACAGGGTCAACGTCGCAGTTACCGAGTGGTCAGCCAGCACAGTAAAACCATTATCTTTTTTTAAACTCTCCCGCTAAACGGATAGTGTTGGTGTGAAGTCTCACCGTGGTGGATACATCGTTGCCATAGCCTCCTCCCATAACGACTATGCACTTGGCCTGATGATCATTGATCCATTCAAAAACCCGTTGATCCCGGCGCTTGAGTCCCTCTTCTGTTAACATAAGACGACCTAATCGGTCGTTTTCATGAGGATCAGTGCCCGCTAAATAAAACACACAATCAGGTTTAATCTCTTTTTCAATTATTCTTAAAGCATCATGGAGTTTCTTCAGATACATCTCGTCGGTACAGCCATCGGGAAGCGCTATGTCTAATGTGCTTTTTTCTTTTGTAAACGGATAATTATTTTTCCCATGCATGGAAAAAGTAAACACTTGTTTGTGATGAGTAAGAATCGCTGCCGTGCCATCGCCTTGATGTACATCCAAATCCACCACGACTATTTTAAAACTTGGCAAGTGTTCTAATAGATTGAGGGAGGCCACAGCAATATCATTGAATACACAAAAGCCACCGCCTCGCCCTTGATGGGCATGATGGGTGCCTCCAGCAAGACTGGCTGCCATAGAATTGTCTAGCGCTGTTAAGGCTGCCTGATAAGTGGCTCCCACCGATCTCAAGGAGCGCTCCACCATTCTCGGACTCCAGGGAAAACCGATTTCTTTCATTTCTAACTTAGTCAAGTTACCGCTAATCACCCGATCAATATAGCTCTCATCATGGGCGCAAAGTAATTGTTGAGGATCTATTTTCGGCGCTTCATGAAAAACAATATGCGGTAACTCCGCCACAGCGTGGTAGAGCATGGCATACTTTTCCATAAGAAATCGGTGCCCTGGAGGCAGGGGTAATACAAAGTGATGACTGGTATAGACGTCTAACACATTTATTTAATAAGCGTATTGTGTCAAGGCTCCTAAAGACACAATACTAAGCGTTTTTTCATGGGTACTCTGTAACACTACTTGAGGAGCCATCCCTGCTTCGTAGGCTTCGCGCCAGCGCCGCGCACATAAACACCATTTATCGCCCGCCTTTAAACCCTTAAAACGATACTCTGGACGTGGTGTTGATAAATCATTGCCTCTCTCTTTTGAGAATTGCAAAAACTCCTCAGTCATCACCGCGCAAACGGTATGTGTTCCTAAATCTTCAACCCCAGTATGGCAACATCCATCTCGGTAGAATCCAGTTAGAGGGGAATACGAGCAGGCCTCTAATGCCTCACCTAAAACATTTTTTGCATTAATATCCATAATTACCTTTGTCTCAAGCTCATTCGTGATAAGACCGATACTTTATCTAGTTTTTCATGTTTATAAACGGCAATGATATGAATCGCCAATACAGCATATAACGTATAGTTTAACCCTGTATGCACTGTACCAAAGAGTTGATGAAGATATTCCTTGGTGCCGGGCTCAAGGTTCATGATCACACCAATCCTAGGCCATGAAACAAGACCAAACAAAGTCATGGGATGGCTAGAAGCCCCCTTCCAAGCAGAATCGTGTAACCACCCTGAAAAGGGGACCGCGACAATGAGTAGATACAGCAATGCATGGCCGAAGCTTGCCAAACGTAGCTCCCATATTTGCAAATGCTGAGGTAAGGGTGGCGGTTGGTGGGTTAAACGCCAGAGAATACGCATCAGGACTAAAAATAAAACAATAATTCCAAGGGATTTATGAAAATCAATAACAGACCTTAAATTTCGTTCTGGCCACCAATCATCGGTTAACGCCAATAACCCATTAAGTAGTAGTAATACCGCCACCAGCCAATGCATTAGCCGGGCAATCAACGTATAGTGCAAACTGACTTGTCTCATAGTGAAATTATTAAATAAAAACTGTTGTTTATATAGAGTTTTTTTAGAGCTCATGGTTCCCATGGGGGAACCTTATAGGGTTAATTCCTTCTAAAATAATTGTGAAATTAATGATTCTCCCTTATGAACCCACTTGATGTTGCTTTTAATCGCTGTTCGCCAAGGCTATTGCCCCGTAAAGCTCCTGTTTTTAGCTATCTATTAACCTTTGGAGTAACCCTTCTGTGGCTTGGCCTGTTAAGTCGAGCCTTTGCCTCTCACTCCCTTCTCGCCTGGTCAGCAGGTATTGTCTATGTGAGTTACGATACTCTACTAATTATTCTCATAACCCTCACCAGCTTGCCCTTGATATTACATAAAAGACCACAGCTTCATGCTGCCCCACTAAAAAACTTATCGGTAGGCGTTATTGTTCCAGCCTTCAATGAAGCACCAGTACTCGTCAGAACCCTTAAAGCTCTTATCCAACAAAAGTCACCTGCCGATAAAATTATCTTAGCAGATGATGGCTCAACGGATAATAGTTCACAGGTATTAGAGCAATTCTTGCAACTTAACACCCCGAAGAAGGGTGAGCTCAGCGCTGCTTCCCCTCGTTTCTCAAATATTTATTGGTTGCGTCTTCCCCATAGAGGAAAAGCTCAAACCCTCAATCACACCCTGCCCTATTTACACACAGACCTAATTGTTACGGTAGACGCTGATACGAGACTTGACCAAGCAGCTCTGCAAGAGGCAAAAACATATTTTACTGATCACCCACGGGTGGTAGCCGCCACAGGCATTCTAACCCCACAATGTGCCCCTCACACTAAAGGTAAGATACTTGAATTGTTTCAGCGCTACGAATATATCCGTAATTTTATCTCTCGCTATAGCTTTATGCGTGTTGACAGCCTTCTTCTCATTTCAGGAGCCCTCGCCATCTTTAAACGTGATTCACTTGTCTGCGTGGGAGGGTTTGATCCTGAGTGCTTGGTGGAGGACTATGAAGTGATTCACCGACTGCATCGCTTTAGTGTGGAGCATCAGCAAGACTGGCACACCGCGGTCATTGGCAGTGTTCAAGGCATCACAAGCTCCCCTTCCACCATCGGCTCCTTTCTGAAGCAACGTCGCCGATGGTTTGCAGGTTTCTTGCAAACACAACACTGGAACCGTGACATGATCGGTAACCCTAAATTTAAGTTACTGGGGCTTTTAATGATGCCCATTAAAACCTTTGATACTCATCAACCGGTGTATGGTCTTTCAGCCTTTACGCTGTTATTGTGGTATGTGCTCAGCGGTCAGTTAAGCTTGGTACTTGGTATCTTATCCATTATGCTGAGTAAAGTCATGTTTGACAGTCTCTATCATCTATGGTCTATTCTCTTATACCGCCGTTGGACGGGACTCAAACATACCTCCCCTATCGCCTATGCCCTGTTATCATCCCTCCTTGAACCCTTTAGCTTTCAATTGCTGCGTCACCTTGGTGCCACCTTGGGCTGGTTTCATTTCATGACCGGACAACGACAATGGGGGAAAGAAAAGCGCGCACACATTGTTTAACAACTACTGTACCTGATCCATCATATAGGTAGGAATGGGTAACCCTTCCCTCTGCCAATGACTCACTACTTCTATATCACTGTTGGAGTCTTTAAATAAGCTCTTATGAATACCAGAGCGCATTAGAACACTATCCATGTTCATGGTAGAGGCGCCCAATATATCATGATGAATGGAGTCCCCCACCATTAACACCTGACGGCTATCCGTTATTAGATAATGATTCAAGGTGTATTGATAAACCAGCGCATCAGGTTTACCAATGAATTCAACCTTTCCGCCTAGATCTTTCACATACTGCCCATAGAACCCAACGCTGGGTTTGATGCCCTGCGGGGTAAAGCGATGGATGTCTGGGTTAATACATAATAGTGGTAAGTGATGATGGTAAATGTCACGCATCAATTGTTCATAAAACTCGTGAGGCAATTCATCCGTGAGGCCAGCTAAGACTACCGCCTGATAATAGGTTAATAAAGAGAGATCCTGATCTAAACCCGCCAACGTATCTAGAGTTGAATCGAGCCAGAGGATTTTTTTATGGATAAATTGGTTGATTTTAGTATGAGCACACTCAAAGGCCCAGCGGGCCACGTCGCCACTCGTAACAATATGGTGGGCCAGGTCTCTATCAAGCCCCATGTCGAGTAATCGATCACAGTTCACGGCGGCGGATTTGCCAGAGTTACTTAAAATAATGATGTGCTTATTTAGCTCAGCTAAGTGTCTTAAGGTTTTGTTGACATGGGGATATAAATATTGACCATTATGTAGAACGCCCCACTGATCAAATAAGAATACTTGGTAGCGATCAGCTATGGCTAACAGAGAGTGAATAGATTGAGGGGATTCATTCGGATAATTCATGGGTTGTGGTTTCATCAGATATCTCACTGTTTAAAAAGTTAGAAGGCTATCCATTGCTGTGGTGTATAGAGTAAAAATTCATTGTTTTGCCAACTAAATAAATGAATCCATCTCCCATTCACTAAGTCCCGTAAGACAGAATGCTGATTAATCACTGTTTCAAGGGCTGTGGGTGGCGCACTCACCACCACTGTCAGACGCTGTGCTTCATGACGCCATTGTTCCCCATCATGCAGAGATTGTTTAGCCAGCCCTAAGCGCAAATCGCCACTGTTCCCTTCAAAAACACCCAAGTCCCCTCCTACCACGTTATGCAGTAATTTATTACCACTGCCCAACACATCAGGCAAGGTCCTTGAAGTGAAATAACCCATATTTATCCAGTGGGAAACAATTAAAGGGGCCAACAAAATCTGTTCTAATCGTTTCCAGTCATGGTCTTGCGCTTCATCATAGTCATGTAAAAAAACACGACCCTGTAACGGGCATCCCTTCGTTTGGGAACGCGGTGCAATAATTAAGGCAGCATTATTAATTAGTCCCCATTCAGGGCGTACCTGCGCCCAGTTGTGGGTTTTATCGCGCCTTGATGAGGAACGGACGTGTTCGTGATGGCTCGTGAACACATGGGAGGCTACCTGAGAGAATAATTGTTTTACATATTCGCCCTCTCTGTGGTGGTCCTCTAACAAGTCAATTTGCTGGGCTGTGGTGTTGTGATGGGCTGCATAAAAGCGCGTCTCCTGAGGGATAAGATAGCCTTCATTGTTTAGCCATCGCCGATGTGTCTCATCATTTAAAAGCCGCGCCATGAGAATTGCATTCAGCGCCCCTGACTGACCGCCACAGGCGCCACAGTCCAGGGAGTGTTGCTGGGGATTGTTAAGGCTTTGGGCGCCATGACCCACGATCACCACCCGTTTTGCTAATTTATTCTTAAGACCTGTTCCCTCTAAAAAGCTTTTCATGGCGCTCAGTATCAACTCGTCACTCATTTCAAGGGAGGTATCCTTTAATTGCTCAGTGATGTCTTGGTAATGAATGACGGACTGATCCCTTGAACAATGAAACAAATGGGTTATCAAGGAGAATAAATAAGTCATTCCAAAACCTTCTACCCATAATAAGGAGGATAGAGGATGAGATTTACTGATCTCTAAGGAGGATTTAAAGTAAGAGAGAATACGCTTCGTTAAGAGATGAAACCAACGGGATGAGTTTTGACTTCTCTTATGCCTGAGACTGCCGAGGGGTTTAAGTAAGCCATGATAGTAAGCAATGCTTTGGCCTTGGTGGGCACCTTGATAGATCACGGGTAAAGCAAAGAAGCCTGCAAAGCCCAACGTTTCAATTCCAGGATCGAGGTTTTCTAAGGCTCTTCTCATACTCTCTGAGCGTACATCAATACAGAAGATAAGCTGTGTATGAATGTCATCTTGCGTACCACTGTGTGCTGAATGGAGCGTTAATTCACCCATTAATTGCCGTTGATACTGAAACTCTTTTAACCATAACAACGAGTATTGTACATCTAGCGTAGCAGTTGCCGCCTCGGCATTATTGTGACGCCACTGCCCTTGCCACTGATCCCAAGGAGATCCCGTCTGACGAGAGCCCCTATCCACTAAATAATCCCAGGATACAAGAATAGCCAAGAAATCTTCCACATAATGCGTTGTTGTATCCAGCTCAACATGGTCTTGATAGGCGCACCAAGATACCCATCCCGGAAAAGCATAGAGATGACACTGAAACCAATCACTCCACCATTGACTATCTAAAGACAATTCGCGCACCACACAATCTATGGCTTCATGGGTATTATTGGGCAAACACAATAACCGTTGTTTGATGAAGGGATTAAATTGACCAAATTCCATATTCCATCTTTGTTCAAGATGCTTTTTCCAAAACAAATACAGATTGGTGTGTGTAGTATCACGCCACTGACTTTGCTGATGATCGGCAAAGGCTGCGGTGGTTTGTGAAATATGCAAGCGAATGGCCTCATTAAGATGGCCTTTGTACCCATCGTGCTCATCGGTTAGATGAAATAAGGTTTTCTTGTCAGAGTCAAATCTCACTGTCGCCTCAGTCCATAGTGGTAGCTTCTGATGAATCTGTTGATAATACTGGGTAGCTTGGGTTAACTCATCCTCTGATAAGCCCTCAAGGGGTGAGAGAGAGTCATTCTTACCATAGAGAGAGCGACCCGTCATGGCAAAAAACTTCTCAGCCCAATCTTTAAAGGGGATGGGTAGCTTGTGCCAAAAGGGATTCACCGCGATTTGCTGCGTCAAGGACCATTGCGGAGCTAGCGCTGTGTTGGCCTCAAGCAATGCTGCGTCTAACGCTCTCTGCCAGAGCTCTGGCGATACACTATGGGGTGTCATGTAAAGTCCTCGTCACGGAATTGGTGAACAGTGTTTTAAATTTTTCAGTAAGACCGACTAATACTTGAACCACATAATTACTCCACAGGGCATCCAGATAAAATCCTTCAAAGGCCCAAGTATTTAAGAGAGGAAAGCGGGATCCCAGTTGTCCACTTAAGATGAGAAAGTGCAAGAGATAGGTAATCAATAAAGTCGCCATGATCACTCGATTAACCCCTCCCGATAACTCTACAATCTGGGGAAACAAAGAGTTGAGCCATGTGTGGGAGAGAATTAATATAACCATGGTGACACTGAGCACCACTACCCTAATTAATAAGGAGAGAAGAGTCTCTTTCGTCAATAGCCACAACATGGGCGAAAGTAATAGTGATATAAAAAAAGTCTGTTGCCCTAATAAAGAAGACGTATTCACCCAGATGGCTAAAAGTTGTTCAATAGCAACAAATAGGGAGAGAGAGACTAGCGCTGAGAGAACTGGTGACAAGCAGTTTGGAGAAACGCTTCCTAGCATTCCCTTAATTTCCTCCTTGATAGGTTGTTCAGCCACTCGGCTCCCAGATAGAAGAAACGCTTGAGCCTTGTAAAGAGAGTGCCCAACAATATGAATCAGTGCCATCTCATACCAACCTTGGGCGCATTCAATGAATACAACACTCATTTGCGCGGTGGTTGACCAGGCTAGCCTGACTTTAATTGAGACTCTGGTTAACATCACCATGCTTGAGAGAATAAGACTCATTAAAGCCATTATCATTAACCATTCCCTCACCTCTGGATAATGGGTCCACCATGGATATAAACGCAACCACATCATGCCCGATAAATTCACAATCCCCGCATGCATGAAGGCCGATACTGGCGTTGGAACTTCCATCACCTGGATTAACCAGCCATGAAAGGGCATGATGGCAGCCTTAAGCATAAAAGCGGTCACGATCAATAGGAGAAAAAGTAAAGTGGAGTAGTGGTGGGGGGAAGTGAGTAACCGCTGGGATAAGAGGGCAATTGAAAAGGATCCCCCCTGTAAAGCCAGTCCGAGGAGACCGCTACCCATTAATATATTGGCCAGGGTATCATTGACCAATTGCTTATTAGCAATAGCATGAGTATGGGTGCGATCCCTATAAAATAACAGTAGTTGATTAACCACGAAGCCCATCACGCACCATGATAAAAATAAAAGAATAATAGATTGGCACAGTAGCAATAGAGCTACGCAAGAAGCTAATGTCAGTAGTAAACGTAAAAAAACTGTGCGTCTCCTTTCCCCAGACAAGTAATCGTAGGCAAAGGAAAAAATAACTATGGACAATAACTCTACTGAAGCGAGTAGCGACAAGGACAAGATGGCATCAAGTTCATGATGGATAATTGCCTGACACAAAAAAATGCCCACTAGTACACAAGCTAAAAATAACATCACAGGTATTTTTTTTATCCAATACTCTTTGCCATAGGATAAAAAAAGTGTTGATAAATGCAACAGTAAAATAAGAGACAACAACATACAGAGGACCCGTTAGATGAATTTGTATTAGTTTGACAGGCGTTAATTTATAAGTAAAATAGATAAAATATATATTTTTATTCGTTTTTAAAGAACAATGCCCATTAAGCAATTAAATTATCATCATCTTTACTATTTTTGGCAGGTGGCCAAAACGGGTCACCTCACCCAATGTGCAGAGCGTTTACATATAGCGCAATCGGCCTTATCTGCTCAAATTAAGCAATTAGAGGATGAGGTGGGACAGATGCTATTTTTACGTCACAATCGAAAGCTCACCTTGACCGATGCTGGCCATCAAGTATTACGTTATGCCGAGGCCATCTTTAATTTAGGCAATCAATTACTTAATGATTTGAATCAAGGCATTGGCAGTCACAACAAAATAATTAGAATTGGGGCGGTAGCTACCCTATCTCGGAACTTTCAGGAAAACTTTATTCGTCCAATTTTTAAGGAACCTGATGTCCATCTGGTACTGGAGTCAGCAAGCTTAACTGAATTATTAGAACGACTAAAACTACACCATCTGGATTTGATTTTATCCAATAAACCCATAGCCCTTGATCATGAATCTCATTGGCGATGTCGCTTAATTGCCAAACAAAGTGTGAGTTTAGTGGGCCCCCCACGTCACACTAACAAAGCATTTAAATTTCCCCAAGACTGTCAACAACTCCATCTTCTTCTGCCTGGCATTAGTAGTGATATCCGTAGTCAATTTGATGTATTGTGTGAGTCTCTTAACTTTCATCCCCTTCATTACAGTGAAGTGGATGACATGGCAATGCTGCGTTTACTGGCTCGAGATCAGGCAGGAGTGGCACTCGTCCCTGAGGTGGTGGTTCAAGATGAGTTGCAATACAAGACCCTAGAGAAATATTGCACCCTGCCCGATGTCACTGAAAACTTCTATGCCATTAGTCTCAATAAAGCCTTCCCCTCTGAAATATTTAACAAGTTATTAGCAGAAAACTAAAATGATCGTTTAAAGGGCAAATTGGTCATCACACTAATGTGATGCAAATTCCCTCCCACCTCTACGACTTAGCCTCATTTCTCAAGAGGTTTAATTAACACTATTGATTAAACATTTATTGAATCATCAGCCTGGGTAAGCGTTGACCTTTGTATAGAGTTAGATACAGCACAGAGAGGTCATACATTCTCGAATAAACCGATTATGGTGAAACAACGCCGTGCATCAGCTAGAGACTAGGCGGCCAAAATTGCTGTATTGTGGTCAATTATAGAGAGCAAAGTAGAGCAATCTACAAGCCTGCACTGCCGATGAGGGGAAAGGCTACACTATTTACCAGAAAAATAACGATCCAGTAATTGACGCATATCCTGAAGGTTATGATTAAAATTTGTGCAACCATCGCAAATAAAGAGGTGTAAACGAATCTTGATCCTTTCTATCCATGAAAGAGTTCTATCTTGGGCTTCCGAGAGAAGCTTTGTTATGTCTTGACAGTTATTCATCATAATTATTAACCGAATTATTCATGTACCAGTTGTTTTCTAGGCATTCTCTTAAACGTAACCTTGCGCGGTATAGTAAAACATTTATATTGGTGACCGTTAAGCGAAGAGTCACACCGATTTCTTTGACCTCTAGCCCTAGGTGCTCTCTCATCATGAATAATTGAGCTTGTTGTTTAGGTAACCGGTCAAGACACATCTCTAAAATAACCCAAAATTGCTTATCCTCAGCTTGCTGTTCTGGATTAGTCCAAGCTTGAGGTTTTTCACCGGGTAACCAATGACCCTGTTGATCGAATAACTCGTCCAAATCAGCCTCATCATCAACACTGAAAGAGCTTATATTGATACTACGGTTTTTTTGACGAATCAAATCAATAATTTTATTTTTTAAAATAGCAAAAACCCAAGTCTTAAACGCTGACTCACCCTGAAATTGTTGACTATTTTTTAGGGCTCCCAATATTGCCTCTTGGACCACATCCTCAGCCGCATGAATCTCCCCCAACTGCAGCAGAGCAAATTTCATCATAGTTCGTCTCATTTCTTCAAGTAATCGAGGATTACTTGTTAGCGCTGATTCAAGGGTATTCATAACAGATCCAATAACAGAACAGGATCTTATTGTATCTAATCTTTATGACTAATCCAGATCATTTTGTCTAAAGCAACACTATCCCAATACCTCCCTTCTTTTATCGGACAAAATTTTACGTCTTGGATTACTACTTAACAAACGATCCATTTTTTCATCACACACAACGAGTAGTTGCAATAGTACCGTTTTAATGCCTAAAGAGAGAACGGTATTTAACCCATTTACCACATTAATTTTTGGTAAATAAGAATTTCTCTTTCTTTTTTGTCCATCAATAAGCCATTTTTTGTACAAAACAAAATGTTCTTAACCTCCTGCCAAGAGTTCCCACCACCCACTGATTCACAATAAACTAGCCAAGGGGCTGTCCAGAGAAAGATAAACCCGGAGTCACCAAATGAAAAGCATTGCGCACTACTGACTTCATCAATAAAGACCTGATCTGGATAATGTGGACTTTCACACTGAGTAAGAGGCGTTTTAATAAGTATTAGAGGATTGTTCGTAAATGCAGGAACAATACTACTAAAACGCTCTCTTATTTGAAGATCAATGTCGTTAAATCGTTGATAAAGCTCCACCAAAGCGCTCATCTAAAGACCCCCTATCTGACATTTTTTTAGCGCCACTACTTACTGTGACTCACAAAGATGCTGTTGCGAGCGCTGAAATCAACTTATTATTTTTTATGTTTAATGCCTTAATATTGGAGTGTAATAAAATACTTTCCTGACATTAATTTAGTCGTTGCGTAGGGATAATTCTTACAGAAGCTTAAAGAGTTCCCTCTGAAGCACCAGCTTACAGTAGCTGTAAAACCATCACAGGACCACTGTTTTATGAGCTAATTGTAAATAGTAAAGTTGCCCCCTTAAATGGGAAAGAGTCAAACATTCCCAACATTGACAGGAAAATTAGATTTAACCAAGCAGAAGATAAAATAGTTTTAGATTCAAAGGTTTCAAAAGATTTATTCATTAAATTATTAATGGATAATTTTTTAACTTCCGCCCTAACCAATTATCATGACGAAAGTGTTGCTAAAGATCGTTTAGATTTATATCTCGCTACTTAATAAAACTTATCCGTTTCGTTTATTTCTTTTATTTCGTTTAGTCAATTCATGTAAAGCATAAATCAAGCTTACTTTAGAGGTAATAAGAAATGAACGCGATGCACAATGCAGTACATTTACCCACAGTGCCAGAGATTGAAGCTGCTAAACAATCTAGCCGTATGTTGAGTAAATATGCAGATGCAGGCAGGGTGCAACTAACTTTACGCGCCAATAATGGCGTAGCTGATGATTTGGTGTTGCCAGGGAAAATTATGTAATTACTGTTAGATATTGTTTCAGAAATGGCAAAAGGCAATGCAATTAGCTTGGTTCCAATTCACGATGAACTCAGTACACAAGAAGCTACTAATTTGCTGAATGTTAGCTGCTCACATTTAGTGAGTTTGTTAGAAAAGGGCGAATTGCCTCACCGTAAAGTGGGTGCTCATCGCCGTGTATTAGTAAGTGATGTTCTGGCTTATAAAGAATCATTGCTAGTTAAGCGTAACACAGCATTAGATGAATTAACTGCGGCCTCGCAAGAGTTGGGTATGAGGGATTAAACAGAATGGCGCGTTTTGCTGTTTTGTTAGAGGCATGTGTACTGTACCCTGCCCCATAACACGACAGCTTAATGCGCTGTGCAAATCGTGATTTATTTAATGCTTACTGGACAGCTACGATACACGAAGAGTGGATAAACGCTTTAGTGCGCGCAGGCAGATATACTAGAGAGAAACTTGAGCATGTACGCAACTTGATGGACAGTCATGTACCCAATGCAAAAGTGGAAGGCTATGAATGTTTAATTGAAGGTTTAGCGTTACCTGATAAAGATGACAGGCAGGTGCTAGCTGCAGCTATAAAATGCAAGGCCGATGCGATTGTGACATTTAATCAAAAGGATTTTCCTACTAATTATTTGCTAACGTTTCAGATTGAAGTCATCCATCCAGATGACTTTATTTATTACCAGATAGATATGGCCCCTGCAATTTGTTGCAAAGCTTTTAAAGACCAACGTAGTGCTTTGAAAAATCCAGTAATGAACATGGATGAATTTTTAACTTGCTTACAAAAGCAGCAATTGCCACAAACTGTTTCGTTACTTAAGAATTATTCAGTGTTGATTTAGTTTTCAACTGGCGTTTGAAAGCGATTGAGTAGTTAATTGCTAGTAATTTTAAGTGCTTAGGACAACTAAAAAGAAAACAAGAATGGGGTGGCTGATGGGACTCGAACCCACGACAACCGGAATCACAATCCGGGACTCTACCAACTGAGCTACAGCCACCATTGAAATTGGCGTGCCCGACAGGAATCGAACCTGTAACCCCCAGCTTAGAAGGCTGGTGCTCTATCCGATTGAGCTACGGGCACCCATCAGGCAAACTACAAAAGACTTTGGTCGGGGTGGAGAGATTCGAACTCCCGACATCCTGGTCCCAAACCAGGCGCGCTACCAGGCTACGCTACACCCCGAATTCGATATTATGGTCTGTCATAGAATAAAAATCAATCTTTGCATTAATTTTTTTAAAGGACAAAGTCTCTATGATGATATTTTTTCCCATCATACTAAAAAATTTTGGCTCAGAAGAGAGTTTAATAGTTAATCAATACTATTCAATAACATCTGCCCCAGTTGGGGGACTAAAATGAAAATATCCTTCTTTAAAATGAGGTGCCTTGTTTAAAGAACCAAAATGGATAATCACAGTATGCTTGAAACTATCCACCAGCTCCATCACTACCAAAGATTGATCATCAAAGCCCATCTTAATCGACTGAAAGCCCGCTTCTTGAGTTTTAGGGGTTGCACTTACCCACTGTAAACCGTTGTCCTCAGGAGCTTCCATCAGGTTAAAACCCTTTTCAAGGGTGTTGTCTCCGGCTAGAAGAGCGGCAGGCGTTGACCCTAAGCTGCCACTTAGAGGTTTACGGGTCACCTGCTCAAGATCAGGATCCCAAATCCATAAATTTTTACCATCCCCAATTATGCTTTGCTGATAAGGCAGTTGGTAGTTCCAACGAAACAATCCTGGACGAGAAAACTCAAAAACTCCGGTGGAGGTTTTTCCAATCACCTGACCTTTTTCATTGACACTGGTTTGCGTAAAGCTGGCTCTCCCCTCTTTGGTATGTTGAATAAAATCATTTAACCGCGATAATCCGGTAGCTGAGACGTTTAAGGATACGCTCAACATTAATAGGGACACTAATAGTAGTATTTTCTTCATCACTGCTCTCTTCCAGGAACTAAAACTTCTCGATTACCATTGGTGGCCATGGTGGATACCAACCCTGCTTTCTCCATTTCCTCAATTAAACGAGCAGCCCGATTGTATCCAATCCGAAGATGTCGTTGCACTAAGGAGATAGAAGCACGTCTTGTTTCAATAACAATAGCCACCGCTTGATCGTAGAGGGGATCCTTTTCTGCTGAGCTGTCTACAGATGCGTTGCCAGAGGATCCCTCGGTATCGTTTAAACTTGCTTCACCCGTTAGAAGACCCTCAATATAATCTGGCTCACCTTGTTTTTTCAAAAAATCCACCACACGATGAACCTCATGATCGGCCACATAAGCTCCATGCACTCGCTGTGGATAACCCGCTCCCGTTGGTAAATACAACATATCCCCTTGTCCTAACAAAGACTCAGCGCCCATCTGATCTAAAATAGTTCTGGAATCCACACGGCTTGATACTTGAAAAGATACGCGTGTTGGAATATTGGCTTTAATTAATCCCGTTATCACATCAACGGAAGGACGCTGTGTGGCTACCACTAAATGTATGCCAGCGGCACGAGCTTTTTGAGCAATACGAGCGATCAGTTCCTCAACTTTTTTACCCACCACCATCATTAAATCTGCTAACTCATCAATCACCACTACAATGTTGGGTAAAGCAATCAGGGGTTCTGGCTCATCAGGAGTCAAGGAGAAGGGATGGGGAATCGATTCCCCCGCATTCTCAGCCTCCTCAATTTTTGTATTGTAGCCAGCCAAATTTCTAACCCCCAAGGCGGACATTAATTTATAACGCTTATCCATTTCCGCCACACACCATTGCAAGGCATGAGCCGCCTCTTTCATATCTACCACCACCGGTGCCAAGAGGTGAGGAATACCGTCATAGACAGATAACTCAAGCATTTTAGGATCCACTAAAATAAGTCGTATCTGTTGCGGTGTCGCTTTATAAAGCAAACTTAAAATCATGGCATTAATGGCCACGGACTTACCTGAGCCAGTCGTTCCTGCCACCAACAAATGGGGCATTTTAGCAAGATCCACCACCACCGGATTGCCGGCAATATCTTTCCCCATGGCTAGGGCTAATGGCGAGGGCATATCGCCATAGGCTTGCGAGCCTACAATTTCAGAGAGCCTGACGGTTTCGCGTTTAGGATTTGGAATCTCAAGACCCATATAGCTTTTACCAGGAATGGTTTCCACTACGCGAATATTACCCACCGATAATGCGCGACCAAGATCCTTAATTAAATTCACAATTTGACTACCCTTAACCCCTACTGCCGGTTCAATTTCATAGCGCGTAATAACAGGACCTGGGTAGGCGGCTAATACCCGCACTTCCACATTAAAATCCGCTAACTTACGCTCAATAAGCCGAGAGGTAAATTCCAAGGTTTCCTGTGAAATCATCTCCGCTGAGGTTTCAGCCATATCCAGTAAAGACAAGGGAGGTAGATCAGAGTCAGGCATATCCTGAAAAAGTGATACCTGTTTTTCCTTAACAGCACGTGCCGACTGAGGGATTTGCACCACGGGAGAAGCAATAATCAAGGGCTCTTGTTCTTTTAATTGGCGCCGGGCTTGCACTACAGTGGCTTCCCTAGCCACCTCGGCTCTACGCCCGACTCGTCTGTCTTGCCAAGTCTTTAGAGCCTGTATTGAACCTACCACCGTATCCTCCACCTTACCACCTAACCACTCCGATAATTTAATCCAAGAAATACCCGTAGTTAAAGACAAACCTGCTGCAAAAAACAGTAACAAGAGCATCAAAGCGCCGCTGATGCCAAGGGCGCCGGAGAGAACATCTGCTAACTCGCAACCAATAATACCGCCCGCTCCACTGCATGTGCCCGGCCCCGTTGGATTGAGCGGAAGACTAAAAGATCGGCCGGCAAAACGCATTGCTTCAATCGCAGAGGAAGAAAATAAAACAAAAACAAAACCAATTAAACTCGCCCAAAACCAGTGTTTATGTTCATAGCTCTCTTTGATGCCGAGTTGAACCTCCCGAGATTCAGCCATGAAATAATAGGCACGCCGTGCCATCAATAACAAACCAAAAACAAACCAAGCGGCAGAAAAACCATATAAATACAATAACAAATCAGACAGATACGCTCCAATTCGCCCCCCAGCATTGGCAATATCCTGTCCTGAAGACAACACCGACCAACCTGGGTCTGAGCGATGATAAGTGATCAAAATGAGAGCAAGATAGAGGGCAGACACTACAATAAGCCCCCACAGTGCCTCACGAATCAGCCTCATCAGTTTAACGGGCAGGGCGTTTGATTCAACAGAAATAGGCTTAGTCTTTGCCATATCACTCAAATTAGTTAGGTTAATACTCGCATTATATCTTGGGTAGGCAATGTTATAATCACCCTTTACTATTATGAGGACATTATGAGCCAACTCCAACATCATTCTCTCATTATTCTAGGTTCCGGCCCAGCGGGCTACACTGCGGCGGTGTATGCTGCACGAGCCAACTTAAACCCGGTCCTCATCACCGGGTTAAACCAAGGCGGTCAATTGATGACCACCACCGAGGTGGACAATTGGCCAGCTGATGTCAATGGCGTTATGGGTCCTGAACTAATGCAACGTTTTCAACATCATGCAGAGCGCTTTAATACAGAAATTATTTATGATCATATTAATCAAGCGGAGTTACTGCAAAAACCCTTCAGATTAACCGGTGATAATGGCCAATATACCTGTGATGCTTTAATTATAGCCACCGGTGCCTCGGCGCTCTATCTGGGTCTTGAATCAGAAAATACATTTATGGGCAAAGGGGTGTCAGGATGCGCCACCTGCGATGGTTTTTTCTACCGTAATGAAGATGTGGCTGTAGTGGGCGGGGGTAATACCGCTGTGGAAGAGGCCCTGTATCTTGCCAATATTGCTGGTAGCGTGACACTTATTCACCGCCGTGACAAATTACGAGCAGAGCCCATTATGATCGACCAACTCATGGATAAAGTGAAAGAGGGGAAAGTTAAGATCCTCTGGAACCATACTGTGGATGAAGTATTGGGCGACAAGGAAGGCGTCACGGGAGTGCGAGTTAAACATGCTATTGATCACACCACCCAAGACATTATCTTGCGTGGCGTTTTTATCGCCATTGGCCATCGTCCTAATACGGAATTATTTGTTAATCAACTGACCATGGAAAATGGCTATATCATTACTCATGCAGGACGAAACGGTGGCGCCACTCACACCAGTATCCCTGGAGTGTTTGCTGCTGGCGATGTGCAAGATTATGTTTATCGTCAAGCCATTACCAGTGCCGCCACAGGCTGTATGGCTGCATTAGATGCTCAGCGCTATCTTGAAACCCTGCATAGTGGTTCATGAGAGCAGTCCTTGTTCTCTTATTGTTAGTGACTGTCATTTGGGGAGCTGGACTGAGTTCACGCTCCTTGATGCGTCCTGATGAAGGACGCTACGCAGAAATCGCCAGAGAAATGGCCATAAGTCAGGACTGGACCAGCCCACGCCTAAATCATATTTTGTATTTTGAAAAACCTCCTCTGCAGTACTGGGCAAGTGCAGCTGCCATCAGAGCATTGGGGGTCAATAATTTTAGTCCTCGCCTATGGGGAGCACTGTGCGGTCTACTAGGTATTTTTTTAGTAGCTTTGACGGCGCATCGTCTGTGGGGTAGAAACGCCGCCCTCTCAAGCGCCGCTGTGTTATCTAGTTCCCTCTATTACGTGGCCCTAGGACACATTAACACCCTTGACATGGGCGTGAGCTTTTTTATCACGCTCGCTGTGTGTGCTTTCATATTAAGTATTCATGAAAATCAACGACGCTATATGTGGTTAGCTTGGATCGCTGCGGGCCTCGCTTTTCTCTCAAAAGGATTAATTGGCCTGGTGTTGCCAGGTCTTGGGCTCATTGCTACCACACTCATCACCCGACGTTTTCAGGTGTGGCGAAAAATTCAGCCGCTTCCCGGATTCATATTGTTTAGCCTCGTAACGCTTCCTTGGTTATGGGTGATTCAAAGAGCGCATCCCTCTTTCTTTCATTTCTTTTTTATTCATGAGCATTTACAGCGCTTTACTACCACGCTTCACCGGCGTGTGGAGCCGGTTTGGTATTTTCTACCTATTTTATTAGTGGGTTTTTTGCCCTGGACACTACTACTTTTTCGCTCACTCACAGAGGCTCTGTGCGCTCCCTTTAGGAGAGACTTTTCCGTTGAACGATTCTTAGCGGTATTTATTATAGTTGTGGTGGTATTTTTTAGTCTTTCAGACTCAAAACTGCCCTCCTATCTGTTACCAATATTTCCTGCTCTAGCGCTCATCACTGGGCGCTATATTGCGCAACGGCAAAGCCTTCCCCAATCAGCTCCTCTTACAGGATTAGCATGGGGGTCTTTTTTATTGTTTGCTGGAGCAGTATTACATTTCCCACACTGGGGAACAGTCATTGGCATTCATCCAGACCTCGATGCTGATATGGTTATCCCCTATCAACACTTCGGTGAATATTTAATGTTCGCCGGAGCACTCTGGCTGATGTATTTCGTCCTGCATCAACGCCTCACAAGACTCAACGGGCAATTAGTGGTGATGGGTTTGTGTGGTCTTGTTAGCACACAGATACTGTTAGTGGGCAGCCAAACACTCTCTCCCATTAGCTCCATGGAAGGGGTAGCTAATGAGTTACGTGTACCTCTTCATGAGGCTAGCCAAATATATAGCGTACAAACCTATGATCAAACCTTGGATTATTACTTACAGCGTACGGTGACTTTGGTGGATTTTAAAGATGAACTGGCAATGGGGCTAGAACTAGAGCCACAACGATCCATTGCCAGCCTAGAGGAATTCAAAAAAATATGGGATAAGGACAGAGGTGCCGTCGCCATAATGGAACCCAACACCTATCTTGAATTAGCCGCCAAAGGCTTTACAATGCGTCTTATCTACAAAGACTTCCGTCATGTTATAGTAGCGCGCATATGAATACCATTTCTTTTCTACTGATTTTAACAGGGGTGTTGCTCAATGCCACCGCTCAACTCTTACTCAAAGCTGGCACCAACGCAGTAGGCCATTTTGAGTTTAATGTAAACAACCTGTGGCCTGTTGGTTGGCGATTAGCCACAGAAATTCACATAATAGGTGGCTTAGGTTGTTATGTGGTCAGCGTAGTGGTATGGATTTTAGCTCTCTCAAGAGTGCCCGTATCCATAGCCTACCCCATGCTCTCCATCGGCTATGTGGTCAATGCCCTGATCGCAGCCCTGTGGCTTGGCGAGAGTATGTCACTCACTCGTGTGGCTGGCATTGTTATAATTATTCTGGGAGTTTTTCTAATTGCCCGCAGCTAATCGCCCTTATATTCCTTTTGCACGTCCTACCATTGATGAAGAGATGGTAGGGGCGGTCTCGGACACCTTACGCTCCCTTTGGATTACCACTGGCCCGCAAGTACAAGCCTTTGAGAAAGCCTTGTCGGTGATGCATAACGAGCGACCTGCCCGCGTCTTTACCTCAGCTACCGCCGCCATGGAAGTGGCATTACTCACCCTTGGCGTTGGCCCGGGTGATGAAGTGATTATGCCAGCACAGACTTTTTTCTCCTGTGCCAATGCCATCATGCATACCGGGGCAACACCTGTTTTTGTGGAGGTAGATCCCATCACGCGTAATATGGATTTATTGCAAGCCAGCAATGCAATTACTACGCGCACTAAGGTATTAATGCCCACCCATTTTGCTGGGCACCCCATGGATATGGAGGCTCTATACCAATTGGCACGAGAAAAAAATCTCAGAGTCATTGAGGATGCAGCCTTGGCCATTGGTAGTCGCTGGCAAAACCAGTTAATAGGGAGCTTGGGCGATATTGTTAGCTTCAGCTTTCATCCCAATAAAAACATCACCACCATTGAAGGAGGCGCTTTAATTTTCTCTTCTGAGGAGGAAGCCAAGCGCTCTGAAGCTTATCGTTTTCACGGTATTCAACGGCTCACCGATGGGACCCGTGATGTCACGGTGTTGGGTGGTAAATACAATCTCCCTGATGTCAACGCAAGGCTTGGTTTACTGCAGTTAGCACGCCTGAGTGAATTCATTGATAAGCGTCACGCTCTCGTTAACCGTTACTTTGAACGCCTGTCAGGTTCCTCGCTCATTCTGCCCTACAGAGGTGACCGGGGGCATAGTTGGAATTTCTTTGCCCCTTTGTTACCTCTAGATCAATTGAGCGTTGACAGAAAAACACTGATGAACAAATTACAAGAGATGGGGATCGGAACGGGTATTTCCTATGAGGCGATTCATTTAACGTCCCTCTACCGTCAACTGGGATATCGAGAGGGAGACTTTCCCCATGCTGAAACCATAGGTCAGAGTACACTCACCCTGCCCCTTTTCCCAACACTTCAGTTAGAAGAAGTTGATTATGTCTGTGATACATTATTACAACTACTTCATCACTTCAAACGATAATCCATAATATGAACGCCAAACAATTATCAGTGGTCATTCCTGTTTACAACGAAGAGGATGGGTTACAAGCGTTATTTGATCGCCTCTACCCGGCCTTAGATCAATTAAATCGTCCTTATGAGGTGATTTTTGTTAACGATGGTAGTCGTGATCGTTCAGCAGCGCTACTACGAGTACAGTTTGAACTTCGTCGTGATGTGACGCGGGTCATTCTACTGAATGGTAATTATGGGCAGCATATGGCCATCATGGCAGGTTTTGAATACTGCCGTGGGAAGGTAGTCATCACCCTTGATGCTGACCTACAAAATCCGCCCGAGGAAATGCAAAAGTTACTGGACGCCTATGATTTGGGGCATGATTATGTGGGAACTATTCGCGCTGTGCGCCAAGACAGCGCTTGGCGTCGGATTGCCTCACGCTTAATGAATCGTTTGCGGGAAAAAATGACTCGTATTCATATGACAGATCAAGGTTGCATGATGCGTGCCTATGATAAAAAAATCATTGAAGCCATCTCCTCTTGCCGTGAAATCAACACTTTTATTCCGGCTCTCGCCTATACTTTTTCTTCAAATCCCACTGAGGTAACTGTGGCCCATGAGGAGAGAGCGGCGGGAGAATCTAAATATTCCTTATACAGTTTGATTCGTCTCAACTTCGATCTGATTACAGGTTTTTCTGTAGTCCCTTTACAGTGGTTTTCATTAATGGGGATGGGGTTATCCATACTCTCCGCTTTATTTGTGGTTTATTTATTTATTCGACGTTTAGTCATCGGTCCTGAAGCTGAAGGGGTTTTCACTCTCTTTGCTATCACCTTCTTTCTGATCGGTATTTTATTGTTTGGTATTGGATTACTAGGTGAATACGTTGGCCGCATCTATCAGCAAGTGCGTGACCGTCCACGTTTTTTAGTTCAGGCAGTATTGGAATTTGATAGCGCTCAGGATTCTCACCCTTTCCCCTAACCCAAGGACTCACATAGCATGGTTAAAGCCGTTGTTTTTGCTTATCACAATATTGGCGTTAACGCTCTTAAGATTCTCTTAAAGCATCAGGTTGAAGTATCTTTAGTGCTCACCCATGAGAACAATCCTAAGGAGTATATTTGGTTTAACAGCGTGAAAGAATTGGCAGAAGAAAAAGGATTACCCGTTATCACACCAGAGAATCCCAATAGCCCCGAGGTGATCAAACAAATCAAACAGGCTAAGCCTGATTTTATTTTTTCATTCTATTACCGCCACATGTTAGGTGAAAAGATTTTACAATTGGCTAAGAAAGGTGCCTATAACCTACACGGTTCCCTTTTGCCCAAGTACCGCGGTCGCGTTCCCATTAACTGGGCCATTATTCATGGTGAGACGGAAACGGGAGCTACTTTACATGTGATGACTGAAAAACCTGATCAAGGGGCTATTGTCGCTCAACAGAAAGTTTCCATTGGCATTGACGATACCGCTAAAGAAGTATTTGACCGGGTCAATGATGCTGCCATGACGGCTCTTGATAACATCTTGCCCTCGTTACTTAAAGGTGAAGCACCCCATCACAAGCAACATCTCAAAAAAGGCAGTTATTTTGGTGGACGAAAACCAGAGGATGGACTAATTGATTGGGGCCAGAACAGTGTTGCCATTCACAATTTAGTACGTGCCTTAGCCCCTCCTTACCCTGGCGCCTTTACCTATGTTAATGGCCAAAAACTAAACCTGCTACGCACCTCTCTTAGCCACACTAACGATGCCATTGCTAAAACCGTGGGCGCTGACGGTAAGGCGCTTTATATTCTGGCTTTAGAACTTGATGGGCAACCACTCGATGCCGAGGAATTTAAAAAGCGCTTTCCTCAGGGGGTCCGGCCCGACTCAAACCCAATCCAAACCGATAAAAGTTCATGAATCTTTAATAAAGCCCGGTAAACCGGTATAATATATTTTTATAATTTTCGGTTGATGTCATGAAAAAGGTATTGATTCTCGGGGTAAACGGATTTATTGGTCATCACTTAAGCCAGCGTATTTTACATACTACTGACTGGGAAGTGTTTGGCATGGATATGCAAAGTGATCGTGTTAATGATTTAATTAATCATCCCCGTTTTCACTTCTTTGAGGGTGATATCACCATCAACAAAGAATGGATTGAATACCATGTTAAAAAGTGTGATGTGGTACTGCCGTTAGTAGCCATTGCAACTCCTGCTACTTATGTCCAGCAACCACTGCGTGTGTTTGAATTAGATTTTGAAGCGAATCTCCCCATTGTCAGAAGCTGTGTCAATTATAAAAAACGTATTCTCTTTCCTTCCACCTCTGAAGTTTATGGCATGTGTAAAGATGATGAGTTTGATCCCGACCACTCAGATTTAGTGTTAGGTCCCATTGAGAAACAACGCTGGATTTACTCGTGCAGTAAGCAACTCATGGATCGAGTTATTTGGGCCTACGGTATGCAGGAGGGTCTAGATTTTACTTTATTCAGACCCTTTAATTGGATTGGGGCAGGCTTAGACAGTATTCATACCGCGAAGGAGGGTAGCTCACGAGTTATCACTCAATTTTTTGGTCATATTGTTCGCGGTGAGAACATTAAGTTAGTGGACGGGGGAACACAAAAACGAGCCTTCACTTACATTGATGACGGCGTATCTGCTCTCATGAAAATGATTGAGAATAAAAACGGTGTAGCCAGCGGTAAAATTTATAATGTGGGTAACCCCGTTAATAACTATTCCGTTAAAGAGTTAGCTACCATGATGCTTCACCTTGCTATGGAGTATCCAGAATATAGAGATAGTGCAAAACAAGTGGAGTTGATAGATACCACTTCAGAAGCCTATTACGGTCGCGGTTATCAAGATGTACAAAACCGTGTTCCTAAAATCACTAATACGTGCAATGAACTTGAATGGAGCCCGCAGGTATCTATGAACGATGCCTTAAAGTTTATATTCGACTCATACCGTGACCAGGTAGGGGCTGCCAAGGGGTTGGTTGACTAGTTATGCCACAAGTCGCCCTCACTAAAGTACAGGTTGGCATTGTTATGGGTAGCCACTCTGACTGGGCGATCATGGAGCATGCCGCCTTAATCCTCCAGCGCTTCAAGGTTCCCTTTGAGACTAAGATTGTATCGGCACACAGAACCCCCGATATGATGTTTGACTATGCTAAAAGCGCTAGGGAGCGTGGTCTCATGTGTATCATTGCTGGCGCAGGCGGGGCGGCTCACCTGCCCGGCATGCTGGCTGCGATTACCACAGTGCCCGTCTTAGGGGTTCCCGTGCCCAGTAAATATCTCGCAGGTCAAGACTCACTACTCTCTATTGTCCAAATGCCCAAGGGGGTACCCGTGGCCACCTTTGCCATTGGTGAGGCAGGAGCCTGTAATGCCGGATTATTTGCTGTGAGCATACTGGCACAACATTCAGTGGAATTAACCCAACAATTAGAACACTATCGCCATGAGCTAGAAGAATCGGTTAAAGCCATGACTCTGCCTAATCACTAATCATGAATCATACTGTAGGACTTTTAGGTGGCGGACAGCTTGGGCGAATGTTTTGTACCGTAGCTCGGCGCATGGGCTATGATGTCATCGTTGTGGATCCTGATCCCGCAGCGCCTGCTAAGCATTTTGCCAATGAACACCTCTGCCTCCCCTATGAGGATCCGCGGGTATTAGATACTCTGTTGAATCGCTGCATAGCGGTGACCACCGAGTTTGAAAATGTTCCAGCTACTTTACTTGCGGCCTTAGAGGAAAAGCTTACTGTCAGTCCACCCTCTCAGGCGGTGGCTACTGCGCAAAATCGTATTTTTGAAAAGCAGTTTTTTAAACAACATGGTTTTCCAGTGGGACATTTTGTGGTGTTAAATAATGCGGAGGAATTAGACCGTAAGCAAAAAGAGATTCGCTATCCTGCTATCATTAAAACCACTCGTTTTGGCTATGACGGTAAAGGGCAAGTACGAGTTGGCAGTGAACAGGATTTGTTAACAACCCTCAAGACGCAAAGGGATTTATTCCCGGTAATAGTGGAAGAGCAAATTTCTTTACGCCTTGAGATTTCAGTTATTTTAGGACGTAACATCGAAGGGCAGATTAATGTTTGGCCTATTGCTGAGAACAAACATCGCCACGGTATTTTAGATGTCACCATAGCTCCCGCGAGAATTGGAGACGAGTTGGCTCAACGGGCACGTAAAATCGCCTGTGATATTGCAGAGAAACTCAATTATGTAGGGGTCCTCGCTGTGGAGTTTTTTGTGACCGGTATTGATACCCTATTAGTTAACGAAATGGCCCCTCGTCCTCATAATAGCGCTCACTTTACCTTAAATGCCTGTGTCACTGACCAATTTGAACAGCAGTTACGTATTTTATGCCATCTCCCCATGGGCTCCACTGAAGCCTTAACTCCTGCCGTGATGCTGAACATTTTAGGTGACGTGTGGGAGCATGGTGTCCCACAATGGGAAAAGGTATTAAAAGAATCCACCGCAAGTCTACATTTATATGGTAAGAAGGAGCCCAGAAAGGGCCGCAAAATGGGTCACATAACGGTTCTAGGACATAGTGCCAGTGACGCCCTGAGAAAAGTAGAAACCATCAAAAAAACACTCCAAATTCCCGAATAAACTGCTTGAATCTGGTTAAACCCCTAAGAAACTCCACTACTTCATCGATTTGATTACAAGCCCTTTTAGTTTTCAAAGCATGTCATAGAGTTGTCACAAATGTCATACATAATTTGTATTTTATAATGAGTAACAAAATATGTCTTTTAATCATATTCTTGACTTAGCTAACGATTCAGGTGGTACTTTATATTTAATGGTAATATTATTTACCCTTGCATTAACCATTATAATCGAAAGAAGCCGTCATTTATCGAACATGATGGAGGCCGGGGATCAATTACTCAAGCTTGTAAAAACAAAAAAAAATCTAAATCCACAGGTTTTTACAGAGTTTTTAGAAAAACATCCAAAACTCCCTCATTTAAATTTAGTTCATGCCGCCAACGATCTTCCCGGCAACTTAAAACACGACCGTGAATCCTTGGATAGCGTTTTAGAGGAAGCTCTGATGCATGAAGTGCCTCAATTAGATCGTTCATTGTGGATGCTAGATACGGTTATTACCTTGGCTCCCCTACTGGGGCTTTTTGGCACCATCCTTGGTATGTTTAATGCCTTTAGTGTTTTAGGACAGGGGCAAAGTGGCGCTTTACAAATCACCTCTGGAATTGCTGAAGCATTGCTGGCAACCGCCTCAGGCCTCGTAGTGGCCATGGTTGGTTTGATCTTTTTTAATGGATTAAATACGCGCGTTCGCTTGGTGATTCACCAACTAGAAACGTTAAAAATTATTATCCTTAATCAAGGTAATATTAAAATTCAACATAATTTAAAAGCACTCTAGGAATTTCTGATCTATGCGATATTTGTCTGAGAAAAAAGCACGTATTGAGATCATTCCGATGATTGATATTATGCTATTCCTGCTGGTCTTTTTTGCCATGCTCATGTTAAAAATGATTCCTACCACAGGTCAGGTCACTAAACTGCCCACCAGTAGTACTGCTCAAGAATTACCGAGTCCTAAGCTGTTGGTAGAACTCAAGCAAGATGGCGCTATCTGGGTTGAACAACAGCAACTATCACTACCCCAACTCACTGAAAAGTTAAAAAAAATGGGAGACAAAACAGCGGTGACCATATCAGGTGACAAAGAAGCCGATTTACAGGTAGTCATGAAAGTACTCGATGCCATAAAACTCTCTGGCGTTACACAAGTGGCCATTGCTGCTAAAACACAAAACTAATCGTTATGGCTCATACCTTAAAACATGATACTCGCTATGGCCAGTCATTTACCTTAGCAGTGATGATTGAACTGGCTGTTTTTTCGGTTTTTTTAATCTATTACTTTTTTTTTAGTCAACCCCAGGTCAAAGTACACAGCCAACCTGTCACTTTAACTTTAAAACAAATTGATACTCCCGTTCCGCCAAAACCCAAACCTACCCCTCCTAAACCTATACACAAAGTAATTTCTCCACCTGTTCATAAAATTGTTTTACCTAAACCAATTACCCCTCCCGTGCCCGTTAAGAATGTAGCTGACGCCTTTTCTCAACACGTGAGTCCTCCCCCACCTCCCGTGGAGCAATCTGCGGTCGATCAATCATTGAAAGATAAACTTCTTTCAGCCTATATAGAAAAACTGCGTCAAGCTATTCAAGCGGCCTTGATTTATCCAGTTGCGGCTAAACAAATGGGCATTACAGGAAGAGTACGTGTTCAGTTTGAACTAAACGCAGGCCAAACTCCTACACAGGTCACAATACTGGATTCAAGCGGTACGGGAATGTTTGACCGTTACGCAGTAAAAGCTGTTAACGAGGCTAACTACCCTAGCCCACCCACAGAACTTAAAGCATCCAATGGTAGTTATCAAATTTGGGTAGAATTTAAAAATTAATTTGTCCTAATCATTGCAAGATGTTGAGGGTCCCTCTTCACTTTCATAGATCTCGCTGAGACCACTCACTCTCTTCACCTTTTGAATAAGCACTTAACAACAACTGCATTATCCCCACCTATTCTAAATCTTTAAATGGTTTTATCCCTTACATTAATTAAAAAATATTTAACAAATCTTAAACCAATCTTAAATATAGTTACTATAAATTACCAATTATTATAAAAATCAACAAAGGGATACAAATGAAAAAATTATATTTTAAAAAGAAGATATTATACGTGTTGGTTTTGTCTACTTTTAGTCATGTTGTTTACTCAGCTGACACCGTTGATCTAGGTACTGTTGGCTCAAATTCTAACAACACTGATAACACACCGAACAGCGCCAGCTATGAAGCGCCAACCCAAGCACCCATTGATGCCACAGAACCCAAATCAGTGATTAACCGTCATTACATTCAGAATAATGCGGCGCCTGGTGCCAACTATGATGACATCATTTCTATTGCTCCCAGTGTGACAAACATTGCTCCCAATGGACCGGGTGGAATGGAAAACCAAGGGTTTTCAATTCGTGGTTTTCAAGATGGCCAGATTAATTTGACCTTTGATGGCATACCTTGGGGTGACTCGAATGATTTCACTCATCACACCACCTCTTATTTCATGAATCAAGATATTGGTAACATAACAGTTGATCGTGGGCCTGGTGATGCTACCAATGTGGGCTATGCAACCTTTGGTGGTACTATTGCCGTTGAATCAAAAGATCCTTTGAGTAAAACAGAAACTGATCTGTACGGGACGAGAGGTAGTTGGAATACCACTCTTTTAGGCGGAGAATTCGACACTGGAAACCTTAAAGAATATGGCGATGGCAAAGGTTTCATCGATTACAAAAGTTTCTACACCGATGGCTATATGACGGGTAACTCTCAGAGAAGACAAAATATCTTTGGTAAGTTTGAAAGAGCCATTAATGACAATACTTCCATTACTTTTGTTGCCATGTACAACAAAATCATGCAGCACCCTTCCTACGGTGCAACCTTGGCACAAATGGCACAGTATGGCGCTAATTTTAGTTTGGATTATGGTAATGACCAAGCTAATCAAGCCTTAAACACCGATCATATTTCCACCGACTTTGAATATATTGGCATTAAGTCACACCAAGGATCTTGGTTCATTGATAATAAACTCTACACCTATGGTTACTATCATGATGGGTTGTATACCTTCGATCAAGTGGCCACAGCCAATACCCCAGGAGGAGCTTTTTCAGGGGGAACAACCATAGCCGGCCCAACTCCTGGAACCTTTGTTAACTATCCAAATAACATTCCAGGTACGCCCATTTTTAATAACTACCGGGCTGTGGGAGATATCTTAAGGTTAACCAAAAGCTTTGGTAGAGATGAGTTAAATACTGGTCTGTGGGTTGTGACACAAAATAACCAAGATGCCCATTGGAACAGTGACTTAACCCTAAATGGTGCTTACAACTACAGTGCTACCACCGGTAACGGAACCGGGAGTAGCCCATTTGGTCTGATTGCCAATAATAATTTCACTACCGTTCAGCCCTATTTGCAATACAAGTGGCATCCTATAGACGGTCTTACTGTAACTCCTGGTGCAAAATATGATTCATTCACTCGCAGTATTGATGCCAGCGCAACAGAAGCCAATGCTTTGTCTCATACCTGGAGTAAATTATTGCCCTCTCTAGATGCCAATTATTTAATTAATAAACATCTGTCCGTTTACGCTCAATACGCTGAAGGATTTTTAGCGCCCAACTTAAATGTTACTTATAAACCAGGTATTAATTTGGGCTCAGTGAATCCAGAGAGTACCAAGAACTTTCAAGTTGGTACGGTGTGGAAATCCAATCAATTCACTTTAGGGGCAGACGTCTATCGTGTAAATTTCACCAATTTACAAAAGTATGTACCTAACGGAAATTTTAGTTACTATGTGACTGTGGATGGGGCGACCTATGACGGGGTAGAGCTTGAAGGAACCTATGTTCTGGGCGAGGGCGTGAGTCTCTATGGAAACTATGCCAAAAATAACTATTCCACCAGTGATGGCAGTGTCTTACAAACAGCTCCAGATAGTACCGCAGCAGCCGGTTTGATTTATGAACATAAAGGTCTCTACGCGTCACTTATTTCTAAATATACTGGTAAGTATTACTCAGGTGTGGATGCTAACGGAAACAACTTAGGTTTTGGTGGTTATACCATTACGAACTTTAACGTAAACTATAAGTTACCAACCTCCTATGGGTTAGGTAAAAATACTAAAATTGGCATGCAAGTTTATAATTTGTTTAATTACAATAATTTGATTGCTTCTGTTTATAACACACCCAGCAATGGGGATCCGGCATACTTTACTCAGCCTGACAGAGCTGTCTATTTTAATGTCAATTTTGGTCTGTAATCCAATATCCTGTCGGCAAATAAAAAACCCAGGGAAGCAATTCCCTGGGTTTTTTATTTTTAGCAGTAACTAAACAGCTTCTTCGTTAGTCTCTCCGGTACGAATACGAACTACGTGACTGACCTCAGTCACAAAGATTTTTCCATCGCCAATCTTGCCAGTTCTTGCAGCACGAACAATGGCATCAATAGCGTTTTGTTCCATATCTTGGATGACCACCACTTCGATTTTCACCTTCGGTAGAAAATCAACCACATATTCAGCGCCCCGATAGAGCTCAGTGTGTCCTTTTTGACGACCAAAGCCCTTGACTTCAGTGACCGTTAACCCTGAAATACCGATCTCTGAAAGTGCCTCACGAACTTCATCTAACTTAAAAGGTTTAACAACTGCTGTAATTAATTTCATAGCATCCTCTGCAATCCGTTCACGCACACAATAACTTATTAGTTATCCATGAATAATAATAACATTAATTGATTGAGTCGCCACCGATGTCTTTGGTTTAAACTGCAAAGCACAAAAATTGCCCGGCATTCACCGGGCAAAAGGGGGTACTTACTTCACGAAGAGACACTACAACACTTTAGAAAATCGCTGATGGTCGGTTTGTTGCCACACATAGTAATCAAATACCATCGCAATGGGACGAATGAGAAACCAACCCTGGTCATTCACTTCAATTCTGTCTGCATTAATCTTTAACAATCCTGCACGTTCAAAATCTGCCAGACGTAACAGTTCATTGGTAAAATATTTATCAAAGTTAACGGAAAACTCTTCCTCTATCTCCTGTATCTTCACCTCACCCTGACACATGAGCGCCATAATAATACGACGCCTAAGCTGATCATCAACCGTCAACTCTAAACCTTTTTCAGTGGGAAGACTTCCTGCCGCCACCAGAGAAGAATACTGATCGTAGCTTTTAGCATTTTGACTATAGCAGTGACCCACTTCACTGATAGCCGATACGCCAAATCCAATTAGGTCGCAATCCTTCAAAGTGTGATAACCCTGAAAATTGCGATGTAAGCGCCCTTCTTTTTTGACGCGGGCTAATTCATCATGGGCCAGAGCAAAATGGTCCATACCAATATACTCGTAGCCCTGAGCCATAAAATAGTTAACTGCGCTCTCAAGCATCGCACATTTTTGCTCCGCATCAGGTAAGTCTTCTGTATTAATGCGCCGCTGAGGTTTAAAACGTTCTGGCAAGTGAGCATAACCGTACAGGGCGATTCGCTCGGGCCTTAATACTGCCACCTGACTCAAGGTTCGCTTAAAGGTGTCGGGTGTTTGTTTGGGTAAGCCATAAATCAAATCCATATTAATGGAATCAAATTCACTGTCGCGGGCTGCTCTCAGTAAAGATTGTACTGACTCATAGGATTGAATACGATGAATAGCAAGCTGCACCTGTGGATCAAAATCCTGAATCCCTAAACTCAAACGATTGAAGCCTAATTGTTTTAAGTGTTGAAGACGCTCACTATTCACTGTCCGAGGGTCGATCTCAATGGATTTTTCGCAGTGTTCTAGCCATGTAAAACGATAGTTAAGATGAGAAATTAATTCATCCAATTGCTCATCCGATAAAAAGGTTGGAGACCCTCCCCCTAAATGTAGTTGCGCCACCTCAATATCTTTTGGTCCGCCATGATCCAGTAGCGCCACAACCTGATCAATTTCTTTAAAAAGGGTTTGTAAATAAGCCACAGCCATACCATGGTTTTTAGTCACTAATTTATTGCAACCACAGTAATAACAAATGGATTCACAAAAGGGAATATGAATATAAATGGATAGGGCACGAGGGTTATTGCGTCGTACTTCAATCCCCTTCAGTAAAGCCTGTGCCTTGGGATCGTTATAAAAGCGATCCGCGGTTGGGTAGGAAGTATAGCGAGGTCCTGGTATATCAAATTGACGAATAAGACTTGTGGGGATCATGGTGATCACTTTAATGAATGGTTAAATCCATTATGAATAATCCATCAGAAAAAACGTTGATATGGATCAAACTTTTAGAGGACAGGTTACAATAGTTTCATTATGACAAAACTCGCTCTCTTTTCTGATATCCATGCCAACCTTGAAGCCTTTCAAGCTTGTGAAGAGCATGCTATGGGC
Source organism: Ferrovum sp. JA12 (assembly GCF_001431705.1). Taxonomy (NCBI): domain Bacteria; kingdom Pseudomonadati; phylum Pseudomonadota; class Betaproteobacteria; order Ferrovales; family Ferrovaceae; genus Ferrovum; species Ferrovum sp. JA12. The sequence goes on along the minus strand of NZ_LJWX01000002.1, from coordinate 325,621 downwards.
GAGGGGGTCGATCAATTTGCTGTCTTAGGGGATCATGTGGGTTATGGCCCAGATCCAGAACGAATTCTTGATCGCTTAATAGATTATCAAGAGAAAGGACATATTGTGTTGCTTGGCAATCATGATGAAGCCTGTCTCACGGGTCCTCGGAGAATGAGTCATCACGCTAAGGATGCTATTTTATGGACTATTCCTAGGTTGCAACCTGAACACTTAGCCTTCATTGCCTCCCTCCCCTACACCCATGAGAAGGCCCCCCTACTACTCACCCATGCCACTGCTCACGAACCCCATCTCTGGCATTATTTAAATACTGAAGATGAACTACGGCTTAATTTTATTGCCTCCTCGCAGCCTATTACTCTGGCTGGCCATGTTCATCATCAAATGCTCTATTTTGAGGATACACGAAATACCATTCAATCCTTTGTACCGACTCCTGGACAAGCGATTCCTCTGTCCACCAGGCGTCATTGGGCAGCCACTATCGGCTCCTTGGGTCAACCCAGGGACGGCAATAATGCCTCTCAATATGCCATCTATGATGATGAGCGCCATACTCTTACCTTTCATCGTGTCCCCTATGATGTGGAACGTACCCTATATAAAATTTATCATCGTGGACTGCCAGCGTTCCTAGCAGAGCGCCTCGCTAGAGGACAATAGATAAAAAAATGGAAGTGTTGCAACCTGGTACCCATATTGATCGCTTTGTGATTAAAGAGCTCTTGTATAGTGCTGGCAGCGCTAATTTATATATTGTGGAGAGTCATGAAACGTCTCAGCCCTTGATCATGAAGGTCCCCAAAATAGGTCCAGGGCAGTCTGTTTTTGGCTTAGTGAGTTTTGAAATGGAGTGTTCTATCCTGCCGGCACTAAAAGGATCCCATGTACCACGTTTTATTAGTGCCAATGCCTTAGCTATTAAACCCTATATTGTTATGGAAAAAATCCATGGTACACCCCTCATTGATCTCGTCACACCCCAGGGGTTAAGCCTCAGTGAGTTGCAGGAAATAGGGGTAGCCATGAGTAACGCTGTACACAGTCTCCACCGCCAAGACACCATTCACCTTGATATCAAACCGGATAATCTCATTATTAAAGAAAATAAGGAGATGGTTTGTGTGGACTTTGGTTTTGCTCACCATAGTCTATTGCCTGACCTATTTATTGATAACCCACAGCAAGCCATAGGATCAACGCCTTATATGGCCCCTGAGCAAATTGAACATATCCGCACCGACCCAAGAAGCGATCAATTCGCCATTGGTGTGAGTTTATATCAGTTAGCCACTGGGGTACTGCCCTTTGGCATACCCATCAGTATAAAAGAATTGCGTCAGCGCCATTGGCGTCGCCCAGTTCCCCTGCGCCACTTACGACCTGATTTACCTGAATGGTTTCAAGAGACGGTATTTACTTGCCTTGAGCCCTTAGCCGAGAAACGTTTTCCTTCTGCCGCACATTTGGCTCGATCTCTGGTGGATTCTGACTCAGTGATCATTACAGAACGTGGACAACGCAACCGTCCAGACTCTCTTTGGCAACGATTGGTCCGTGGCTTTCGTCCAAGTATTGCTGTGAGCCCTGTGCCACAATTTAGTCCCAGCGAACAAGTGTCTAATGTTCCCTTAATTGCCGTCTTAATCGATCTTGAGAATCAGCACCCTGAGCATATTAAAGCCTTAAGATACGCTGTATTACGGGCTATGGAGCGCCATCCTGATAGCCATTTATCAGCTTTAAATATCATTGAGGTGTCTCTGGAAGGGGCGCAGGAGAGTGGCGCTGCTGAGCGCCACCATAAACATCGTATTTTGTTAGAGCACTGGTTAAAGCAGCTTCATATTCCCAAGGAGCGATGCAACGCTCATGTGATTGAAACCAGTGATCCCGCTCAAAAAGTCATTGATTTTGCTCAGCACCATTATGTAGATGTGATTATTGTGTTAGCCAGTGAAGAATCTAGCGGGAACTTCCTACGCGTTAACCGCTCAATGGTAACTCGGCTCGTGGAAGAAGCTCCCTGTAGTGTTCATGTGGTGCGCCCCACCAACTAAAAATGATAACCCACCCCTACACCAATGAGCGTTGGATTGGGATGCAAATTAAATGTCCCTCCAGCACCATTGGTCACGCCCACATTAATAAACACCTGTTTAATATCGGCATTAAGGGACCAGTGTTGGTCCAGTGCATAGTCCACGCCCGCTTCCACATCAGGACCAAAGTTATTCTGCGTTAAGCTTAACCCGCTAACTAAACTGGTATTAAATGTTCGCATGTAGGTGACCCCTGCGCCAAGATAAGGGGTGAACTTACCCATTGAATCAAAATGATATTGCGCATTGAGTGTAGGGGGCAACTCCTGAAAACTACCAATATTGCCACCACTTAACGATACGCTATGACTCACCGGATAGGAGAGAACAAGCTCCGTTGCCCAGTGTGGGGTAAAAAAATAGGTAACGTCTACATCAGGTTGCATCCTCCCTCCCACCTGTATCGAGTCTGAAGGAGCTCCTCCTGCTAAACCTGTATCATTGGATTTTTGTGTGGCTATATCTAATAAGCGTAAACGAACCAACCATGGGGTGGTACCCTGCTGCTCAGCCAAAGCAGTACTCACCCCGAAGCTTGTCATCAAAAATACTAAAACTGTTTTTTTTATTGTTGTACGCAACATATCTCTCTCCCTTAGTCCCTTACGTTAACTGATTCTTTATATTTATATTTATATTCTTATGTTTATGGTGGTGGCAGAGACCATTAATTAATGGGCTGCCATATGGGAATAAGTCATCACTAAATCAGCCACTAAAATCAAAACAGCCAGCACAGAGACGAGGTTATCTGTAAATGCATCCATGGTTATTTCTCCTTTTATTAATACTCAACGTGAGTAACATGAGAACCATGGTAAAGAGTATTACAAAGTGAAATATTGATTTAGATCAAAGTTTTTTAAGATGTTTAAGAGGATAGCGTGACTAATTGTAATTGTTTCACATCGGTGATGGTGATTAAGCGTCCTTGCACATTAATTAAATTCTCCTGTGCGAAGCGCGAGAGTATACGACTCACCGTTTCTAGTTTTAAGCCCAAGTAATTTCCAATATCCTCTCGTGTCATCCGCAGCACCAGCTCTGAGGCACTTTGTTGGCGGGCGTGATAACGTTCTGACAGATTGACTAAAAAAGCCGCCACCCGCTCTTCTGCCCGCATGCTACCCAGTAGCAACATAATACTTTGGTCTCTCACTATTTCTTTTGATAAGGTTTTATTAAAACTACGCTGTAGGGGATTAATTTCCGACTCAAGGTTTGTTAATGAATCATAGGCGATTTTACAAACGGTACTATCTTCCAGAGCGATTGCATCACAGACATGGCGCTCTTCACTAATGGCATCTAACCCCAACATTTCACCAGATAACTGAAAGCCGGTAATTTGACTACGTCCATCCTCATGTAAAATACGGGTCTTAAAAGAGCCGGTGCTAATGGCATATAAGGAGTCAAAGACTTGTCCTTGAGAGTAGAGTAATGCGCCTTTTTTAATCGGCAAACGGTGCTCCATCTGTTGATCTAACAGCAACACTTCTTCATCATTTAAACCTGCGGGCAAACAGCGCTCTCGAATGACGCAGCAACCACAAAGAGACTTTTGAGTAAGAGGGATTTTCATAATAGTCAGTACTTGGATAACTCTATCAATGTATCATAAACTAAACTTTTATTTAGCTACAATCATCAGCTCTACTAATCATAAAAGTAATAATTAAGTAGTTTCTCTTATAAATTGTAGTTTTTATAGGAGTAGGTATGTCATCCCACATTACGGTTTTTCCTGCGACTCGGATGTTGAGAGCGGTGACGCAGTCAGGCTAACCAGTTGAACCCAGCGTTGCAATTTTAGAGAAAGCCCTGTATATTTGTACGTATGCGTACAATTTATCTTAAATCGTATCTTTCATTTTTAACAGGAGAACAGCATGAAAACTTTATATATTGGTGCCCTACTTGCCTTAGCTAGCACCTCAGTGTTGGCAGCAGACAATAACTACACCACTGACCCTAACCATACTTTTGTACGTTTTTCCTACAGCCACTTCGGTTTCACTACCCAATTAAGCCGTTTTGACAGCGTCTCTGGTCAAATTGAATTCGACCCAGTTAGCAAAACAGGTCAAGCCGATATTCATGTTGACACCCGCTCGGTGAGTACTGGCTCAAAAATCTTTAATAATCATATTCAAGATGCCGATTTTTTAGATACGGAAAAATATCCCTCTGCTACCTTTAAATCCACTAAATTTGACTTTGAGGGTGATAAGCTCACCGCCGTGGAAGGTGACTTAACGCTCAAAGGTATCACCAAACCCGTTACCTTAAAAGTCACTTCTTTCAAATGCATGCCTCACCCCATGACCAAAAAAGACGCCTGTGGTGCTGATGCCACCACCACGTTAAAACGCACTGACTTTAATATGGGTAAATATGCTCCTTACGTGGGCGATGAAGTCACCGTAACCATCAGTGTTGAAGCCAGCAAAAAATAATAGTCTCTCATCACACTTCAACGACTCATTGAGCTCCTCTCCGGCATGACAGCCAAGAGGAGCTCAAGTTTTATTTATACAACCCCAACAACCCGTTAACTGCAGTTAAATAAGTTTCATTTTTAACAGCAAACGGATAGTGGCAATTCCCAGGGAAGTCATAATCAGAGAACCTGCTAAGTGAATCAACACGTGTAAGCTTGCCCAAATATATTCAGAGCGCGCCAACAATGACACTGCCTCCGCAGAAAAAGTGGAGAAGGTGGTTAACCCCCCCATAAATCCTGTAATAATAAAAAGTC